>NZ_JBLTWO010000007.1:0-235670 GCF_049889055.1 Rhizorhabdus antheiae | reverse complement strand
GCCACCGTAATGCTGGAGGGGACTGGATTTACGGGAAGAACCCAAAATCAGCTGTCGTCAGAGTTCAAGACATATTGTGTAAAATGAAATCTATATTCCTCGCCTTAATTTGCTCAATCGGTTTTATTGGAAATAGATATGAAGAAAACTTTTCTTATATCTTATGGTTTAATATTCCTGTTTTTAGTTATTATAACTCTTAGAGAGTCAATTGAGGCGGCAAAATTTGTTATGCTCCAGAATAGCGTTAAATATTTTGTAATTGCGATTGCAGGATTTATAATAAGTACAACATTGCCAATAATAATATCTTTATTGATATGGTTGTCCGTCGATAAAATGAAGGTGCGGTGGCTTGTTCATGTTCTGACTTTGTTGATGTTGAAGATCGTTTTCGAAGGAGGGCAGTATATGTTTATTCTGGGGTTGGGCTCTGCCGGTGATAGTACCCCAGAAGGGATTGCCTTGCTAACTGGCGGAATGATTTGCCTATTGGCAATAATTGTTCATGCAATTGCCTTTTTTGTAGAGGCTTTTATCGCAATGAAACGAAGAGTTAGGCAGGTACGGTGATCGTCCAAGCTGCCGTTAAGCAAAACCTTGAAGCGTCCCGAGTTTTCCGAATTACGGTGCCAGTGCATTTATTACGCGTAGCTTATGATTTCGCTGATGGCCGCCAGAGAACTGCGGCCCTCATGCCCCGTGTAGCAGATATGTAGCAGCTCGGAACGAGCCCCCCCCCCACCACCAAACCTGACGTCACCGTCATTCGTCAATCGAGTCGCTCAAGCCGAGTTCGTTAAGCGAGCGGTCGATATGTTCGGCCCAGCCTTTGCGTCCGCGAGACCGCGCATCCGATACCGCGTCGGCGAGGGCAAATCGGTCATGATCCCGAAGCACCTCGATCAGCGCCCGCGCCTGATCCAGATCCTTCATCCGCTTGTGACGATTGGCCTGATCCCGCCGCTGGGCCAGGATCAGTTTGTGAACCGCGAACCGGGCCGGCTGGGGCACGTTCACGGCGATGCCAGCGCCCCATAAAGCAACGGTGGGCACCGGGTCCTCGATCAGCCAGCCGAGATAGTGGAGCGGCACCGCCCCCGCCTCCAGCCCGACGAGCGACATCGGATTTCTGTCAGCCCGGCTTCTGACCGGCGTCAGCAGATCGACCAGATAGCCCTCGGCGTTGCGGAAGCGGGACGGCGGCGCACCGGGGCGGAGGGACGGGATCGGCGTGAAGGTCCGGTCGGCACGCTTCAATATCCGCTCCATCCCCTCCGGCGGTTCAGCTGTGAGAGCAAGCCGGGCCGTCGCGAGATCGAGATCCCCGGTCATCAAAGTGGGTGCGGGAAGCCGGCGGCCGACAAGCGGTTCGAACATCATATAGGCCGCCGTACCGACCAGCACTGCCCCCGCCCTGAAGAGACCTGCATAGGCGATGGCGTCCAGTGCGGCGCCCAGGGTGCGATCGGGGCCGGCCAGACGGTCTCGCTTGAGCATCGATACGATGTCCCGCCGCTTCTTCGCCAGATCAGCGCCCAGACGCAGCGATGCGGCTTCAGCCTCGGCTTCCTCGTCACCTTGTTTGCCTATGAAGCGATCGATCCGATCATTTCCGACGGGAATCTTCGCATAGAGGTAGGTGATGCCGTCACGCTCGCGGGAATAGACCGATCCGGCTGGCGGAGCCGCGTCAACCTGCTGCACCAGATCGGAGAAGATCGTGCGTGTTATCGGTTGGAGGTTGGGGTCTTTCATACAGACACATATATCAAACCTGTCTGTACATGCAATGTACAGACCCAAATCGTTCCGTTGTCTGTACAACAGAATAGTGGTCAGCTGGTCATCCAACGGCAAAGCAGCGCTCAGCCGAGCAGAGGCCTTCGGAAATCAAATCGGCATTCGATCCGCACAGGCGCTGTCGGCGGAGTCCGGAATCGCGCATCTGCACAGGTCGGACCTGTAACCCTTCTCTCCCAGCAGACGAACCTACGGTTGCACGCATGGCGCTTCCATGCCGAACCGGAGACTGCCGCCATGTCCGCCCGCCCTCATGTCGTGATCGTCGGCGGTGGCTTTGGCGGGCTGGCGGCGGCCAAGGCGCTCGGCGGTGCACCGGTGGACGTCACGGTCATCGACCGGCGCAATCATCATCTGTTCCAGCCGCTGCTCTATCAGGTGGCGACAGCTGGGCTTTCACCGGCCGACATCGCCGGGTCGATCCGCTCGATCCTGCGCGACCAGCAGAATACGCGGGTGCTGCTCGACGAGGTGTGCCGGATAGATCGCACGGCGCGCACGGTTCACATGCGCAACAACTGTCCCCTGCACTATGACTGGCTGATTGTCGCGACAGGCGCGCGCCACAGCTATTTCGGCATGGACGCATGGGCCCCGCATGCACCCGGCATCAAGACCATCGACGATGCCACGTCAGTCCGGCGCCGGGTCCTCATCGCCCTGGAAAGGGCCGAGACCGAGATCGACAAGGCCACCCGCGACGCCCTTCTTACCTTCGTGGTCGTCGGTGGCGGGCCGACCGGGGTGGAAATGGCCGGGGCGATCGCCGAACTGGCGCGCCAGTCGGTCAGCAAGGACTTCCGCCACATCACGCCGCACTGCTCGAAGGTCCGGCTCGTGCAGAAGGCCGACCGGCTACTGCCGTCCTTCCCGGAAATCTTGTCGGAACAAGCCCGCGTGGCGCTCGAAAAGCTGGGCGTTAACGTGCGACTGCACGGCAAGGTCGAGCAGATCACATCGGCCGGGGTCATCGTGAGCGGTGACTTCATACCGGCACAGACGGTGGTCTGGGCCGCAGGCGTGATGGCCTCGCCCGCTGCGCACTGGCTCGGCTGCACGCCCGATCGAAACGGTCGGGTGGGAGTCGACTCCATGCTCCACCCCCATGGCTCGCACGACATTTTCGTGATCGGGGATACCGCGCGGTGCGTGGATGCCAATGGGCGCGAAAGTCCTGGCGTGGCGCCGGCCGCCAAGCAGCAGGGGCGCTATGCCGCGCAGGCCATTCGCGAACGCCTGTCGGGTCGCGCGGTGGAGCCGTTTCGCTATCGCGACTATGGCCAGATGGCGACCATCGGCCGGGCCCGCGCCGTCTGCAGCATCGGCAGGCTCAGGCTCTCGGGGCATCTGGCGTGGCTGCTGTGGTGCGTGGCGCACATCTGGTACCTGAACGGATTGCGCAACCGCCTGTCGGTAACCATCAGCTGGATCTGGAACTACCTGACGTTCGAGCGCGGGGCCCGCCTGATCACCGGCGATATGGCTGCAGGATCTGATCAGCCGAGTGCCTCCTCAGCCCTGTAACTCTCAATCCTGTATACTCCCGAGGCACCCGCGGTAGCGACAGGCAGCGCCGGCGGGTCGACCCCGGCAGCCGCTTGCGGCAGAGCCAGCGCTTCGTCAGTCACTTGCCTTATGGTGCTGAACGCGTGCGCGTCTTGCCCTGGCCTATGAGGCTTTCAAGCGTTTTCGCTATTGCCGCATGGCCAGCCGCGTTTGGATGCCAAGGTGCACCTATGGTTTTCGGGTAGTCGGCATAGAAGCCGTTGCTCCATGGCTGACTTGCACAAGGAGTATGAGCCAGAGACAACGCATCGGCCGCGAGCAGTTCGGCATCGCCTTTGCGCGCCGCGCTTGCTGTCAATTGGGCGAGACGCCTGGCGATTGCCCGGGCAGCCTGCGCACCCCCTTCATCGATAACGGTTTTTTCGCACCGGGTTTCCGGCAAGAGCGAAACATATTGGACAAAGACGATCCGGGCTTTGGGAGCTCGGCGATGCACTTCGTTTGCAATCTCAACCATCCGGCCTTCCAGCGCGCTATAGTCTTTTTCCGAAGGAGCCGGCACCGATCGACACGGCCCACCGAAACTGTTGACGCCGGCCCGGCAACTGCCGCCGAACAATGTCCCGACGAGACCGAGGTCGTTCCCGCCGGCGGTAATCGTCACCAGCCTCGTATTCGCAGAAACGGCCTCGATCTGCGCGGGCAATTCATCCCATGCACCAAGGATATGCGCTGTCGTCGCCCCGCCGCAGCTCACATCCTTCAGCGCAAGACCTTCGGCTTCGGCAAGCAAGGATGCGTAGTTGTTGACCGTGCGATCGCACCGTGGCGGCGATCCAGCCTGCTGCGGCCCGATCCCCGCGCCTGCAGCAAAGGAACTGCCCATCGCCACATATTCCTCGCCCCGGGGCGAGGACTGGGTGACGGGGGCCGGATGAACGCAGCCCGCCAGCACGAGCATCAGGCTCAAGCCCCCCGGACGAATAAACCGCGCCATATTCCTGCCGCCTCCTGTTGCCGGCCAGTGATCTGCGTCCGACCGCGCTTCGCAAATTTGTGTCGGATCCCCACCGGGCGCGTGCCCCAACCGATGGCAATCACCGCGTTTCGGCCGGCAAAGTCCGAGATCAACTGCGAACTATACGGCCGCGAAAATGATCACCTTCTCGTCATTGTTGAACGAGGGGAACGGCAGATAGGAAATCCGCAGTCGCTGTTGCAGTGTCAGTCGATGTTCGCCCGCAGGAAAGCCACCGGGGCAATCGACGAGGATCAGCGCCTGCGCACCGAACGCCCAACGCCGGTCATAGGCGGTTTCCATCTCGTCCAGGGTGAGCGGGCCCGGCCCCTCATCGAAGCGGATCGCGCTGCGCGGTACCTGTTCCCCGTCGATGCTGACCGCGAGATCCTCGATCATCGACAGGCCGAGCCCGCGATAATAGCCGAGCTTGGTGGCAAAGCTGAAACCCGTGGGCGCATCGGCGGGGCCGAGATTGGTGACACTGGCGGGGTCGATTATATATTTGTCGAACATCAGTTTGCGCCTCCCTGCGCGCGGCGGGCTTCGGCCTCTGCGATAAGCTTCTCGAACATCACGTGCTGGCGGCGCACCTGTTCGCGACTGTCCACCTCCTCGACATCCTGGATCCAGCGATTGCCTTCATATTCACTCGACAGCGTCCCTTCCCAGCCACAGCCGACCAGCACGTCGATCACCTCGTCATAGGCAATGGCAGGATCGGTGCAGTCCGCGTTCATCTCGTAGAATTTGGCCTGGATATGGCGGAAATAGGGGGCGTACTCGGCCAGCCGCTTGGGATTGGCATAGGGCGCATGGCGCAGGGTTTCGGCCATGGCGACCTCGGCCTTGTTACCCTGCATCTTCACTGCGACCTCATAGATCGTGTATTCGGCCATGATCTTGGCTTCGTGGCTGTCCACGATGAACTGCGCCACTTCGGGCCGCGCGCCTTGCCGTTCGAACCGGGCGCGGAATGCAGGCGGATAATGTTTCATGAAGATGCCCATGTCGGGCAGGATCCCGAGGTGACGGGTGCCGAGCCGGTCGGCCTCCTCGATCGTCCGCAGAATCCATGCATGTTCGAGATGCCAGGGCGCATGCACTTCGACCCCCATGTGGACGTCAAGCTCTTCGGCAAATGGCACGCAGCGGCCCAGAATGTCGGGCCGCACGAACACGAGCACGCGCATGTTGCGGATACCGAGCCGGTTGCACAGCTTGAGATCGCGTACGATGCTCTCGACCTGCTCGTCGTCGGTCATCAGCTTGTCTTTGCGCAGCTTGGTGTCGAGGAACATGTCATAGGCTGTGAAATGGCAGCCATGTCGCTCCACCATCGCCTTCCACTGATCGACCTCGACATCGCTCAGATGCGGGAAGCCGGGCATATTCTGCTCAGGCAGGATCTCGATGCCCCTGGCGCCGATCGAGGCGGCAAAGGCCACGCAATCCTCGACAGACATGGCGCCAAGGAACATCTCTTCCTGAAACGAATAGAGGCTGACGCCCCGGCTGATCTTTGACGGCAAGGATCCATCTCCCCTGATTTCATGCGCTGGCATGAGAGCCCGGCGCGAGTGATTATCGTCGGCGCGGCGGTCAGGCCTGCACGACCTTTTGCGAAATGGTACCGAACGGGCGGCGCTCGTCCGGCAGCAGACCGAACATCGCCACCTCGTCGCCGAACGCCATGAAGGGCGTCCGAGGGGCACCGTGAGCTATGATCTCGATCGCGCGCTTTTCCGAGATGCAGGCCGAACCGCGCTGCGCATATTCGGCGTTGGAGACGGTCCCGGTGCCGATGATCGTGCCCGCCACCAGATCGCGGGTGCGGGCGGCGTGGGCGACCAGTTCGGGGAGCGAGAAGGCCATCTGATCGCCATTCACGCGACCAAAGCGACGGCCGTTCCATTCGACCACAAGATCCATGCAGACCCGGCCATCCCGCCAGGCGGGGCCAAGTTCGTCCGGGGTAACGGCAAAGGGCGCCATGCTGCACGCGGGCTTGGCCTGCACCCAGCCGAAACCGGTCTTCATCTCGATCGGCGCAATAGCGCGCAGCGACCAGTCGTTGATCTGGACGATCAGCCGGATGTGCTGCGCGGCCTCAGCGCTGCTGACCCCCATCGGGACGGCATCGACGATGACACCGAACTCGCCCTCGAAATCGATCCCCAGCCCCTCGTCGGGCACCGGAACATCGGCATGGGGGGCAAGGAAGCGGTCGGACATCCCCTGATACATCAGCGGGCGCGAGGCATCGACCGGGTCGAGCCCGAAGGCGATCTGCATCAGTTCGCCGTGCGTGTTGAAGGCGGAACCGTCGAGCCACTGCCATGACCTCGGCATGGGCGCGGAGAGGCTCGCGAGATCGAGCGGGTCTCCGCCCTCGGCCGCCAATGCGGCAGCAGCTGCCTGCAAGGCCGGTTCAGCCTCGTTCCAGTGGGTGATCGCATCCAGCAAATTCGACCAGCCCGATATGGTGCGGAAGGCCTCCCCGTTGGCGGAGATCACCACCAGCTGACCGTCGGGTGTCCCGTCATGACGTGTAGCAAGCCGCACCGCGATCAGTCCTCGAAGATCGCGACAGCGCGCGTCCATCCGGCCGAAGCACCCTTGATCTTGTGCGGAAAGCAGCTGACGGTGAAGCCTCTGGGCGGCAGCACCTCAAGATTGTGGAGCTTTTCGAGATGGCAATAGCCGATCTCCCGGCCCGCCTTGTGGCCTTCCCAGATCAGCGAGGTGTCGCCCGTCTCGGCGACCTTCTGCGCAGTGTGCACGAAAGGCGCATCCCAGCTCCAGGCGTCGGTGCCGGTCACCCGCACGCCCCGACTGGTGAGATACATCGTCGCCTCATAGCCCATGCCACAGCCACGGCTGACATAATCCGGACCGCCCAGCGCCTTGCCCGCCGCCGTGTTGACCAGCACGATATCGAGCGGCTGCAATTCATGCCCGATCCGATTGAGCTCCGCCTCGACGTCCGCGGCAGTCACCACATAGCCATCCGGCAGAGCCGTGAAATCGAGCTTCACACCCGGCTGGAAACACCATTCCAGCGGGATTTCGTCGATGGTGAGCGAGGGTTTGCCGCCGTCCTGCGTAGGGTGGAAATGCCACGGCGCGTCAAGGTGCGTTCCGTTATGGGTAGTCAGGCGCACCCATTCGACGGCAGCAAAGCCTGCGCCGTCCGGAGTCTGCTCGGCGGTTACGCCGGGGAAGAAATGGCCAAGTTCCCCCACAGTTTCGCTATGCTTCTGGTAGGTGATCTCGGGCCGAAGGAACGGCGGATCGCTGACGACTTCGTTGCACAGGGTGATCGACAGGTCGACGAAGCGGCGCGGCATCAGGCGTCCTTCCAGTCATAGGCAAGTTCGCCCTCGCGGAAGGCGAAGCGATCAACATGGCGCTCGACGGCACCCTTCAGCCCGTCGCGCTGGCCCGGATCACTGGCATCGATGCGGCAGACAAGCGCGTCGGCTTCGGGCGACAGGGTCACCAACGCATCGGCGGGCCAATCGGCACCGCGCGCATCGCGCGGAAAGCGGATGGTCACGACATCGCCATCGAAGGTGACGTCCATATTGTGCTGCCAGTGCTTGCCGACCTGCGCGGCATATTTCTTCGAGCTCGCCGTTGCGACGCGGGCTTCGGTGCTGAACGTCATGCGCAGGTGCCTCCCAGCGTTTCGGCGAACCAGTCGGCGATGCAGTCGCGACCATAGGCCATGTTGTCCGCGCCGACATGCTCCACCCCGCCTTCGCGCGCGGTGAAGATCACCTTCTCGCGGCGCGGGGCGTTGACGAGCTGATCGTAGAGATCATCGGCATAGGCGACGCTGATCTGGCGATCCTGCGCGCCGTGAGTCACGAGGAAGGGAACCCGGATACGGTCCATATGGCCGTTCAAGTTCATCTCGGCTGACCTGGCGAGGAAATCCTCCATGTCGGCAGCGCCGAAAGCCCACATCACATGCGCCCAGTAATGGGGCACGGGGTTCTCACCCTCGCGCGCCATCCGCTTGTCCTGCACTTCGCGCCAATTGTGGTTGGCCCCCCAAACCGCGCCGCTGGCAAAGCGCGGTTCATAGGCGACCGCGCGCGGGGCAAAGTGGCCGCCAAGGCTGATGCCGGTCATGCCGATGCGCTTGGGATCCACGTCCGACTGTGCTTCCAGCCAGTCCACCGCCTTCGACGCCCAGTTCTCGGAATGGGGATCGACCGGCAGGCCCTGCAGCCGCAGCGCCTCGCCCGAACCCGGCTGATCGACGCACAGCGTCGAAATCCCGCGCCGTGCCAAAGCTTCGGGCAGGCGCGACCAGTAGAGCAGTTCCTTGCAGCTATCCAGTCCGTTGCAATAGACCACGACCGGATGCGGCCCCGGCCCCGCCGCGCGGGTATAGAGCGCAGGCATGGTGCCTTGCGCCAGCGGGATTTCGACCCGCTCACGGTTGAGCTTGCCGAGCGCGGTCGACCTGTCGAACGCAGCGCGGGCGCGGGCGTAGGTTTCCTTGCGGCCCGGATGGCCGTGGCCCTGCATCCGCTCGGCGGTGAACAAGTAAAGCGAGGCGCGTTCCAACTTGTCGGAAGCGCTGAAGGCCCGACCCTTGGCTTCGTCCTCTTCCGCCAGCGCGATCAGCTTGCCGCCCATCGCCGCCCATTGCTGCATGAAGGCCGGAGTGCCGACATCACCGCCGCCGGCCGCCGCATCGCGGATCGGCGCGCACATGTCGATGATTTCGCCGATCTGCCCGCCGCTCTCCATCGCGATCGCGACCGAGAGGTTCCATATGTAATTTGGGAAAAATTCGAACAAGGCCACCGGGTCAGCCTTCCGTCACAGCGAACAGGCCGGGGTTGGGTGCCGGATGCGGCAAGGTCTGCGGACCACCGGTACCGATCCCCCACTGGTCCATCACCAGCGGCGCCGGCGTGTAGACGGTCGGCTGGTAGGTGTGGAAATCGACCTCCTCCAGCTCGGAGGTGTATTCGGTCACGAACCCGGCGGCAGTGACGAAATAGCTGAAGGTGTTGTTGCCCGCCGTGTGCCGTCCCGGCCCCCAGCCGATATCGACGCCCTTCAGCTTCAACCGGTGCGCCCCGCGCATCATGTCGTCGACGCTCAGCATGTCATAGGCGACATGGTTGAGGCACGGCGGCCCCGGCAGGATCGCGATTCGGTGGTGCGCGGAATTGCAGCGCAGGAAGCACATGAAATCGCCCAGCCAGTCGCTTACCTTGAAGCCCAACACGTCGGTAAAGAAGGCCACCGCCTCATGATGCTTGGGCGAATGCAGAACGATATGGCTGATCTTTAGCGGAACGCCCTCCCACCGCGCCAGTTCGCGGCGGCTGCCGCGCGCTACGTCGCTCGAAATCTCGAACAACAAACCGTCGGGCGAGAAGAAACGGAAACCATAGCCGCCGCCTGGTGAGGTCAGATCGGCTGGCTCGCTGACGACAAGGCAGCCGGCCTCGGCGACCTTGCCCCGCAGCGCCTCCACATCGGCGCGGCTGTCGGCGGCGAGCGCGATCACGTCGACGCGGTTTTCCGCTGCGCGGCGCAACTGCACCACATGATGCTCGTCATGACCCTGCGCCTTGAACCACGCGTGGTCGGCATCCTCGCCAACCGGCTCCAGGCCCCAGACGTCAGCATAATAGGCCTTTTCGGCATCGAATGCCTTCACGCCATATCCGACATAACGGATTTCCGTAACGCGGCTCATCGCTGTCTCCTTTGAATCAGATCGGCTGTGAAACGACGGCGAACATTTCAGCCGTGGCCTTGTGGTTATCGACCGGGGGGGCTTTGCCGAGCTGGCCCATGCATATCGCGAGGCTGGATTCGACGATGTAGCGGCAGCGTTCAAACCGGCGGTCGCGATACGCAAGCAGCGCGTTCTCGATCTCGTCATGGCGTGCGAGCTCTTCGGAGAGCACGATCGCATCCTCGATCGCCATACCTGCGCCCTGCCCGAGATGCGGCGTGGTCGCATGAACGGCATCACCGAGCAGCACGACGCGCCCCTTGTGCCAGGGCCCGCGCACCAGCATCGCCTCTAGCGGACGATAGACGACGCCCTCGTCGTCGGTGATCTGAGCGGCCAGTTCCCGCAAGCGCGGGGCGCAGCGCGACAGGCGTTCGCGCATCCGTTCGGCCATGCCTTCCTGAGAATAGCGCGGATTGTCCAACTCAGGCGTGGTGACGAATATATACATCGTCTCGGCGTCCATCGGCACGAGACCTGCGCCGATCGGACCATTGAAAACCTGCAGCACATCCATTTCGGCGGGCCGTGGAAAATTGTAGCGCCACACCGCCTGCCCGGTGAACTGAGGCGCTTCGGCATCGGGCAGGATCGTGCAGCGGGTCTGCGAATAGACCCCGTCCGCGCCGACAACCAGATCGTAGCCGCCACTCGTGCCATCGCTGAAGGTGACATGGACGCGAGTGCCATCATCGGCGATGGCATCGGCCGTCACGCCAAGCCGCAACACCGCGCCGAGCGCCACGGCGTTGTCGCCCAGCACCTTCTGCAAGGCCTTGCGTCCGATGCCGACATTGGCGGGACGCCCCTCGACCAGACGAGGCGATGGCACGCGCGCGACCATCGTGCCGTCGGGGATGTAGATTTCGACCGAATCGAAGCCGCAGGAGGCATCGATGAAGTCGTCGAGCACGCCCAACTGATCCATCGCGCGCACGACATTGGATTGCTGGATGATGCCCACGCCATAGACCGACCAGGCCGGGTCCTTGTCGATCAACGTGACCTTGTGTCCGCCACGGCACAGGGCAATCGCCGCCGACAAGCCACCGATCCCCGCACCTATGATCAGCACATCAAGGTTTTGCATGCCCGCTATTCCTCAGATCTGTAAAACTTGAGGCCGGAAGGAAAAATCCCGTCCGGCCCCTGCGACTCTGCCCCTGTCTGCAGAGCCACTATCCTCAGAAGTCGAAGCCGAGCTGCACGCCGTAGGTGCGCGGGGCTGCGAACTGCCAGTTGTAGATGCGGTCATTCCCCGCAGCGGTGAATCCGGCATAGGTAATCGGCCGCGTGTTCTCGAGATTGCGAACAAAAGCGCGGACGCTGAACTGGCGGCTCTCGGGCTCCCACATCAGGCTAAGGTCGGTCTGCGTGAAGGCTTTCTGACGCGAGTCACGGAAATTAAAGATGTCGTTGAAGTAGGAGCTCTTGAAGATGCTGAAGGCGCTCGCGGTCAGCCTCCCCGCATCGCCCAGGTCGAACACCTTGTCATAGCCCAAACTGATGGTCCACGTCGGAGTGATCGGTGGCTTGTTGCCGGCCAGGTTCGGCTGATTGATGATGACCGGGTCCGGATTGAGGTCGGAAATCGCGGTGACCGTCGGGGTACAGCCTACGCAGAACACGGGGACAGTCGCCAGCAGATCCTTATACTCGGCATTGATGTAGTTGAGTGTCGCAGTGAAGGTGTCCGACTCCGACAGCTTGATCACAGCGTCGGCCTCTACACCCCAGATCACCGACTTACCGGCGTTGAAGATCTGACCGCCCTTCGCGTTGTCGATCAAGACGCTGACCTGCAGGTCCTTATAGTCGGTATAGAAAGCGGCAAGGTTGAAAATGTGCTGTCGAACCTCACCGAAGCTGAGCTTGGTACCGACTTCGTACGTGGTGTTGGTTTCAGGCGCATAGGTGCCGACCGAGTCGAATCCGCCAGCCTTGAAACCGGTTGCAACCTTGCCATAAATCAGCGTGTCGGCATTGGGTTCAAAGTTCAGACCGGCGGTCCAAGTGAACTTGTCCGCTTTGGTCCGCAGGTTCTGCGTCTGCGCGGCCGTCGCCGGGACGGTGACCCTTACCGGGCCAACATTGAACAGGTTGGGGTTGCGCGCCGGTCCCGGAAGACCACTGCCAAGGTTCTCGAAGAGAGCGCGACGCTTGTCGTCGGTGTACCTGAGGCCGACAACGGCAGTCAGCGTCTCGCTCAAGGAAACATCGGTCTGGCCGAAGATCGCCTTGCTTTCCGAGTTAACGAACGGGCGACGGAAGTAGTTGATATATCCGCCAGCAGCACCGAGGACGGGAGGCGGCAGGGAGCCATTGAACAGGCCGCGGTTGATCTGCTGCTCTTCCTTGAAGTAAAACCCGCCGAACTGCCAGGTCAGCGGCCCGTTCTCACCATTGAAGCGGAGCTCGTGGCTCTGCGTCTCGACGTCACTCTTGAAGTTCAAGAAGAGATAGGCAGGGGACAAGGTCGTCGCACCATTGCGATCCGTCTTCCGGTAGCCGCCACGATAGGTAAAGGTCGCGGCATCGAAATCATATACCAGCGTGCCGCGTACAGCCGTCGAGTTGCCGTTGTTGAAGCCGACCCCGTTGTTGGGAGAATTGTACCGGTGACGGTCGATCGTCGCCAGATTATTGGTCAAAACCGGTACGCACTGACCACCGGCAATCAGAGGCGCAATATCGGTCCAGCCGGCATTGGCGCAACCCGTTCCGGGCGAAAACTCCGGAGAATTCAAATTGACCCAGGCCTGCGCCGATACGGTTTCCCGCGTCTCCAGCCGCTCGGCAGCGATGTTGATGCTGAGGCCGTCAGCCGGCTCCAGACGCAGACTCAGACGGCCCGCTTTGGTGTCCTCATCGCCGCTGCGCGTGTTGGTGTTGGGGTGGATATTGTAGCCGTCGCGGTTGGAATAGATGCCCGACACACGGATCGCCGCCATGCTGCCGAGAGGCACATCGACGCCGCCCTGAATGGTGATCTGATCGAAGTTGCCGTAGGAAATATTGCCGTCCGCGCCAAGTTCCTTGCCGGGCTTCCGCATGATGAAGTTGATCGCGCCGCCCGTAGCGTTCCGGCCATAGAGCGTGCCCTGCGGCCCGCGCAGCACTTCGACCCGCTCAAGATCGAACAGGGCGGCGTTCAGGACGGTCGGCCGGTTGATATATTCGCCGTCGATGTTCACAGCGACGGCCTGATCCTGCGCTTCATCATTGCTGTTCGAGCCAATGCCGCGGATCGAGACGCGAGTCTGGGTCGTGTCGGCAACGATGTTCACCGCAGGTGCGACACGGGTGATCGACGAAAAGTCGTTCACACCGGCTTCGACCAGCGCTTCGCCGCTGACGACGCTTATCGCGATCGGGACGTCCTGCACGCGTTGCATGCGGTTCTGCGCGGTGACGACGATGGTGCCCGGATATTGCTCATTATCCTCCGGCACAGCATCCTGAGCAAAGGCCGCGCCAGGAACGGCAAGCATGGTTGAAGCCAGCAAAGCAGCATAGAATTTCATCATCACTCCCCCGATATCCGGTCCGCTTTGGTGCGGATCCTACAAGAATTAATATCAGAATTTAGGTTCTAGTAATGACATGTCCGATCCCTGTCAAGCTTGCCCCCAAAGGAAAGAGCGCCGTGGTGCCATTCCTTCACGGCGTTCCCAGGAAAGCGGCAATCATCGCGGCGAGATCGTCCTTGAGAATCGTCCAATCCCCCTCCCACGCAGCATTGGTAGCCGAGCCGAACCCGAGGTAACGCGCGATCGCGGCATAGAGGATGCGGAACGAGCTATCGACCGCGCGCTCGGGATCGATGCGCGCGATATCTTCGCGATGGCTTAGCAGGACACAAGAATAGGTCCGCACCGTCTCGGAATAGAATCGCTTTCCGGTTACGGAGACCTGCGGATCATCGGTCGCAATCCGCATCAGTGCGGCCATCGGCCCGGCATGGGCGCGCAGGGTTTCGGCAATCACCTCCACCAGTCGCGCAACCAGCTGATCGAGCCCGTCATTGCGGCCGAACTGCCCAGCCAACCGCTCGCTCATCTCGCGATTGACCCGTTCGAGGATGCGCAGTTGCACCGCATGCAGCAGGGCTTCCTTGTTCTCGAAACGGTTGTAGATCGAGCCAATCGACACCCGGCCCGCGCGGCTGACTTCAGCCAGCGTGAAGTCGCCGTTCCCGCGAGAACCCAGCAACTGCTCGGCAGCGACCATCATCCGTCCATAGGATTCACGGCTGCGCCCCTGAACCGGGGCACGCAGCGTCGAGGCTAACCCGACGTCGTCCCGCAACCGATCTTCGAACATCGCGCACCTCTCCTTGCGCATCTGACGCATCTGTATTTTAAGGAATGATAATTCTATTTTTATTTCATCGTCAATTGCTCAGATTGCCCAGTGCGGCGCAACTGCAGAACGATCTGGGCAGGATGGCGAAACAGGATAGGGGAGAGGACACGCGATGAAACGAATGATTCGGGCAGCCGCGTTGGCTGCAATCTGCGCTTGCCCGGTGCAGGCGCAAAAGTTCTACGCCGACTATGTCGAGATCGCAGAACCACGTCAGCCGGGCGAGATTTTCCTGCCTACGGTGCCGGCCGACACACCCGACAACGAACAATGGATGACGCAGAGCGGCGTGATCGGCGTGCGCAATGTCAACAAGCCCACGCTGGTGCCGGTGCTGCCTGCCGGACCTTCGACGGGGGCCGCGGTGATCGTCGCTCCGGGCGGCGCTTTCCTGGGCTTGGCGATTGATCATGAAGGCTGGCAGGTGGCACGCTGGCTGGCCAATAACGGCATTGCCGCATTTGTGCTGAAATATCGCCTTCTCCCCACACCGCGCGACAACAACCAGTTTCGCGACGAGAACAATGCCGTGCGCAACGGGGGCAAGGCGAGCTTCTCTCCGCCCGGCGACACTACGCCGCCCGCGCTTGCTGATGGATTGGCGGCGCTACGCCACGTGCGCGCGAATGCTGCAGCCTATGGCATCGATCCGGAGCGCGTGGGCTTCATGGGATTTTCCGCAGGCGGCTTTCTGACCCGCAGCGTGGTCGAGCATGGCGGAGTCGACGCGCCGAACTTCGCCGCGCCGATCTATCCCAACATGGCGGCGATGGCGGTACCCGCCAAAGCGCCACCGATGTTCGTAGCGATCGCCGCAGATGATTTCCTGCTGCAGCGCGAGAAGGGCCTGCCGCTGGTCGACAGCTATCGCGCGGCGGGCGCAGCGCTGGAATTTCACCTGCTGGCCAATGGCGGCCACGGCTTTGGTCTGGCGCAGGGCACCAAAGGCAAGGCCAGTGAGGACTGGATCACATTGCTGCACCGCTGGATGGGGGTGATCGGCATGCTGGAGCCGCAGGCAGGTCCAAAGCCCTGACCAGAGCTGCGGCCCGGCACAGCGCGGTGTCCAGAGCATTCTCAAGTTGACCGGATTCGGTCAACGGTTCGGAAAATGCGGCATCAAACGCCTAGAGTGTGTTCACCCATCGTGAACGCACTCTAGGCGGCGTCGCTCCGGGCGGGTTCGGGGTGGAAAATCACTCCCGGCAGGCGCAGCGCGAGCCCGGCAGTGATCGCCAGCACCACGGCGATCACACACCCCGCCGCCAGCGAGGGCAAGATCAAACCCTTGCCCGACAGCGCGAAATAGACGCTCCCGTTGAGCGCGATTCCGAGCGCGCCGCCGATCTGCTGCGAAGTCTTGAGCATCCCGCTGGCGGCGCCCGCATGATCCTTGTCGACCTGCGCCAAGGTCACCGGAGCGATGCAGCCTGACAGCGACCCCATTCCCAGCCCCGCCAGCACCAGCGGCAGCACCAGCACGGTCCAAGGCAGTTGCCACAGCCCGATCCCGGCGAGGATCGTCAGCACCGAAACCAGCATCGCTGCCCCGCCCGCGACCAACACCCACTTGCCGAAGCGCGGAAGGAAATTGCGCCCGAGCACCGCAATGCCGATCATCGCGCCTAGCCCGAACGGCATATGCAGCAGTCCGGTAGTCAGCGCACTCTCGCCGCGCTCGCTTTGCAGGGCGAACGCGAAAATCAGCAGAAAGCCGGCATTGGCGGCGGCAAAGGCGATGGAGATGCCCAGCCCCAGCCGGAACGGACGGATCGTCAGCAGCGAAGGATCGAACACCGCCGCGCGAGCGCTACGCACCCGGAGGCTGGCATGACGCCAGGTCAGGAAGGCGAGCGGCCCGGCCAGCGCCAGCACCAGAGGCTCTGCAAAGCTCCAGCCGCCCTCAACCCGGGTCAGCGGCCACAACAGGCACAGCACTGCGAGCCCGAACAGCATGATCCCCGTCCCATCGAAGCCGCTACCATGCGCCGACTTGCGGTCGGGCAGGAACAGCCAGCCCGACGCCAGCGCAAACAGCCCGATCGGCAGGTTGATGAGGAAGATCAGCCGCCACCCGAGTCCGAACAGGTCAAGTTCGATCAACATCCCGCCCAGAACCGGCCCGGCAATTGCGGCGAGCCCGCCCACCAGACCGAACAGCGCCAGCTTGGATACGCGCTCCAGCGGGGTGAACAGCACCTGCATCAGCGCCAGCGCCTGCGGCGACATGATCGCCCCCGCCGCACCCTGCGTCAGCCGCGCCAGCACCAGTTGCTCGGGCGTCTGGGCGAGGCCACAGGCGACCGAGGCGATCGTGAAGCACGTGACGCCCAGCAGGAAAACCCTACGATAGCCCAGCGCATCGCCCAGCCGGCCGCCCGCCATCAGCAGCAGCGCAAAGCTCAGCGCATAGCCCGCCACGGTCCACTGCACCGCCTCGGCCGAGGCCGATAGACCGGCCGTGATCGCAGGCAGCGCAGTGTTGACGATCGTCAGATCGACGATCTCGAGGACCACAGCCACGATCAGCGTCATCAGCGCCAGATTCTGCTGGCGCGGTGTCAGGGCCGGAGGCGGGGTGCTCACGATCAGAGCTTGCCCTCGCGCAGCATCGACGCCGCAGCATCGCAGGCCCGCGCGGTCAGCGCCATATAGGTGAGCGAGGGGTTCTGGCAGGCGGACGAGCTCATCTGCGCACCATCGGTGACGAACAGATTGGCGATGTCATGCGCCTGGCTCCACTTGTTCAGCACCGATGTTGCCGGGTCGTGGCCCATGCGTGCGCCGCCCATTTCGTGGATCGCGGTGCCGCCGGCACCGGGCTGGTCAAAGCCCATGATCACCTGACCGCCTGCCTTGGTGAGCATCTCGCCCGCATCGGCCTTGGCCTGTGCCAGCGCCGCGCGTTCTTCCTTGCCGAACGCAAAGGCGATGCTGAGCTGCGAAATGCCATCTGCATCGACCGCCTTGTGATCGAGCGTCAGTCGGTTGCTGGCGCGCGGGACGCAGTCGGCAAAGCCGACCAGTACCATCCGCCACATGCCGGGCTTCTGCAGCCTTTCCTTCAGCCCGGCGCCAATCCCCGGATCGCGCTTGCCCGCCGTCCAGGTGCTCTGCAATGCGCCGCCCTGGAACGAATAGCCGCGCGTGTGCCCCTCGCCGTCTATCTCGTCCATGTTGCGATAGCGCGCGACGATGACGCCGGTGGGGCGGTTGCCTGTGCTGGTGCGATCCTCGAAGCCCGGCATCAGCGCGATCGCCGACAGGGTATTGGCATGGTCCATGATATGGGTGCCGAGCACGCCGCTGGAGTTGGCTAGCCCGTTCGGCATCGCCTCGCTGGCCGAATTAAGCAGCACGTGGACCGAGTTGAACGCTCCGGCATTGAGGAACACCATGCGCGCCGTCGCAGTCTTGCGTTCCTTGGTATTGCGGTCGAGATAGCGGACACCGGTGATGCGGCGGGTGGCGGAATCGAAATCGAGCTTTTCGACGACCCCATCGGTGATGAGGGTGAGCCGCCCTGTCGCCATCGCGGCGGGCAGGGTGCTCGACTGGGTGGAGAAATAGGCCCCGAACGAACAGCCGCGCGCACAGATCGAACGATTCTGGCACGTCCCGCGCTCGCCCTTGGCCTCCGTGAGGTTGGCGGTGCGACCGATTGTCAGACAGCGATCGGGCCAATTGGCCTTCAGCACTGCACGCACATGCTGTTCGACCGGATTGAGCGCCATCGGCGGCTGGAAACGGCCATCGGGTAGCTGTTTCAGCCCCTCCGCCGCCCCCGAAACACCGATAAATTCCTCCACCTTGTCGTACCAGGGCGCGAGATCGGCATAGCGGATCGGCCAGTCGGTACCATGCCCGTCGCGCTTGTTCGCCTCGAAATCATAATCGGACCAGCGATAGGCCTGCCGCCCCCAGGTCAGCGAGCGACCGCCGAGCTGGTACGAGCGGAACCATTTGAAATCCGCTCCCTCGGCGGTCGCATAGGGGTTCTGCGCATCGTTGACGAAGTGGCCCTGGGTGTATTCGTTAAAGTGGCGGTTGAGCATCTGCACCGGGTGCTCGCGCGCATACATCGCCTGATCGCCCGCACCGCGAAAGGGCATCTCCCACGGGGTCTTCATCTCGGTTTCATAGTCCAGCTGATGGCGGATATTGCGCCCGCGCTCGATCATCAGCACCTTGAGGCCCGCTTCGGTCAACTCCTTCGCGGCCAGCCCCCCGGTAATGCCCGAACCCACGACAATTGCGTCGAAATCCATGGTCTTTGCCCTCCCGCCTCAGCCGAAATCCACCGCAGTCCAGTCGCTCGAGAAAGCGCGGGTTTGCTTCGTAACGGGGATGTCGGGGACATAGGTGCCGGGCACCAGTTCAAACTGCAGCTCCTGGGAACCGCCCGGCTCGCTGGTATAATAGCCGGTGAGGATCAGCGCTTTGACCGTACGCCACGGATGTTCGCGTACGCCTTGAGCATAGGCTTCGGCATCGAGTGCGGCGAGCAGCTTCGCCTGGGTATCGGGGGCGGCCCTCAAGAAATCGCCTCTGGAGCGGGCATCGAGTTCAGCCTCGAGCCAGGCGGCCTGATCGAATGAGCCGTCCTTGCGCGCATAGCGGATCAGCGCTTCAGGCGCTTCCTTCGGCAGGCGCGCGCGAGACTTTTCGAGCCCGTGCGCGAGACCGAGCAGCACGAAATCGCCTGTACCGACGTCGCCTGCGCCCGGCGTATCGGTCCGGGGGATAACGATCTGGCTGACGATGCGCATCAGGTCGCGCCGGCGTTCGCTCGGCGCTTCGCCGGCATCAAGAAGGTCTAGACGGATCGCGGCCACCGGAAGGTCGACGACCGCCGCGAGTATCGCCGCCGCGCCCAGAAATGTCCTGCGATTCCAGCCCCCCGGCTGCTGCTCATCCATCGTCTCAGCCCTCTCCGTGCCGCGTCTTATGCTTGTCCCACTCTATAAAGCCGCATATAAGAATACAAATTCTATTTATAAAGGAGTGGAGAGACGATGCTCAAATGGTCGCGCCAGCTCGATTACGGCCGACAGGCTCCCCCGTTTGCGCTGCCCGATACCGATGGGCGCGTCCGAACAATGGGCGAGTTCGATGCTCCCGCGCTGCTAGTCACCTTCATCTGCAACCATTGCCCGGTGGTGCTGCACATGCTGGGCGGGCTGATCGCGTTCGCGCGTGAATATGCCCCCAAGGGAGTGCAGGTGGTCGCGATCTCCTCCAACTCGCCCGAGGAATTTCCGGAAGACGATTATCCGCACATGCAGCAGTTCGCGAGGGCGCACGACCTGCCCTTCCCCTATCTGCATGATGAAAGCCAGGACGTGGCGCTGGCCTATAACGCAATCTGCACCCCCGATTTTTTCCTCTACGGTCCCGATCGCAGGCTGTTCTACACCGGCCAGTTCTGCGCCAGCCGCCCGCGCCTGCCGCACCCCCCGGTGCCGGGGGCACCGCCGCAGCGCACCGATGTGCCGGTGACGGGCGAGGACATGCGCCGCGCCGCCGACGCGCTGCTGACAGGCGCTCCGGCACCCCAGCCGCAAATCCCCAGCGCTGGCTGCTCTATCAAGTGGCGGCCGGGGAAGGACCCGTCATGGGGCTGAGCCTGTGACCATCCTCGCGCGCCACTGGGTGCCCGCTGCCGCCGTCGTGGCGCAGGAATGCGGACCGGAATTCCTCGGCATCGTCGACGGGGCCGACTGGTCGGAGGGACGCGGGTTCTATCGCGGGTTCTTCACCACTTTCACCATCAAGGCGGGCAAGACGGTGTGGTTCCACTGGCCTTTTCCCACGCCGGTGGAACTAGATGGTCGGCCGCTCGCCCTCGCCTCGGTGAGCCTGCTGTGGGAGACACTGGAGGGCGCGGCGATCCGCTGGGTCACGGTGCAGCACGGCGGGATGGACCGGATCGAGCTGACCGCCCGGATGCAGAGCCCTGCGGCCATGCCCGTGCCGTTTGAGCCGAGCCCCGAATTCCGTCCCTATTGCCCGGAAACCAACCGCCAGCTCAGCACCTTGCCGCTGCCCGCGCCCTTGCCGCTGCGCTTCGGCGTGCAGTTATGCGTGATGGTCTCGGCCCCTGACCATGCGGATGCCGCCGTCCGCTTCTACGGTGCGGGCGCGGATTTCGTCGCCTGCCCGGCATCTGCGACTCAGGCGATGAGGAAGGCGGCACAATGATTGATCACACCTGCATCAAGCAGAGCGGCGAGCCGGCTTGGGTCCGCGCCATCATCGCTGGCTGGATATCTGACGCATGACATTCGACCGTCGATCGATGTTGACCGGCTTTGCCGCCGCCGGTCTGGCTCAGTTGCTGCCCCGGCAGGCTGAGGCCGCGTCGAGCATCCCACAGCGCCCATCGGCGCGGGTGATCGTGGACAATGATTTCGCGGGCGATCCCGACGGGCTGCTGGCGCTGGCGCATCAATTGCTGTCGCCCACCACCGAAACCGTGCTCATCACGTCCTCGTTCCTCGACCCGAAACTGACGCCCTCGGGCGTTGCCAAGGGCAAAACGGCAGAGCGGGGGAGCGAGTTGGCGCGCGAAATGATGCTGCGGCTTGGCCACAGCACGCCGGTGCCGGTTGCAACCGGCTTGGAGAGGCCGGGCCTGGCAGGCGACACACCATCACCGGCGGCAAGTGCCATCATCGCCGAAGCCCGCCGCAGCCATGGCCTGCCGCTCTTCCTGTGCTGCGGCGGGCCGCTTACAAATGTAGCCGAAGCGTTGCACCACGCTCCCGACATTGCAGACAGGATGACGCTGATCTGGATCGGCGGCGGAGCGTACCCCGACGGGGGGTGGGAGTATAATCTTGCCACCGATATCGCGGCGGCACGCGCGGTCATCGAAGCCAGCGCGATCCCCCTGTGGCAAGTGCCGCAGCCAGCTTATCGTCAAATGCAAATGTCGATTGCGGAAATGGCAGCAGACTTGCGTCCGATCTCGCCCTTTACCGAGTGGCTCTATGATCAATTCACCCGGCCCCCGTCTTTTGTGACGCTGGGCGGCGCCTGGCCCATGGGGGACAGCCCCCCGGTTCTGCTGACAGCAATCGCTTCCGAAAGCAGCGAGTATCGCGATCAGCCCGCGCGCCGCATTCTTGACGACATGCACTTCGGCGAAGCCCTGCCCGCACGCAGCATCCGCGTTTACACCCGGCTCGACGTGCGGCTGGCCCATGCGGACCTGCTTGCAAAGCTTAAGCTGCATACTGCAGCAGGCCGCACAGGGCAGCCCGCACCCTGACGGCCAGGCGTTATGCAGCGAGCGTCCTGATCGAGGCGAGTGCAGCGGCGGTATCGCTATCTGCCGGGCTCAGTTCGAGGCCGATCGGTCCGGTGTAGCCGACTTCCTCGATCAGCTTGAGGATTGCCGCCCAGTCGATCTTGCCCGATCCCGGCTCCCCCCGGCCCGGCGCATCGGCGATCTGGATGTGGCCGAGGTGCTTCGCGACCTTGGGCAGAACCGTGAAGGGATCCTCGCGCTCGGTGACAGAATGATAGACGTCATACAGCAGCATGACATGCGGGCTGCCGATCTTCTCGATCACCGCCACCGCGTCTTCGGTCATGCCGAACAGCACGCCGGGATGATCGACGCGGGTGTTGACCGACTCCAGCAAGATGGTGAGCCCGTGCGCCTCGGCGACGGGCACGATGCTGGCAATGGCTCCGGCGACGATGTCGAGCTGTGCGGGGCGCTTCATGTAGGGCACCGCAATGCCCGAAGGTACAACGATCGCCTGCGCCCCAAGCTCGGCCGCCTCGGCTGCGGCCTGCGCGAACATCTCGCGGAAACGGTCATGCTGGTCGGCCATGACCAGCGCAATGCGGGGATCGGTAACCGTGGCGAGCAACTCGCACCCCGTCGCAGCCAGCGCCGCCTTGAGGCTGGACACATCGCGGTTGGCGGTGGTGAAGATCTCGACTTTCCGGAAGCCCGCCGCAGCAGCTGCAGCCATGCGATCTTCCAGCCGATCGCCGGCTTCGTGGAACATATATTCGAGGCTGACGCTGAATTCGAAAGGCATGAGCGGTTTTCCTTGGTAGCAAGACGGACAGGTTCCGAGGCGCTGGAAAAGGGTCAGGGCGTCTGCTTTCGTGCAACCGCAACGACCAGTGCGAACACCAGTGCGAACATGGGAATGATGATCGCATTCTGGGTCATCGCATCCGTCTCTCTGCGCGACCGATGGACGGCGCCCGGAATCCGTTGATTGACGATCAGCAGCAGGGCCGCAGCGACAGCGATAGGCCGCCGGCGCCCGCGCCATATCGCCAGCAGGCGACGCATTGGCATCTACCCTTTTCCCCTCCGAGATTACACTGAAAATAGTACTTTAATTCTATTTGGGCAAGGGCATGTCTCAGGCCTTGACCACCGCGCATGTTTATACGAATAAATATTCTAATTGGGCGCATGCCCCAGGGAGAGAATTCAGAACCAGCCGTTCAAAACCGGCCCGTTCTGGCCCGCCTTCCGACAATTTGACCCAAATGTGGAGAGGGCGACAATGACCAGTCAGATCAAGCGAGGCGTCAGCCTCTATTCCTATCAGAACGACACCTTCGACGGCACGCTGACGCGCGACGATTGCATCCGCATCTCGTGCGAGCTGGGCGCGAACGGGATCGAGGTGATCGGCGAGCAGTCTTTCTGGGGCTGGCCTGAATGCGGGATCGATGATGCCGATATCGCAGCCTGGCATGACAGCATGGCGCGCCACGGCGGCGTCGCTATCAGTCACGACTTCATGCTCGACTACAAGCGCTACAAGGGTCGCCCCATGCCCTTCGACGAGCAGGTGGCGAGCGTGAAGAAGGACATCGACTTCGGTGCCATGCTGGGGATGAAGTTCATCCGCGCGCTGGTCTCGATCGCGCCCGAAGTGCTGGTCGCGGCAGCGCCCTACGCCGAGGAGAAGGGCATCAAGATCCTGATCGAAGTGCACGCGCCGCTGCATTTCGACCATCCCTGGATCATCCGCCACGCCGAAGCCTTCGAGAAATCGGGTTCTGACGCACTCGGTTTCCTGCCGGACATGGGCATGTTCCTGTTCAGCTTCCCGCGCGTATGGAAGGAAAAATTCATGCGCATCGGCGTGCCCGCCAACATCGCCGACTATATCGAAAAGGCCTATGAAGACCGCGTCCTTTCGGAATATGTGATCCTCAACGTCCGCGACATGGGCGGCACCGGCCCTGCCATCGCCATGGCCGAAACCCTGCGCCACAACGCCGCGTTCGAGCCCAAGCGGATGCTCGATTACATGCCGCGCATCCACAACATCCATGGCAAGTTCTACGAGATGACCGAAGACTATGTCGAACCCAGCATTCCCTATGACGAGATCGTGAGGGTGCTGAAGCTAGGCGGATACACCGGCTACATCTGCTCGGAATATGAAGGCAACCGCTGGATCGAGGATGTGGAGGAACCCAACTCGGTCGAACAGGTGCGCCGCCAGCAGGTGATGCTTTCCCGCCTGCTGGGTGAGACCGAAATGCCCGCCCTCAAGACCCCCCTGGCTGCCTGAGGAGACTCCTGGCCATGATGGACCACAAAATGATCGTCGCCGGCAGCCTCGCAGCTGTCGAAGGGGGCTTCGCGCTGGAAGTCCGCCTGCCCTATTACCGCGGTCTCGGGCTGTCGATGGTGGAGGACATCGCCGTCACTGTGGATGGCGTTGCATACCCGCGCGAGGCGGTCCGCTTCACCGTGCGCGGCAAGACCTATACGCTGGACGAGATGGAAAACTGCTACGACAACCGCTGGAACTTCGGGGAGAAGGCGCTGGTCAGTGTTCTCGGTACAGAACTTGCGCCCGGTCCGCACAAGGTCACGGTCGGGGTGCGCAAGCGCATTTCCTACCTGCCCTTCGTTCCCACATTGTCGGCCACCAGGGAACTGGCGCTGGCCGCGTGACGGGGCGAATCGCCCAACGGCCAGGGCGTAAGCTGACATGATCATGGATCGCCGCGCGCTTCTGGCTGGGATCGCCGCCACTGCGGCAGCCGGTGCTGTGCAGCGGCCGGCTTTCGCGCGGGACGCTGCCGAGCTGTCCGGTTGGCGGCCTCTGTTCGGCGAGAGGCAAGCCGGTGAGTGGACGATATGGCAGGAGGGCACCGGCCTTGGCGATGCACACCGGGCGGTGCAATTTCGGAGCGGGGGCCTGATCCACATGCTGGGTCCCGCCTTCAACGGGCCTGCCAAGGCGAGCTTCGGTCATATCGCCACGCGTGAAGCCTGCGCCAACTACCACCTCCAGCTACAATATAAATGGGGTGCCCGCCGCTTTGCGCCCCGCACCTTGCAGCGGCGCAACAGCGGCATCCTGTATCATATGGGGCCGGAACGGGACCGGCTGTTCCCCGACTGTGTGGAATATCAGGTGCAGGAAGGCGATGTCGGCTCGGCCGTCACCGTCAACACCCGTGCCGTGCAGGGCATTCTGCTGGGCGGCACCCCGCTGTGGCCAAATTTCTTCCCTGGCCTGCCAACCGTTTACAAGGAGCCGGTCGTGGCGGGCGACCTCGCCCGGCAATGGCTCCCGCATTCGGGCCCCTATGAACGGCTGGGCGGGTGGAACACGCTCGATCTCTACGCTTTTGACGATCAGGCCGCCCATCTGGTCAACGGACGCATCGTCAACACCCTGTTCAAGATCATCAACCGCAACGGCCAGCCCCTGACCAGCGGCCGGATCGCGCTCGAATTCGAGGCGGCGGAGATCACCTTCCGCAACATACGCATCCGCAATCTGTCAGCCGAGGACATCGGCCGGATCCGGGCCGGGACCGGCGATTGATCCCTGCCCGGCGGAATAGCCTCAGTCGATCCCCATCAGCGTGCGATTGAGCGCGCGGTCGGCCCCGCCGGCGGCGAAGTCGTCGAAGGCGTGTTCGGTCACCCGGATGATGTGGCGGGCGATGAAGGGCGCTCCTTCCGCTGCCCCTTGTTCGGGATGCTTCAGCGCGCATTCCCATTCCAGCACCGCCCAGCCGTCGAAAGCGTTGGCGGCCATCTTGCTGAAGATCGCCGGAAAATCGACCTGCCCGTCACCCAGACTGCGGAACCGACCCGGCCGGTCAACCCAGGACTGATACCCACCATAGACTCCGCTACGGCCATTGGGGCGGAATTCGGCATCCTTCACGTGGAAGCATTTGATCCGCTCGCGGTAGATGTCGATAAAGGCGAGATAATCGAGCTGTTGCAGCACGAAGTGGCTGGGATCGTAGAGAATATTGGCGCGCGGGTGGTTTCCGACCCGCTCGAGGAACATCTCGAAGGTCACCCCGTCGTGCAGGTCCTCGCCGGGGTGGATTTCGTAGGCCGCATCGACTCCGTTCTCGTCGAACACATCGAGGATCGGTTTCCAGCGCCGGGCGAGCTCGTCGAAGGCGTCCTCGACCAGCCCGGCAGGACGCGCGGGCCAGGGGTAGAAATAGGGCCAGGCGAGCGCCCCGGAAAAGGTCGCATGGGCGGTAAGGCCCAGGCGTCGGCTGGCGATGGCGGCGTTCTTGACCTGCGCCACCGCCCATTCCTGCCGCGCCTTGGGATTGCCGTGCACTTCAGGGGGAGCAAAGCCGTCGAACTGTGCGTCAAAGGCGGGATGGACCGCCACCAGCTGCCCTTGCAAGTGAGTCGAAAGCTCAGTGATCGCAAGCCCCTTGTCGGCGAGCATCCCCTTGATCTCGTCGCAATAGGTCTGGCTCTCCGCCGCCAGTGTCAGATCGAACAGGCGCGCGTCCCAGCTGGGGATCTGGATGCCCTTGTAGCCCATTCCCGCGACCCAGTCGGCGATGCCGTCCAGGCTGTTGTACGGCGCTGCATCCCCGGCGAACTGGGCGAGGAAGATCGCCGGTCCCTTGATGGTCTTCATGTAAGGCAATCCTTTCAGACGGTGAGCGGCACCCAGCCGGCCTTGTCCCGGCTGGCGCGCACTGCGGTGTCGATAAAGGTCATGCCGCGGAGGGCATCGCCGATCCCCGGCAAGAGCGGCGCAGGTTCGCCGCGCAACACAGCGGCAAAATCGCGGTAGATGTTGGCGAAGGCTTCGAGATATCCCTCGGGATGGCCGGTGGGCGTGCGAGTCCGGCTGGCGGCATCAGAGCCAAGCTGCGACCCGCCTGCGTGGACGATTTCGGTCCGCCCGTCGAGGCTGTGAATCGTCAGCGTATTCGGCACTTCCTGCCGCCACAGCAGCCCGCCCCTGTCGCCATAGACGCGGATGCGCAGCCCGTTCATCTCGCCGACTTCGATCTGGCTCGCTAGCAGCACCCCGCGCGCGCCGTTGTCATAGCGCAGCAGAACGGTGCAATCATCGTCGACCGCCCGTCCCGGCACCACGGCGGCAAGATCGGCGAGCAACTCGACCGCCTTCGACCCGGTGACAAATTCGGCAAGCTGAAAAGCGTGCGTGCCGATGTCGCCGATGCAGCCGCCCGGGCCGGAGCGGGCGGGATCAGTGCGCCATTCAGCCTGCTTGCCCGCCGCTTCGCCTGCCAGCCAGCCTTGCGGATATTCGACTACCAGCTTGCGCACGGTACCGATCGCGCCCGCCGCAATCCGTGCCCGCGCCTCTCGCACCAGCGGGTAGCCCGTATATGTGTGGGTAAGCGC
Source organism: Rhizorhabdus antheiae (assembly GCF_049889055.1). Classification (NCBI taxonomy): domain Bacteria; kingdom Pseudomonadati; phylum Pseudomonadota; class Alphaproteobacteria; order Sphingomonadales; family Rhizorhabdaceae; genus Rhizorhabdus; species Rhizorhabdus antheiae. The sequence goes on along the minus strand of NZ_JBLTWO010000007.1, from coordinate 208,553 downwards.
ATAGGGCAGGCCCGCCGCAGTAACGCACCCGGCCAGTTCGCGCGCTTCGGCCAGAGTGGCCGTCGCAGGCTTGTCGCTGAGCACCGGAACGCCCGCTGCGAGCGCCGCGCGGGCTGCCGGCAGATGGTGGTGATTGGGACTGACCACAGCGACGAAATCGATCCCGTCATCCCGCGCGCGCTCGGCCGTGAACATGGCGTCGAGATCGGGATAGGCGCGCGCCGGGTCAGTGCGATAGCTGTCGGCCGCTGCGCGGCTTCTGGCCGGGTCGCTCGAGAAGCAGCCCGCGACCAGTTCGATCTCGCGGTCCATTTCCGCGGCGATTCGGTGGATCGGACCTATGAACGAACCCGGCCCGCCGCCAATCATCCCCATGCGCAACCGCCGCAACACCATCCCGCTCCCATGCCGTACTTTTGAAATATTCATTCTATTTTAGCACAAGCCATTCGGTCAATGCCAGTTCGCTCGGGCGGAGTGCAGCCGTCTTCGCTTGCAGGCTTGACCGAGCCGGGAAAGCCTCATAAAACCGAACACATATTCTAATAATAAGAATTGCTCGTGTCTTGGGAGAGAGAAGCGTGCAGGCAATGACCAATTTTTTCAGGGATCTGACCCTGAAACCGCAAGGCGTGATCGTGGTGCTGGCCGCGTTTCTTCCGATCATCGCGATTGTGGCGATGGGGCCCGCGGTTCCCGCAATGATTCAGCACTTTGCCGAGGATCCCGATGCGCGCGCCAAAGTGCCCGCGATGATCGGAGCGCCGGGACTGGCGATGGCGATCCTTGCCCCCTTTGCGGGCCTGCTGGTCGACCGTTTTGGCCGCCGCAAATTGCTGCTGGTGTGCACCGCGCTTTACGGCGCGTTCGGGTCTGCCCCGCTGCTGCTGAACGATCTCGACCACATCTATTATTCGCGCCTGTTGCTCGGCGTATCGGAGGCCGGGATCCTGACCGTCGTCAACACCCTGATCGGCGATTACTGGGACGAGAAGGGACGCAAGAACTGGCTGTTCCTCCAAGGCCTGCTCGGCCCCTTTCTTGCCGGGTTCGTGGCGCTGATCGTCGGCTTTGCAACCACGGTGCAATGGAACGGGGTGTTCTTCGTCTACCTCGTCGCCTTGCCGATCTGGGCGATGATGTTCGTCTGGCTGTTCGAGCCGCGCAAGGCCGCCGAAAAGGGCGTGACCATCGCCGCAGAGACCGAGACCCCCAAGAGCCCCTTTCCGGCGCTGAATCTGATCCTGATAGCATCGGTGACGTTGTTCAGTTCGATGCTCTACTATGTTTTCATCATCAACGGCGCGCTGGTTTTCCGCGAAGTGGGGGTAGAGGGGCCGCAGGCCTATGCAGCGATCATTTTCATCCCGCAGTTCTTCATCCTCGCAGGCGCGGCGATCTTCAAGCTGCTGTCCAATCAGCGCCACAGCGTTCAGATTGCTTCCTTCCTGAGCCTGATGGGCCTCGGCCTTGTCGGCATCGGGATGGCGACCAGCCCTGCGATGATGGCTGCCGCGCTGATCGTGCAGCAGACGGCAGCGGGAATGGCCGTACCGACACTGATCAACTGGACGCAGAGCAAGTTCGATTATCACCACCGGGGCACCGGCATGGGAATGTGGACGGCGGCGTTCTTTCTCGGCCAGTCGCAATCGCCGCGACTGATACATTTGGTCGATGCCAGTGTCGGGTCTATGCAGGGAGCATTTCTGGTAACGGGCTGTGTCGGCCTCGGCGGTGCGGTCCTGGCTGGGGCCATCAGCATGGCGGGTCACCGGCGGCACATGGTACAGGCATAGTCGCAAGCGGCCCGCGCGCCGACAAACAGGCAGCGATGGCCGGGGGTGGGCATCGGCCAGCACCCGGCCGATGTCAACCGCATGCCAAGCCAGCCTCCTTGACAGGCGTTCGCGGTTGCACACATAGCTTCGACGCGGTGCTGCATGGACCGCTTGCTGACAGGATAACGGATAGCCTGATGTCGACGCCTCTCTCTTGCGCCTGGAACGCCGGGACGGTCTGCCTGTCATGCCTGGAAGTGTGAAAAAGAAGAACGAGGGCAAGGCCTTCGCGGTCGAGGATGTCAGCCGCAAACCACAGCAGGGACGCTCGCTGGCATCGCTGCGCCGGATGCTCGAAGCCGCCCGCGATCTGATGCTGGAACGCGGTAACGAGGAATTCACGCTTCAGGAAGTTTCCGAGCGCGGTCAGGTATCGATCGGGTCGATCTATCTGCGCTTCGAGAGCAAGGACAATCTGGTGCGCGGCGTGATCGCCGAAGCGCTCGAGGCTCTGGCCGCCGAGGAAACCGGGCTGGTGCAGCGATTGCAGGCCGAATGCCCGGACCTCGCGTCATTCATCTATGCCTATGTCGGAGGCTATGCGGAAGTGCTTCGCAAGCATGCGCCGCTGTTGCGCCTGACGATGAATCGCGCCGAGTTCGATGCACAGGTCGCCATACCGGGCAAGGAGCACGCCATGCGCGCCGAGCGTGACGCGGCACAGGCCATGCTGGCCTATGCGGAAGAGTTTGGCGGGAACGGCGATGATGACCATGTGGTCAAGGCCCAGACCGGCTATCACGTGATCTTCGCGACCCTTGCCCGCCAGCTCAGCCTCGGATCGAGCGGGGAGGCGGCGCACGCCTATGATTGGCAAGCCATGAAGCGCGAACTTGCCCGCATGTGCCTCGCCTATCTCCGCGCGGATTGACAAGCCGCCACCCTCAATTAGAGTACTCCTTCTAATAATGGCGCGCCCGAAGAGGCGCGTCAGGGAGAGGGAGACGAGGCTATGGCGTCAACGCCGCAGGTTTCGCAGCGCCTGAGCTGGCAGCAGCGAATCGCCTGGCTGATCTGCGCCATGCCCGAACTGGTAAAATCCTTCGCCTGGGACGCCTTCGTTCTGTTCTTCTATGCGCAGGTTGTAGGCCTTTCGGGATGGCTGATCGGCATCGCGATTGCCGTCATCATCGTCTTCGATACGCTGGTCGATCCATGGATCGGGGCAGTGTCAGACCAGATGCGCAGCAGCAGGCTGGGGCGGCGGCACACGCTGATGTTTGCCGCGATTGCGCCCTTTTGCCTCGGTATCGCGATGGTCTTTGCGCCGCCCGCCGGGATGGCGCAGTTCGGAATCCTCGCCTGGCTGCTCGGCTGGGGCCTGCTGGCGCGGTGCGGCATCTCCTTGTGGACGGTCCCTGCCTATGCGCTGGGAGGAGAGCTGACGACCGACACCGCCGAGCGGCGGCTCGTGGCGGTGCTGCGCAACGTCGGCAACCAGCTGGTGATCCTGACCGTTCCGGCGGTCGCCTTCGGGGTGTTCTTCGTAAGCTCGCCGGGCTTTCCCAAGCCGCAGCTCAACCCGGCGCCCTACCCCGGTTTCGGCCTGTTCGTTGCGGGGCTGGGAGGCGTGCTGATGCTGGCAGGCGCGATCGGCACATATCGCCGAGCCCGCGCTATCGAGGCCGGCGAGATGATAGCGACGCCGACCGCCGACAGCGGCTCGGGCCCGCTTGCAGTGCTCGCCAGTCTCATCCGCGCGGTGCGGATCACGCCCAATATCGGCAAGCTTCTGCTGGTCGCCTTTCTGGTGCTGTTCGTGAATTCGGTCATCAACCAGTTGACCTTGCATCTCGCGACCTATTTCTGGCAGCTCGACGCGAGCTGGACGCCCCGGCTGCTGATGGCGGCGACGGTGGGCTCGCTGATGGCGATGGGGCTGGCGCCGCTGTTCCTAAAGATCTTCTCGACCCGGCAGGCGATGGTGATCGGGCTGGTCTCCTTCTTCGCTGTGCAAGCGCTGGCTGTGCTGCTGCCGCTGGGCGGGCTGGCCCCGGCCGCCGGTTCAGCCGCCATGGGTGCGCTTATCGCGGGGCTGCGTTTCGTGGGCGGGGTGGCCTATGGGCTGTACGTCGTGCCCTTCAATGTCGTGACCTACGAGATCGGAGACGAACACAGCTATGACACCGGTCGCCCGGCGCAGGGCATGGTGGCGAGCTTCATGTTCATCGGCCTGCAACTGGGCAGCGGCGCTGTGGCGTTGCTGGCCGGGTCGTTCCTCGGCGTGATCGACTTTCCCGTAGGCATGCCGGTCGATCAGATGCCGCAGGGCAAGATCGATGCGCTAGCGTGGTTCGTGCTGGCGCTGATCGTGCTTGCAGGCGGCGCCATGGCCTGGCTGGTGAGCACCCTGCGGATCGACCGCACCAAGGTCGATGCCCTGCGCGATAGCCAAGCCGTCCCCGCCTGACCGCAAAAGGGGCAGGCGCCTCGTCGGCCCTGCCCCATCCCCACCCGTTACACAGCTATCGCCCCTCAGGCAGCTTCGGCGAAGATCCGGCGGCACATCGCCTGATGCTTTTCGACCTGATCGAAGCCGTCATCCGGCAGATAGGCGTGGCCTTCCCACTCGCTCACCAGCGTGCCGGTGAAGCCGCCGTCGCGGAACAGCGGAAGGATCGTCTCGTAATCGATCGCTTCTTCATGGCCCTCGTCGGTCATGCCGTAAAACTTGCCGTGAATGTGGATGGTGCGATCGACCAGCGCGGCCCAGCTCTTCGGATCGTTGTTGGAGAGGATGAAGAAAGCGAGACTCGCCGCCTGGATATGTTCAGGCGCGTGGCCCTCGCCCAGTGCCCATGCGCGCAGGCGCCCGGCCTTCTCGTGGCTCATTCCAGGCTCGACCCAGACCTCCTTGAGCTTGTCGATCAAGCTCTCCTTAGCCCCGGCCGCACGCGCAGCGTTGAGCATCGATTCCGGGATACGGCTGGCCGTGCCGCCGAAATCGGGGATCCAGCCTAGATAGGGCGTATCGAGCTTGTCATACATCTCGCCATAAGCTTGCACCGCCGGGTGGCCGGCCCACATCGGCGCGTGGACCTCCACTCCCATGCGGATGTCGAGTTCCTCGGCATAGGGAGCGATTGCGGGCAGCAGTTCTACAGGGAGCGCGAACTGGTAGCGCACCAGGCTGAAGCCCATCTTCTTGGCAGAACGCAACTGGCGCTTGTGATATTCGACCAGCGTCGCATCGTCGATCGGCTGCTGGCCGGGCTTCAGGAAGCGGTCGGAATTGATCGCGCAGGACACAGGGTTCAACCCGGCTTCGGCCACCATCTGCTTGAACGTCTCGGCAAATTCATCGGAGACATCGGGAAATTCGCGGAAATTCTGGAAGCCGATGATCTCGATGTTCGGCCCCATCCCGCGCCGCGCGACTTCATGCAGCAGCCCGTCCAGCTCGAACTTGCGGTTGAGCCAGGCGTTGGTGAAGGAATAGAGCGTGACGCCCGTCTGCGGGCCAGTGGCAGTGGTGCTGATCATGTCAGGGGCTCCTTCAGGCGACACGCAGGCGCTGGGTTTGCACATTGGTCCGGCGCATGCCCGGAATGTAGGGCGGGCTGATGAACAGGCTGAGCGCGACATCATGCTCGCTGCCCGTCGCTGCATCGATGCCGGGCATGTGCAAAAAGGCGCTGTCTCGCACGAACCAGAAGGCGTTGGTCTTCTCGCCGTTCTCCGCCAGTGGCCAGACCACTCCGCCGAACTCGATATGAGCCTCGGCCAGATCGACTGGCGCGCCGTCGATCGTCACCCCGCCCACCTCGACCACCGAAAACGGCAGCGAGCGATACCAGGGCAGGCGCATCGCTAGCCGAAGACCCTGATCAGTGGCGGACAGCCCTTCTTCTCCGATGATCCGTTCAACCGGCAACATCGCTCTCTCCTGCTATAATTAGAATGTCGTTTCTAATTGTTGCTTGACAGACGGTCAAGCGTGGTGTTGGAAAAATAGAAATCAAGGTTCCAGTTTGCGTCGGAGGGAGAGGGGCTTGGCCCGGTTCGACTATATCATCGTCGGCGCAGGATCTTCGGGCTGCGTACTTGCCAACAGGCTGAGCGCCGATCCGCGCCGTCAGGTGCTGCTGATCGAGGATGGCGGACGCAACAATCACCCGTTTATCCTGATGGCCGGCGGCTTCGTGAAGATCATGGGCAATCCGGCCTATTTCCGGGCTTTTCCGGTCGCGCAGCAGCCCGGCAGGCGCAAGGAAATGCACGCCTATGGCCGCGGGCTGGGCGGGTCTTCGGCCATCAACGGCACGTGGTATCTCCCCGGCATGCCGCGCGACTACGATGGCTGGAAGGCAATGGGCCTGGCCGGCTGGGGCTGGGACGAGATCTCGCGCTGCATCGCTCGCTTCGAAAGCTACCGCGCTCCCGGAGCCCATTCCGGCCGCGGGGCCGATGGGGAACAGCAGATCACGCCATCAGACTATAAGGGACCGGTGTTCGATGCGCTCGCCGGGGCCTTCGCCGAGGGCGGGATGCCGTGGGTCGACGACATCACCACCCCCGGCATTACCGGCGCGGGCCGGTCGCAATATACGGTCGACCGCAAGGGCAAGCGGCAATCGACCTATGAGGCCTTCGTCGCGCCGGTGCGCTCGCGCAGCAATCTCACCGTTCTTCACCCCGCCGCAGTCACCCGCCTGACTATAGCCGAGGGCCGCGTGAGGGGCGTGGTATGCGAGCGTGGCGGCGTCGAGGAAGCGATCGAGGCGGGCGAGGTGATCGTCAGTGCCGGGGTCTATGGCTCACCGCAATTGCTCCAGCTGTCGGGCATCGGGCCGGGCGCGGAATTGCAACGGCTCGGCATTGCGATCGCGCATGAAGCCCCGGCCGTCGGCCAGAACTTCGCCGATCACCAGAAGATGGGCGTATCGTTCGACTTGCGGAATGACCCTGGCAACAATCGAGAGTTTCTAGGCTGGCGGCTGTATCGCAATGCCTTGCGCTATTTCATTACCCGCACTGGCCCGCTCGCGCGGGTGGGTATGCCGATCACCGGCCTGATCTCGACCGAGGGGCTGGACGACTGGCCCGAATATCAAGTCGCCGCAGCGCCCTTCGCGATGCGCACCATCAATGAAATGGCTGAACGCCCTGGCAGCCCGCTGACCGACCGGCCGGGCCTGACGTTCTCGGGCTACCATCTGCGCCCGAAGAGCCGGGGCACCGTCACTCTCACCTCGCCCAACCACCGCGATGCACCGGTGATCGATCCCAGAATGTGGAGCGATCCCTATGACCAGAGCAAGGCGATGGGTCTGTTCCGGCTGTTCCGCAAACTCGCCGCCATGCCCGCGCTCGCGCCCTATATCGGGGCGGAGCGGATGCCCGGCGCGGACATGACGGACGAGGACGCGCTTGTCGCCGAGGTCCGCAAGATGACCGAATGCGGCCTGCACGGCACTGGGACCTGCTCGATGGGCACCGACCCGGCGAACTCGGTGGTCGATCCGCGTTGCCGGGTTCACGGACTGGCGGGCTTGCGGGTCGTCGATTGCTCGATCATGCCGACGCCGGTCTCTGGCAACACCAACGGCCCCGCCATAGCGGTGGCCGAGCGCGCCGCCGAACTGATCATTGAGGACGCCCGCAGCTAAACCGGCAGGCCGACGTAATTCTCGGCGATGGCGGTCTGCATTGCGGTCGAGCGGGCGAGATAATCGAGTTCGGCCAACTGCATCCGCCGTTCAAAGGCGCTCTGATCGGGGAAGGAGTGCATAAGCCGCGTCAGCGACCAGCTGAACCGCTCCGCTTTCCATATCCGCGCAAGCGCCTTGTCGCGGTAGCCGGTGAGCCCCGTTTCCTGCCCCTGCCGGTAATGAGCAATGATCGCTTGCGAGAGGTAATGCACATCCGATGCAGCAAGGTTAAGGCCCTTCGCTCCAGTCGGCGGAACGATATGCGCAGCATCCCCTGCCAGGAACAGCCGCCCATGACGCATCGTCTCGAACACATAGGAGCGCAGCGGCGCGATCGACATTTCGAGCGCCGGGCCGCGGGTCACGCCATGCTGCGAGATCGGGTTGAAGCGCGTTTCCAGCTCATCCCACAACCTGTCTTCGGGCCAGTCCTCCAGCCGCTCGGTGAGAGGCACCTGGATATAATAGCGGCTGCGCGTCGGCGAGCGCATCGAGGCCAGCGCGAAGCCATCCGGCCCGTTGGCATAGATCAGCTCGTCATGGCAGGGCGGCACGTCGGCGAGGATGCCGAGCCAGCCAAAGGGATATTCGTGGATATATTCGCGCGCCAGATGCGCCGGGATGGCGCGGCGCGAGGGCCCGTGGAAGCCGTCGCACCCGGCGATGATGTCACAGTCCAGCCTTTGCGCGACCCCGTCCTTCACAAAGGTGATACTCGGATGATCGCTCTCGACATCGTGGAGCGCCAGATCCCCGGCCTCGAACACGATCTGAAGATCGCGTTCCGGCGCGGCAGCGATGAGGTCGCGGGTCAGCTCGGTCTGGCCATAGACGACCACGGTCTTGCCAGTGAGCGCCTTGATGTCGATCCGCACCATCATGTCGCCATCGGCCAGGTTGAACCCGTCCTCGATCAGCGCCTCGCGGTTCATCCGCTCATCAAGACCGAGACGGCGCATCAGATCGGTCGTGACCGTTTCCAGCACCCCCGCCCGGATGCGGCTTTCGACACGCGCGCGCGCCTGCCGTTCGAGGATCACGCAGTCGATCCCCTCGGCCTTGAGCAAATGACCGAGCAGCAGCCCCGCCGGGCCGGAGCCGATGATCGCGACCTGGGTTTTCATGCGGCGAATTCCTCTGTGTCGATGGTCGCCTGCATGGCGAGGCCATAGCGCGGCCCGGCGACAGAGTGGCGGTTGATGAGGGTATCGAGCTCCTCGACAAGCGCTGGCGGCATGGTCCAGTCGGCGCGGGCGATGTTCTCGGCGAGATGATCGGGGTTGGTGGTGCCGGGGATCGCGACGATATGCTCGCCCTGCGCCAGCAGCCAGCCGAGGCTGAGCTGCGCGGACGTCACACCTTCGCGCGCGGCGATGGCGTTGAAGGCATCGATCAGCGCGAGATTGCGCGGCCAGTTCTCGGCAGAAAAGCGCGGCATGGCGCGGCGCAGATCGTGTTCGACGAGAGCCTCCGGATCGCGCAGGCCGTTGGCCAGAACCCCGCGCGCCACCGGCGAGAAGGCGACGAAGGTAATCCCGAGCGCGCGACAGCTGTCGAGCACCGCGATTTCGGGATTGCGACTCCATAGCGAATATTCGGTCTGCACCGCCGCCATCGGGGCGACGGCGTGCGCCTCGCGGATATGCGCGGCGGACCATTCGGACACGCCATAGGACCCGATCTTGCCCTCGGCGATCAGCTCGCCCATCGCGCCTGCCATGTCGGCGACGGGCACCTTGGGATCGAAACGGTGCATGTAATACAGGTCGATGTGGTCGGTCTGCAGCCGCGCCAGCGAGGCTTCGACATTGCGCCGGATCGCTTGCGGAGAACAATCGATCCCGCGGTTCTGCCCCTCGATCACGATTCCCATCTTGGTCGCCAGCAGAAACTCATCCCGCCGCCCCTTCAGAGCGCGCCCGATCACGTCCTCATTCTGGCCAAGGCCATAAATATTGGCGGTATCGAGATGGTCGTACCCCAGATCGAGCGCCCGGTTGAGCAGCGCGGCGGCGTGCTCCTCGGGCGGCGGAGCGCCATAGCCCCACGACAACGACATGCAGCCCAGCCCCACCGGCCGGACAGCGCGCGCGCCGATCCGGCGCTGCGTCATGCCTGAAGCTGCCCTTCGAGCTCGTGCAGCACCCGGTAGCAATCGAGCACCTGTGTGACCGAGGAATTCGGTTCGCGCCCTCCGCGGATCGCGGCGATGAACTCGCGGTCCTGAAGTTCGATCCCGTTCATGCTGACATCGACCGCGCTGACGTCGATCGGCTCCTCGCGCCCGTTCACCAGATCATCGTAGCGCGCGATATAGGTGCCGCTGTCGCCGATATAGCGGAAGAAGGTGCCGAGCGGGCCGTCATTGTTAAAGCTCAAGGAGAGGGTGCAGATCGCCCCGCTCTCGCTCTTCAACTGGATCGACATATCCATCGCGATGCCCAGTTCCGGGTGGTGCGGGCCTTCGATCGCGTTGGCCTTGACGATCCGCCCCGCCTGATAGGCGAACAGATCGACCGTGTGCGCCGCGTGGTGCCACAAAAGGTGGTCAGTCCAGCTGCGCTTCTCCCCTTTCGCGTTCATGTTCTGGCGGCGGAAGAAATAGGTTTGAACATCCATCTGCTGGACATTGAACTCGCCCGCCTTGATCCGGTTGTGCACATATTGGTGCGAGGGATTAAAGCGCCGCGTGTGGCCGACCATGCAGACGAGGCCTGTCTCCCGCTGCTTATTGAGCACCGCCTCGGCATCGGCCCAGCTGTCGGCGAGCGGGATTTCGACCTGCACATGCTTGCCCGCCTCCAGGCAGGCGATGGCCTGCGCGGCGTGCATCTGCGTGGGGGTGCACAGGATCACCGCATCGACATCATCGCGGGCCAGCGCGTCGTCCAATTCCGTGGAGGCATGGCGCGCGCCATATTTGGCGGCAACCGCTTCGGCCTGTTCCAGCCGCCGAGAGATGATCGAGACAATCTCCACCCCGTCGATCAGCTTGAGACCATCAAGGTGCTTTTCACCAAAGGCGCCGGCGCCGGCGAGGGCAATTCTCATGGGGTGGGCTCCAGAACGATGTGGCCGATGGCCGTGTTGCTGCAAGGGACGTGGTAATGGCGGTGAAGGCGGCGGACGCGAGGGCCCAGGGCGCCGCGCATGATCAGCCACATCACCATCTCGATGCCTTCGCTGCCCGTCTCGCGCAGATATTCGATATGCGGGATGTGGCGCACCGCGTCGTCATCGGCTTCGAGCAGATCGAGAAAGCGGTTGTCCCAATCGGGATTGATCAGCCCGGCGCGCGCGCCCTGAAGCTGGTGGCTCATCCCGCCCGTGCCCCATATCTGCACCGTGAGGTTCTCGGGGAAACTGGCGACCGCCCGCGCAATCGCCTCACCCAGCGCCCAGCATCGGTTGCCCGACGGTGGGGGATAGGTGACGACGTTGACCGCGAGCGGGATCACCTTGACCGGCCAGGCCGCGCACTTCCCGAACATCATCGAAAGCGGAACGGTAAGGCCGTGGTCGACGTCCATCTCGTTGATGATGGTCATGTCGAATTCGTCGAGGATCAGGCTCTGGGCAATGTGCCAGGCGAGATCGGGGTGGCCTTGCACGTCCGGCACCGGGCGCGGCCCCCAGCCTTCGTCAGCTGGCCGGAAAACCTCGCCGCAACCCAGCGCGAAGGTCGGGATGACGCGCATGTCGAAGGCCGAGGCATGATCATTATAGACAAGGATCACGACATCGGGCTGTTCCACAGCCTCCCAGTCGCGCGTCCAGTCATAGCCGGCAAAGATCGGGCCGAAATAGTCGTCACGCTCCTTGCCCTGATCATGGGCAACGCCCAGCAAGGGCACGTGGCTGCTGCCCACGCCTGCGGTAATCCGGGCCATCAGCGCCCCTCCCTGATCGAGCGCACGCCTTCGGGCGAACGACCACCCTCCAGCATCATCTGGCGATATTCGGGCCAGCTCATGTCGGTCATGGTGCTGACCGCCTCGGCAAAGGCGATCCCGTCGGTCGAGAAGATCTTGGAAAGGAAATAAATGTTCCCCCCCAGATCGAGCAGCGCATTGTAATCACGCGCGCGCACGGCAGCCTTGACCTCTTCGGATATGGCCCACTGATCGAGATAGCCGCACTCGTCCGCCTTGAAGGCGGCGCGGTTTTCGGGCTTCATCAGGCTCATCGCGAACTGGTTGAGGTGATAGCCCTTGCGCGCCCGCGCGGCCGTAAAGACGCGCGTGCCGGGGATATCGTCGAACTCGGCGAGATAGGCATGGATGTCCTGCGTCATCCTGCCCCCCGCTCCGACTGCTGCGCTCGGATAGCGCGGGCAATGATCTGGCGCGCGCGTACGCCGCCCTGATCGATGTTGTAGCCGGCCAGCTTCAGGCCGGGATTGGCGGCAATCGAACGCTGCTGCGCTTCGAGGATCACCTTGTCCTGAGCGAACACAGCGCCTTGCGCGGCCTTGAAGCGGGCGGTGAAGCCCGGATCGTCAATGTCGAAATTGCGCGCCATGCCCCAGAAATAATGGTGCGTGGTCTCGGTCTCGGGCGTCATGAAATCGATCACCATGCCACGCACGCCCTGATCGTGGCTCTCCAGCGTGGCCCCCGCCCCGACCGGCGCGACACCGACGTCGATCATCACCGAGGACGGCAGCGCAAATCGGCAGATCTGCCAGCGATCGACCGGCCCCGGCTGCTTCAACGCCCCGTGCCAGAACGGCGGGGCATCGATGCCTGGCATCCAGCGTTCGACCACGACCTCGTCGCCCTCGACTCGCGTGGCGATCCCCGCCTCCATAATCTCCGGCTGGCCGATCGAGCCCGAATGGACGTGAGTTTCGTGTGTAAGGTCCATGAGATTGTCGATCATCAGACGGTAATCGCATGCGACATGATAATAGCCGCCGTCGAATACCCACCCGTTCTTGGCGCACGGCCACAGGTCGGGGATCAGCGCCGGATCGGCCTTGGCCCTTTCGCCGATCCACACCCACACGAAGCGGTAGCGTTCATGCGTGACATAGGTCTCGGTGCAGATCGCGCGGTTCACCGAGTCGCCGGAAAGCGGCATTTCCTCGGCCACGCCGTCCGGGCCTAGCTTGAGTCCGTGATATTTGCAGCGCAGCGAGTCCCCCTCGCGAATACCCATCGACAGTGGCAGCAGCCGGTGCGGGCAGGCATCGCGCATCGCTACCACGCTGCGATCAAGCTTGCGGTAGAACACCATCGGCACCTCGCAGATCGTGCGGGCGAACGGCGCGCTGTCGATCTCGGCATCCCAGCCTGCGACATACCATGCATTGGTGGGCCAGGTCGTCATAGTCCCCTCCCCTTCAGCAACGCATCAAGCCGGGGGAACACCCGCCGGGCATTGCCCTCGAAGATTGCGGCACGTTCTTCCTCGGAGATATCGAGCGCGTCGACATAGCGTTTGGTGTCGTCGAAATAGTGCCCGGTGGTCGGGTCGATCCCGCGCACCGCGCCCACCATCTCGCTGCCGAACAGGATGTTCTTGTTGTCGATCACATCGGCCAGCAGATCGATTCCCGGCTGATGATAGACGCAGGTATCGAAGAAGATGTTGTTCATCAGATGCGTCGCGAGATCAGGCTTCTTCAGCATGTCCGCGAGGCCCCGATACCGTCCCCAGTGATAGGGCACGGCCCCGCCGCCGTGCGGAATGATGAAGCGCAGGGTAGGGAAATCGGCGAAAAGATCGCCTTCCAGCAATTGCATGAAGGCGATGGTATCAGCAGCGATATAGTAACCGCCTGTCGCGTGCATCGCCGGATTGCAGCTGCCCGAGACATGGATCATCGCCGGAACGTCAAGCTCCACCATCTTCTCGTAGAACGGATACCAGAAGCGGTCGGTCAGCGGCGGATGCTGGAAGTGCCCGCCGCCCGGATCGGGGTTGAGGTTGCAGCCGATGAAGCCGAGCTCGGTGACGCAGCGCTCCAGTTCTTCGATGCTGGCGCTCATGTCCGCCTTGGGGCTTTGCGGGAGCATGCACACGCCCACGAAAGTCTCGGGGAACAGGCCGACGACCCGCGCGATCAGGTCGTTGCAGCGCCGCGCCCATTCGCGGGCCACGCTCTCGTCGCCCACATGCGGAGCCATCGCCGAAGCGCGCGGGGAGAAGATGGTGAGGTCCGCGCCGCGCTCACGGACCAGCCGCAATTGGTTCGCCTCGATGGTTTCGCGGATCTCGTCATCCGAGATGTCGGGATAAGGGGGACAGGCGGTGCCTGCCTTGAAAGCCGCCTTCTGTTCCTCGCGCCATGCATCATGGGCCTTGGGCAGGACGGTATAGTGGCCGTGGCAATCGATGATCAGGCTCATGCAGCCCTCGCTGTGTTGGGGGTATCGAGCGCGGCAAGCTTGGCCGCAAGGCCCTCGGGCGGGGTCAGGCCCCGCGCGCCGAGCGCCCTGTGCAGTGTCGCGGCGGCACTGATCATCGCCGGGTCGAGGCCGAGATCGCCCAGCGTCACCGCCACCTCCTCCAGCTCGGCCGCACGGCGCTCTCCATGCTGCATCATCCGTTCGAGATTATAGTCGAACCGCTCGGCCCAGCCCTGTTCGGTCCAGCTGGCATCGAGCGAGGCGATCACCTGATCGCGCACCCCGGCGCGCTCCGCCGCCAGCGCACATTCCGCGCTCAGCGCCTCCAGCCCCTTGACCATCACCGAACGGATCATCTTGATCGCCGAGGCCTGCCCGATGCGCTCTCCCGCGACGGTGACAGTGTCGAAGCCCAGCGCGGCCAGCGCCGCAGCAGCCTGTTCGGCATCGGGGCCGCTCACCAGCAACGGCACAGCGCGACGCCGCGGAAGCACCGGGGCCATTACCGCCACATCGACATAGCGCCCGCCCGACGCGGCGATCAACCCGGCGGCGCGCTGCTTGGAGGCAGGCGCGATGGAGTTCATGTCGAGCCACAGCGCGCCCGGCGCCAGCAACGGGGCATAGTCACGCGCGGCGGGCACAGCCTGATCGGCGGTCACGAGGCTTAGGATCACCTGCGCGCCGTCGAGCGCCTTGCTCGCCGTGTCGCAGGCGGTCACTCCGGCCTCGTCGCAGGCCACCAGCATCGCCTCGCGCGCATCGGCCACCATCAGCTTGCGGTCGAAGGCGCGCGCGCCGGGAACCGCGAAAGCCCGCCCGGCCTCACCAAAGCCGATGAACGTCATCTCTATGCTCATTCCCCAGCCCTAGGAGATGAGGCTGGACAAGACCCAATCCAATTGCACCTCTGGTTATTGATTTTAGTGAATTCTTGTTTCCATGGAGGCCTGACGGATGAGATCGATCAACCGCTGCTGCGCCTGTGTCGGCCGCCAGTTGCGGCGTGTGGTAAGGCCGATGGTGCGGACCGAATCCGGCACTTCGGCATCGATCCGCACCAGCATCTGCGTCTCAAGCTCGACCGCGATCTGATCGGGGGAGAGCAGGGTCAGGAGGTCGCTCTGCATCACCAGCCCGCGGATCACCATCACCGAACCGCATTCGACCGGCACGGGCGGGGTATCGCCCGGAAACAGCGATTGCCAATGCGCGCGCAGCGGCGTGCCTTGCGGACCCACGACCCATGATTGCCTCTGCAATTCGGCGCGGGTGACGCTGCGTCCGGCGAGGGGATGGTCCTTGCGCGCGAACACCGCCAGCCGGTCGGCGAACAACGGCACCTGGATGACATCGGCGGGCGGATCGTCACGCAGCGCGCCGACCATCATGTCGATAGCCCCGTCGATCAGCGGGTCGATCAACTCGCGCCACGACCCCTCGATCACGTCGATCACCGTGCCAGGCACATCGCGCAGGAAATGGGCAAGCGCGTGAGGCAGAACCAGCGCGCGGCTGAGCGGCATCGCACCGACGGCGATGCGACCGCCTGGATCGTCGTCGCCCCGGGCTTCGGCGATCCCGGCGGCGATCTCGCCCGCCGCGAGCCGCGCGCCGCGGGCCAGCGCCCGGCCCATGCCGGTCAGCACCATCCCCCGCCCGCGCCGCTCTGCCAGCGCTTGCCCAGTGATCTGTTCCAGCTCGCGCACCGCCCGGTGAATACCTGGCTGCGACATGCCGCTCGCCGCCGCCGCTCCTGCAAAGCCCTGCGCATGGGCGAAGTGGAGGAATGCCTGCAATTGCGTCGCGGTCATCAGCTGTTCGGGTCGCGAGAAGCCCCGCCCGCCCGCCCGCCCGGGACGGCGCATGGCGGCGGCAAGGTGGGCAGCGGCACGCTCCACCCGTCCGGCCAGCGCCATCCCGGCAGGCGTCGGCAAGACCCCGCCCGGATGCCGCTCGCACAGGGTCACAGCCAGTTGCCGCTCCAGCTTGGCCAGCCCCTGCGTCAGCGCCGGTTGCGAGAGGCCCGCCACCTCCGCCGCGCGGTTGAGACTGCGCAGTTCCACCACGCTGACCAGCGCGCGCAGGTGCCTCAGGTTCAGGTCGAAGGGCTGGATCACGGGAGCATCTATAGCAAAAACCTATTACGCATCGTCAACTTCGATTGGCGAGTCTTGCTCGCGCGCAGGCACGGTAACGCGACAAGGAGTGTGATCATGGGAATTGTCGTCCAGAATATCGCGCGCACCGATCTGGCAGTGGTCGATGGCCTCGCGGCGGCCGGGGTCGCGACGGTTCACGAGGCGCAGGGGCGGATCGGCCTGCTCGCCCACCACATGCGCCCGATCTATTCGGGAGCGCGGATCGCAGGCAACGCGGTCACGATCTCGGCCCCGCCCGGCGACAACTGGATGATCCACGTCGCCATCGAACAGCTTCAGCCCGGCGATATCCTCGTGCTGGCTCCCACCAGCCCTTGCGTCGACGGCTATTTCGGCGATCTGCTGGCAACCAGCGCGATGGCGCGCGGGTGCCGGGGGCTGGTCATCGATGCCGGCGTGCGCGATGTGCGCGATCTCACCCAGATGGGCTTTCCGGTGTGGTCCAAGGCCGTGTTTGCGCAGGGAACGGTCAAGAACACGCTCGGCAGCGTCAACGTGCCGATCGTCTGCGCGGGCGCGGCGATCCAGCCGGGCGATGTGATCGTCGCCGATGATGACGGCGTGTGCGTCGTCCGGCGCGAGAACGCAGCCGATGTGCTCACCCAGGCTCGGGCACGCGAGGCCGCCGAGGAGGCCAAGCGCCAGCGGCTGGCGGCTGGCGAACTTGGGCTCGACATATACAACATGCGCCCTCGCCTTGCCGAGATGGGTCTGAAATATGTCTGAGCCTGCCCGCTCGGCTAAAGTGGGTGCCGGCTCTGTGCCCGGAACGGGCCGTCAGCAAACGGGCATCCGCTGCATGTGGATGCGCGGAGGGACGTCGAAGGGCGGCTTTTTTCTGAACGACGATCTGCCCGCCGATCCTGCTGCCCGCGATGCGGCATTGCTGCGGGTCATGGGGTCGCCCGATCCGCGCCAGATCGACGGGATGGGCGGCGGCGATCCATTGACCAGCAAGGTGGCGGTCGTCAGCAAGTCATCGCGGCCCGGCGTCGACGTCGATTACCTGTTCCTGCAGGTCTTCGTCGATCAGGCGATCGTCACCGACGCGCAGAATTGCGGCAATATGCTCGCCGCCGTCGCCCCCTTTGCCATCGAGCGCGGATTGGTGACGCCGCAGGGCGATGTCACGCAGGTGGCGGTCTACATGGAGAACACCGGACAGGTAGCGACAGCCAGGGTGCCGACGCCCGGCGGCCGGGTGGACTACAGCGGCGATGCAGCGATCAGCGGAGTGCCCGGCACGGCGGCGGCGATCCCGCTGGTGTTCCGCGATACCGCCGGATCGTCCTGCGGCGCGCTGCTGCCCACAGGGCGCGGGGTGGATGTGGTCGACGGCGTCAAGGTGACCCTCATCGACAACGGCATGCCTTGCGTCGTGATGGCCGCTGCTGATGTGGGGATCACCGGCTATGAAGACCGCGACACGCTCGATGCGGACATCGCGATGAAGGCGCGCGTGGAGGCCATCCGGGTCGCCGCAGGGCCGCTGATGAACCTCGGCGATGTGCGCGAGAAATCCGTGCCCAAGATGATGCTCGTCGCGCTCCCGCGCGAGGGCGGTGCGATTGCGGTGCGCTCACTTATCCCGCACCGCGTCCATGCCTCGATCGGGGTGCTTGGCGCGGTGAGTGTCGCCACCGCCTGCCTGATCGAAGGCTCGCCCGCCGCCGCGCTCGCCCGCCTGCCGGAAGGGCGCACCCGGATCATCGGGGTCGAGCACCCCACCGGCGTCACCGAATGCGTCGTCACCACCGACACCGAAGGCCAGCCGGTCGAGGCCGGGATGCTGCGCACCGCGCGCAAGCTGATGGATGGAGAGGTTTTCCTATGAGCACCACCGACGCCGAGGGGCGCATCCGCAGTTGGGCGCTGGACCCGGCCAAGCCGCGTTTCACTCCGCCGCCGGGCGCGGTCGATGCCCATTGCCACGTGTTCGGTCCTCAGGCGCAGTTTCCGTTCAGCCCAAAAGCCAAGTATCTGCCGCAAGACGCCGGGGCCGAGGCGCTGTTCGCCCTGCGCGATCACCTCGGCTTCACCCGCAACGTGATCGTCCAGGCGAGCTGCCACGGCACCGATAACCGTGCGACGCTTCATGCCATTGCACAGTCGAAAGGGATGGCGCGCGGGGTGGCGGTGGTCGATCCCGCAATCAGCGATGCAGAACTCGACGACCTGCACGAGGGTGGCATTCGCGGCATAAGGTTCAACTTCCTCAAGCGGCTCGTCGATGATGCGCCCAAGGACCGTTTCCTGGATCTGGCAGGCCGGATCACCCGGCTTGGCTGGCATGTGGTGGTCTATTTCGAGGCCGACATTCTGGAGGAGTTGCGCCCCTTCCTCGCCGCGATTCCGGTGCCGATCGTCATCGACCACATGGGCCGCCCCGATGTGACGCAAGGCCCGGATGGCCCCGACATGGCCGCCTTCCGCCGCCTGCTCGATAGCCGCGAGGACATCTGGTTCAAGGCCACCTGCCCGGACCGGCTCGACCCTGCAGGCCCGCCCTATGCCGATTTCGTGCGCGCGGTGCGCCCGCTGGTCGAGGACTATCCCGACCGGGTGCTGTGGGGCACCGACTGGCCACACCCCAATATGCAGGACATGCTGCCCGACGATGGCGCGCTGGTGGATGTCATCCCGCTGATCGCTCCGATGGAGGCGCTGCAGCACAAGCTGCTCCGTGCCAATCCGATGCGGCTCTATTGGTCTTAGCACAGGGATCTTTCCTACGAGCTTGCCTCCGGGCTGACCGTATCGGCCGGAGCGCGCTATTCGGAAGAAAAAAAGAACGTCAACAACACGCAGACGGTGCAGGTGCTCAGCACCTCCGATCCGCCCGGGCCGGCGGTTTTCCCGGCAGGAACCGCGCTGGCATCGCCGCCTGCTCTGGCGCTGAGCCGCAAGGACACCGACTTCGCGCCGCGCATCGTGATAGATTACAAGGCGACTAAGAATATCCTGCTCTGTGCGAGCTACTCGCAAGGCTTTAAATCGGGCGGCTTCAATGCCTTCCGCGGCAGCAATCCGGTCTTCTCGCCCGCAATGCATTTGGCGAGGCAAATGGCCTGCTCTATGGCCTGTTCCTCCTCGGAGGAGCGATAGGCCCCGCCTTGTCGGGGTTCCTGATGGACGCGAGCGGCAATTAGGCCGTGTCGCTGATCACGGCCGCCGTCTTGCTGGTGCCTGCGCCATGAACGCCGCAGCCCTGACGCCCGCCTGGTCCGCTTAGCGTATCGGCGATCGGTCGGGGATATATGAGCCTCGGCCTGCCTTTGGTGAAAAGCCCGAAGTGGCGGTGCTGGAAAGCGGTGGCGAACTCGGCATAGGGTTCGTCAGCAATGACTAGGGCGAGGATGACCTGCGCACGGCCGACGCAGATCGATACCGAACTGCTCCCCGACGCTGAATTGGCAATCAGCCGGCGGGGGCGGCCTGCCGCCGCGCCAGGACCAGCAACGCGGCGGCCGCGACCAGGGAGCCCATCGCCATCGTCACCGCCACCGCCTGCAGGCCATAGCCTGCCGAGAACAATATTCCCGCCACCGCAGGAGCCATGGCCGACCCGCCGCGACCGATGCCGATGATGAACCCGGTCGCCGTGCCGCGCAGGTCGGTGCCGAAGCTCTGCGCGATCAGGCCATAGAGCCCGACAACCCCGGCGTTGGTTGCAAATCCAGCCAGCGCTGCCACCAGCGACAGCGAGGCGAGGTCGGACTGGCCGCTGCCGAACAGGATCACCAACCCGGTCGACAGCACCATCGCGGCAATGGTCAGCACGAACAGGCGCACCCGTGCGGTAAGCAGGCCAAGCAGCAGCGATCCCGTCGCCCCGCCAATGCTGGCCCAAACCAGCACGCCGGCAGCCTCGGGCGCGGGATAATTCATGTCGACCACGATCTTGGGTATCCACTTGAGGATAAAGTAGAATGTCATGATGTGCGCAAGATAGGCGATGGTCAGCGCCACAGTGGTTGCGACCAGCGCAGGCTGAAACAGCTGGGACAGCGGAAGCCGTCCGCGCGCGGCCGGCCTGTCGGGCAAGGCCTCGATCCCTCCATGGCCCATTCGTGCAAGGGTCGCATTGATCCGCTCCAGCGCCTTCGCCCCGCGCTGCCAGGCCAGAAAGGAGACCGATTCCGGCACCCGCCAGAGCGTCAGCGGGATCATTGCTGCGGACCACGCAGCACCGAACAGGAAGACGGCGCGCCAATCGAAATGGGCCAGCAGCGACGATGCAATCAGGCCGCCGATGATCGTACCGAAAGGATAGCCTGCTGCCATCAGCACCACAGCCAGCGCGCGATGGCGGGCGTTGGCCGCTTCGGCCACGGCGGCGTTGATCGCAGCCAGCATTCCCCCGATGCCGAGCCCCGTCAGCATACGCCAACCCGACAACGCCAGAACCTCATGCGCAGCGGCCGCCCCCAGCATCCCCGTTGTCATCAGCAAGAGGCACCCGATGATCGTAGGCCGCCGCCCCGCGCGATCGGCCACCTGCCCGAGCATGAGGGAGCCTATCGCCATCCCCACCAGTTCCATCGACAGCACCAGCCCCAGCGCCGCGCGGTCAACCCCCCACTCGGCGGCAATCCCCGGCGCGGCGAAGCTGATCGACATGACGTCGAACCCGTCGAGCGCGTTGAGAGCGATCATCGCCGCGACGATGCCCCACTGAAACCGTGACATCGGGCCGCTGTTGATCACTGCTGCGGGATCATTGCGCATTGTCTTTTCCTCCCTGTCAGAGCGTCGGTCTCAGCCGCCTGCCCTGTCGCCGTCCCGGCTTAATCGGTTCCTGCCACCAGCATCAGCGCATCGAGCGCAACTACGCCCTCGCCCGCCGGATGGATGATGACCGGGTTGAGATCGACCTCGCGGATTACCGGCGTGCCGATCAGCACGTCCATCAAAACGGTTACGGCGCGGGCCACGGCGGCAACGTCGAGCGCGGGCGACCCGCGATAGCCGTGCAGCAGCGCGGCGCTCTGCAACCGGCCGAGTTCGGCGATGATCGCTGCCTCGGTCATGTCGGGGGTGATGAGGCGCACATCCTGCAATATTTCTGCGGTGATGCCCCCGAAACCGACGAGCACCACCGGCCCCCAGTCGGGATCGCGCTTGGCCCCGATGATCAATTCCACTCCGCGCTTCCCCATCGCCTCGACCAGCGCGCCGTCCAAGGTGATGGCGGCATCATAGGCGGCGACATTTTCGTGGAGCCGCAGCCAGGCCGCCCGCACCGCATCAGCATCGGCGAGACCAAGGATCACGCCGCCCGCATCGCTCTTGTGGCTGAGTGCAGCCGCCTGTGCCTTGATCGCCACGGGATAGCCGACCCGCTCGGCAACAGCGACCGCCTCGTCGACCGAGCGGGCGAGCCCGCCTGCGGGAAAGGCGAGCCCCATCGGAGCAAGCATCGCCTTGGCGCGATATTCGGGGATCACACCCTGCATGCCGCCGAGGTCGAGCGCGACTGGCTCGGCAACGCGCGCATCCAGAACGCGGTCATCCAGCGCGCCGAGACGGGCGATGGCGCGCAGGACCCGCTCGGTGCTCGGAAACACCGGCACCCCTGCCGCGCGCAGGGCATCGCGGTCGGCCGTGCTGATCGCCGCGCCTTCATCGAGCCCGGCATAGATCAGCGGTTTGACCAGCTGCATATCCTGCACGGCGCGCAGGATCGCGGGAAGCTTGATCGCGGTGGTTTTGTCGTCGGTCTGGATGATCCCGACGACGATGCAACCGAAGCGTGGATCATCGTGCAGCGCCTTGATGAGGCGGTAGTAGATGTCGGGCTCTACCAATCCCTGGGCGGTGATATCGAGCGGATTGCTGACCGCGACGAAGTCCGGCATCGCTGCGCGCACGGCGGGGGCGTTGGCGTCGTCAAGCGCCGGAAGCGCGACGCCCAACCCTTCGCACAGATCCAGCGTCAGCGCCTTGAAAGCTCCGGATTCGCCCAGCACCGCCGTGCCGCCGACGGGCAGCGCCGGACAACGCGCGGCAATCTCCGTGATGTCGCCCAGCTCTTCGAGCGTTTCGGCAAAGAGAACGCCGGTGCGTTCGACCAACGCGCGCATCAACGCATAATCGCCCGCCAGCGCGCCGGTATGGGTCGCGGCACTCTCTCGCGCGGCGGCCGATTTGCCGGGGTGCAGCAGCACGATCAGCTTGCCCGCCGCGCGTGCGGCGCGGGCGGCGGCCAGGAAGCGCTGCGGCTGGCGGAATTGTTCGACGATCATCGCGATCACGCGCGTTGCCGGATCCGCGACGAGATACTCGACATAGTCCTCAACGCCGCTCGCTGCCTCGTTTCCGGTCGAGACGGACAGGGTGAGATTCATCGCGCGGCCCATCAGCATGGTACCCAGCACCGCTGCCATAGCACCCGACTGCGAGACGATCCCCACGCCAACACCCGGCCCCGGCAGCGGCACCAGCGTTTCAACGAAGGTCAGCGGGATGCGTGCAGCGAAATTGACGAGGCCCAGGCAGTTCGGCCCTTCGATCACCATGCCGCTTTCGGCTGCGATCCGGGCGATTTCGCGCTGATCGGCAAGGCCCTGTTGCCCGCCTTCCGCAAAGCCGGCCGAAAACACGATTGCCGCCCCGCAACCGCGCGCGGCCAGCGCCCGAAGTGCGTCGAGCACGCCGGCGCGCGGGATCGCCAGCACGGCCGCATCCACCCCTTGCGGCAGCGCCTCGATCGAAGCGAGGCAGGGCCGCCCGCCGATTTCGTCGCGCTTGGGATTGATGAGGTGGATGTCCCCGGCAAATCCGTTGCGTTCGAGATTGGCGAGCACCGATGCCCCCAGCGCGCCGGGCTTCTCCGATGCCCCCACGACCACCACCGAGCGCGGCAAGAGCAGGCGTTCAAGGCCCGGGCGCACCACGCCGGCCGGCGGCGAGGTGAGGGTATCGATCGTCATGACATGTCCCCCCGCGCCGCTCAGACGGTCTGCCTCGACTTGTCGTAAGCGCCCAGACCCGGCTTGTAGGTCTTGTCGTCGATGAACTGGCGGATGCCTTCCTTGCGCCCGTCATTGTCGAAGGAATTGGCGGCTTCCTGCGCGCGGATCAGATAGTCTTCGGCATTGTCGTAGGTCATCTCGCGCACCCGGCGGATCGCGTCCTTGGTGGCTTTCAAGGCGACCGGGTTCTTGGCCAACAGCACCTTGGCGACCTCCTCAACCCGCGCCCGCAGCGCGTCGGCCGGCAGGGCTTCATTGACGAGGCCCCATTCGGCGGCGGTCTTGCCGCTGATATTCTCGCCCATCATCGCGTGATACATGGCTTTGCGGAAGCCGGTCAGTTCCACGATGACCTTGGACGCGCCGCCACCCGGCAGAATGCCCCAGTTGATCTCGGACAGGCCGAAGGTCGCATCCTCGGCTGCGAAAGCGAGGTCGCAGCCGAACAGCGGGCCATAGCCCCCGCCAAAGCACCAGCCGTTGACCATCGCGATGGTCGGCTTTTGGAACCACCGCAACCGCCGCCACCAGCCATAGGCCTCGCTCTGCGCGGTGCGGGTCCCGGCGAGGCCGAGGGCTTCGGTCTCACGGAAATACTCCTTGAGATCCATTCCTGCCGACCACGCCGTGCCCTCGCCTGAGAGCACCAGCACGCCGACATCCTCGCGATATTCGAGCGCGTCGAGTACCCGCATCATCTGGCGGTTGAGCTTGGGGCTCATGCAATTGCGCTTCTCAGGGCGGTTGAAGCGGACCCAGGCGACGCCATCGATGACATCAAAAGCAACGGTCTCGGACTCGGGACGATCGGTCATGGTAGTCTCCATCGGTAGAACAGGGGTCAGTCGATGCTGAAGATGTCGATCTGGACGAGATCGGGGCGGCGGATGCCGCTGGCGACAAAGGCGGTGCGCGACAGCCAGCCGTGCGCGCCGGGGGCGACATCGAAACGCGGGGTGGTGCGGAAGTAATAAGCTCGAGGATCGACCGGCACCCCGCGCGCGAGATCGGCCGTCACCGCCTCGCTGGCGATCCGCAGGCCAGCATTCTCGACCCCAATGACGGTTCCGTCTTCCGCCTTGAGGAAGTAACGCGCGGTGACCTCTGTAACGCCGCCTGGCCGGATATCCTGCCAGTCCCCGCCCCATGGCAGGACTTCACCGGTGAGGCGCGGGCCTTCGACCGTCCCGCCGACAATCGGGATGAAGCGCCGCTGCGCGCCCGCAATCGTGCCGAGCTCGACCGGTGTGGCGACCTTGACCAGGACGGTAAACGCATGGGCCAGGCCGGGAGCGGGCGCTGCCGGGCCTGCCAGCGCCCGCACCCCCGGCATGGCGACCAATCCGGCAATCCCTCCGAGAAACAGGCGGCGACTGGTGGGCATGGCGCGCACTCCTTCAGATCGGATAGTGGCCGGGCTCGGTCTCGAGCGTGATCCAGCGCAGTTCGGTGAAGGCGTCGATCCCGGCCTTGCCGCCGAACCGGCCATAGCCCGAGGCCTTGGTGCCGCCGAAAGGCATCTGCGCCTCATCATGCACGGTCGGACCGTTGATGTGGCAGATGCCCGAGCTGATCTGGCGCGCAACCCTGAGGCCGCGTGCTGTGTCGCGGGTGAAGACGGCGGCGGACAGGCCATATTCGGTGTCGTTGGCAAGCGCGATCGCTGCAGCCTCGTCGCGCGCGCGTATGATCCCGACCACGGGGCCGAAGCTCTCGTCACGGAACAGCTTCATCGTCGGGGTAACGCCGTCGATGACATGGGCGGGCATCAGCACGCCATCGGCCGCGCCACCGACAAGCTGGCGGGCGCCTGCAGCCAGCGCGTCCTCGACCAGTGCGGCGACATGGGCGACCGTCTTCAGATCGACCACCGCGCCAAGCGGGGTCTTGCCTTCACGCGGATCGCCCACCGCCATGGTGCGGACTTTGGCGGCAAATTTTTCGGCAAAGGCATCGGCGATCGCCTCGACCACGATGATACGTTCGGTCGACATGCAGATCTGGCCCTGATTCATGAAGGCCCCGAATGCTGCCGCTTTGACCGCTTCGTCGAGATCGGCGTCTTCCAGCACGATCAGCGGTGCCTTGCCCCCCAGTTCGAGCAGCGCAGGCTTGAGATTGTCGGCACAGCGCCGCGCGATGATCCGGCCGACCGCAGTCGATCCGGTGAAGTTGACCCGCCGCACTGCCGGGTGATCGATCATTGCGCCAACAACCTCGCCCGCATCCTCAGGCGCGTTGGTGACGAGGTTGACCACGCCCGCGCCAAGGCCTGCATCGGCAAAAGCCTCGATGATCAGCGCATGCGTGCGCGGGCATTGCTCGGAGGCCTTGAGCACCACCGTGTTGCCGCAGGCGAGCGGTACCGCGATGGCGCGCGTGCCAAGGATGATCGGCGCATTCCATGGCGCCATGCCGAGCACGACTCCCGCAGGCTCACGCAGCGCCATGGCGATGCAGCCGGCCTTGTCCGAGGGGATCACCTCACCGCCGATCTGGGTGGTCAATGCCGCCGCCTCACGGACCATACCGGCTGCGAGCATCAGGTTGAAGCGCGCCCAGCCTTCGGTCGCACCGATCTCGCCCATCATCGCATCGACGAACTGATCGGCGCGCGCCTCCATGGCCGCGGCGGCGGCCATCAGCTTGACGCGCCGGGCATTGGGGCCAAGCGCGGACCATGCAGGAAATGCAGCACCAGCTGCATCGCATGCCGCAGCGGCCTGCGCAGGCGTTGCAGCCGCAGCACGCGTGACAACGGCGCCGGTAACCGGATCGCGCCGCTCAAAGCAGGCATCGCCCGGCAGTGCTTCGCCACCGATGAACAGAGCAACACTCGATTCAGACATTTCCGACTCCGGGAGAGAATGGCTTATTGTTATGTAACATAACATAACACACCCACCTTGTGATGCAAGTGAATCCGGTGGCAGTCGCAACGGCCTTGGGGCATGGGCCGGACAGAAAGGGCAGGATCATGACCAGCTTGGAAAATCCCGTCGCGCAGCATCTCGGTTACCGCATGCGCCGGGCCTCCATCATATTGATGGGTCGAGCCGCGCAAGCAGCGGAACGCTTCGGTCTCAGCATCACACAGGGCACCGTGCTGACCCTCATCAGCGCTAATCCCGGCTGCCGCCAACGCGATCTGTGTGAGGAACTGGGGATCAAGCGTGCGAACATGACGCCGATCATCGCAGCGCTCGAAGCGCAGGGCCTGCTGGACAGGGCTGCCATCGACGGCCGGTCTCAAGCGATGCGCCTGACGACGAAGGGCAGGCAACTCACCAATGCCCTCCTAGCGGATCTTGAAGCGACGGATGCCCGTATCAGCGAGGTTCTGGCGGCCGAAGAGCTGAGTGAGCTGAAGCATATTCTGGCACGGCTCGAGCGCGGGCTTGCGCCATGAACAAGGCCGGGGCGGTTCAGTCGCCGCCTGAAGCTCCAGCTCTTTAGGCCGCCCGGCGCGTTCACAAATGTCAGGCCGACGACGGCGGGGTCCGGCCGACGACGGCGGGGTCCGGCCGACGACCAAACGCCATCGAGTCAAGCATTGCGGGGGTGAAGTCCTGTCTTCTCATGCGAATCTCGGCAGTGAGAGACGACGAAACCAGTTCACAAACCCGTTCACTAGGGGGTCTGAATGAGCCTAAATGTAACCAACCGGTACAGTTTGGGGGCAAGAAAAATCGTCACCTCGAAGGCCGAAAAAACGGCGGAAATACGAGGTTTTTCCAAGATTTCCGGTGGTAGCGGAGGAGGGACTTGAACCCCCGACACGCGGATTATGATTCCGCTGCTCTAACCAACTGAGCTACTCCGCCCCAAAGGCGTCCGCGAACGCGGTGGAGCGGGCCTATAAGCAGGGTGCGAGGGCCGGTCAACTGGACTTTGCCGTTCCACCCACTACAGACCGCCCCAGCTTGAAAACATGGCGGGGAGATTCGCAATTGGCCCAGTATGACGTGCTGATCGTAGGCGCCGGTCATGGCGGCGCACAGGCGGCCGTGGCGCTGCGACAGAACAAGTTCGAGGGCAGCATTGCGATCGTCGGCGACGAGCCCGACCTGCCCTATGAGCGCCCCCCGCTCTCCAAGGAATATTTCTCGGGTGAGAAGAGCTTCGAGCGCATCCTGATTCGCCCGGCCAGCTTCTGGGACGACCGCAAGGTCGACATGCTGCTCGGCCGTCGCGTCGAGAGCGTCGATCCGGCCGCGCACAGCGTCACCCTCACCGATGGCTCGACCATCGGTTATGGCAAGCTGGTCTGGGCGACCGGCGGCTCTCCGCGCCGGCTGACCTGCTCGGGCCATCATCTGAGCGGCGTCCACGGCGTGCGCACCCGCGCCGATGCCGACCGGATGCTGAGCGAGCTCGAGCGGACGAGCAATGTCGTCGTCATCGGCGGCGGCTATATCGGCCTCGAGGCGGCGGCGGTGCTGTCGAAATTCGGCAAGAAGGTCACGATCCTCGAAGCGCTCGATCGGGTGCTGGCGCGCGTGGCGGGCGAGACGCTGTCGCGCTTCTACGAGGCCGAGCACCGCGCGCATGGCGTCGACGTGCAGCTGAACGCCAAGGTCGACTGCATCCTGGGCGACGAGCAGGACCGGGTGACCGGAGTGCGCATGCACGACGGCAGCATCATTGCGGCGGACATGGTGATCGTCGGCATCGGCATCATCCCTGCGGTCGAGGCGCTGATCGCGGCCGGCGCGGCCGGTGGCAACGGCGTCGATGTCGACGAATATTGCCGCACCAGCCTCCCCGACATCTATGCGATCGGCGACTGCGCGATGCACGCCAACGCCTTTGCCGACGGGCAGCGCATCCGGCTGGAGTCGGTCCAGAACGCCAATGATCAGGCGACGACCGCAGCCAAGCATATCCTAGGCACCGAGGAAGCCTATCATGCGGTGCCCTGGTTCTGGTCGAACCAATATGATCTGCGGCTGCAGACCATGGGCCTGTCGATCGGCTATGACGAGACGATCGTGCGCGGCGATCCAGCGACGCGGAGCTTCTCGATCATCTATCTGAAGAACGGCAAGGTGCTGGCGCTCGATTGCGTCAATGCGGTCAAGGATTATGTGCAGGGCAAGGCGCTGGTGACCAAGGGCCTGACGCCCGACAAAGCCGCGCTCGCCGATACGGAAGTCCCGCTGAAGACGCTCGTTCCGGCCTGACGCACCACCGCTCGGGAACCCTGACCGCGCGTCCACGTTGGAAAGCGCGCCGATAGCGGCTGGACAAGCGAGGATCGTGCGATGGAACTGACGGTTTCCCTGGAAGATATCTGCCGCCTGATCGTGCGTTCGCGCGAACTGGAGGCCCAAGTGCCTGCGATCGAGACCGAGGAGGACGAGGATCCGACCGACAGCGACGATCCGCTGGCGGTGCTTGAGGACGAAGCCAATGAGGCCGTCGAGGAAGAGGTCCGCGCGCTGATCGAGGATATGGCCGACGACGAGCAGATCGAGGTGCTGGCGCTGGCGCTGGTCGGGCGCGGGACGTTCGACGCGAGCGAATGGGACGAGGCATTGGAGGCAGCAGGCGAGCAGGATGCCGAGCCGATCGTCGACCAGCTGATGGAGATGCCGATGCTGGCGGGGTATCTCGACGCCGGCCTGGCCGCCTTCGATCTCAGCTGCGCGGGGATCGGCCAGATCGAGTGAAGCGCCAGTCGCCGATCGAGTCCCACGGACCGCCGCGATACCAATAGGCCGACAGGCCATCGATCCGCAGCGGGCGGGCCTCGAAGTCCTTCGACAGCTCCGCCATCAGCGCGCGTGCGTCGGCCGGGGTGACCTTGTTCTGAATGGTGATATGCGGCCGCCAGCCGGCGCGATCCTGCGGGGTCAGCATAGGCTCGAACGCCTCGGCGATGCGGGACCGGATGGCAGCGAGACCGGGGCTGTCGACGCCGAAGGCGACGCCCCTCCCCAGCGACAGCAGTCGTGAGATGCGCGCGGCGGGGGCGATGGTCGTCCGCACTTCGCGCATCAGCAGGCGGCGCAGCTCGTCGAGCCCCGACGGCGGCAAATGGTGGAACAGCGTCAGATGGGCGCGCAGTACATTGCGCTCGGGCGGAAAATGCACCCGCCGCAGGCCGTCCGCCCAGGCGAGATCCTCGTCGCCCAGCAATGCGGTGACGATGATCGGCGCGGTGCCGGTCAAATCTCGACCTGGCTGCCCAGCTCGACCACGCGGTTGGTCGGCAGCTTGAAGAACTCCATCGCGCTTTCGGCGTTTCGGAGCATCCAGGAAAAAAGCTTCTCGCGCCAGATCGCCATGCCGGGATGCGCCGAGGGCAGCAGTGTCTGCCGGGCGAGGAAGAAGCTCGTGTCCATCATCTTGAACGCAGGCCCGCAGGTCTGCGTATCCGCCAGCACCGCCGGCACGTCGGGGTCTTCCATGAAGCCGTAATTGATGACGATGCGGAAGAAGCCCTGGCCCAGATCGGCGCAACTGACCCGCTCGGTCGTGCGGACATAGGGAACGTCGGCGATCTTCACGGTCAGCAGAATCACCCGCTCATGCAGGCATTTGTTGTGCTTCAGGTTGTGCAGCAGCGCGTGGGGCATGCCCTGCGCCTGCGAGGTCATGAACACCGCGGTGCCGGGCACGCGGACGGCGGAATTGACCGCCGACTGGACGAACACCTTGACCGGCATCGACGCCTGGCGAAGCCGGTCGATCATCAGCGCCCTGCCCCGCGCCCAGGTGGTGAGCAGGGTGAAGGCGATGAAGCCGATCAGCAGCGGGAACCAGCCGCCATCGGGCACCTTGGTGAGGTTGGCGCCGAAATAGGCGAGGTCGACCGCCGCGAAGACCGCGATCAGTGGCGCCGCCACCCATTTCTTCCATCCCCACAGCTGGATCAGCACGACTGCGATCAGGCAGGTGTCGATCGCCATCGCGCCGGTTACCGCGATGCCATAGGCGGCGGCAAGGTTCGACGAGGTGCGGAAGGATATCACCAGCAGGATCACCATGACCATCAGGCCCCAGTTGATCGCCGGGATGTAGATCTGCCCGATCGAGCCGGCGCTGGTGTGGGTGATGCGCAGACGCGGGATGAAGCCGAGCTGGATCGCCTGCTGGGTGACCGAGAAGGCGCCGGAGATCACCGCCTGGCTTGCGATGACCGTCGCCATGGTCGCCAGGATCACCAGCGGCAGGCGCAGCATTTCCGGGGCCAGCAGGAAGAAGGGGTTGTGGATCGTCTGCAGCGCGGTCGCCATGTCCTGCGACAGCAGCATCGCGCCCTGGCCAAGATAGTTGAGCATAAGCGCGGGCAGGACGAAGACGAGCCAGCTGACCCCGATCGGCTTGCGCCCGAAATGGCCCATGTCGGCATAGAGCGCCTCGGCCCCCGTCACCGCCAGCACCACCGAGCCCATGGCGAGGAAGGCGAAATAGCCCTCCTCCAGGAAGAAGCGGACCGCGTACCAGGGATTGAGCGCAATCAGGACATGGGGATTGTCGACGATGTGCCACACGCCCAGCGTCGCGAGCACCGCGAAATAGACGAGCATGATCGGGCCGAACAGCAGGCCCACCTTGGCCGTCCCGCGCGCCTGGATCGTGAACAGGCCGATCAATATGCCCACGGCGAGCGGCAGAACAAGCGGTGCGAACCGGGCCTCCACCGTAGTCAGGCCCTCCACCGCCGACAGGACCGAGATCGCCGGCGTGATCATGCTGTCGCCATAGAACAGCGCCGTCGCGAACACGCCGAGCAGGACGATGCCCTTGGTCCAACGCTTGTTGTTCTCGGTCTTGCGGTTGATCAGAGCGAGGAGCGCCAGGCTGCCGCCCTCGCCCTTGTTGTCGGCGCGCATGATGATCGCGACATATTTGAAGGTCACGACGACCATCATCGACCAGAAGATCAGGCTGAGGACGCCCAGGATATGGACTTCGTCGGGCGGCAGCGGATGGTGGCCGGCGAAGGTCTCGCGAAAGGCATAAAGCGGGCTGGTGCCGATGTCGCCGAAAACGACGCCGATCGCACCGAGCATCAGCGCGGCCATCCCGCCCTGCGCATGACCGCCGCCCGGCAGATGATTGTCGGGCGCTGCAGAGTGCGGCACCGCCTGCACGGAAGCGTCGCCCGTGCCCTCATTCGTCATGCGAGGTCAGCCTTCATGTCGGTGCCCAGTTCGAGCGCCCGTCCTTCCCCTGGATCGAGCGGCATAGCGGCGGCGCCCTAGCACGGGCGGGATAGTGCTAGCAACGGCGTGGGGCTCCAGCCGTTCCATCGAGGGCCGTTCCATCGCGGGACGCGCTGTCAATCGTCCTTGAGCAGGGTCCGCAGCGTCATCTGCGTCACCAGCCGCAACACGCCGGGCAGTGCGGACAATATGTCGCGGTGGACGCGCTCGTAGCTGTCGTCCTCGGCCACCTCCACCTTCAACAGATAATCCGACTCACCGCTGAGCAGATAGGCCGCCACGACGTGCGATGTGCGCTCCAGCGCCTGCTCGAACGCCATCATCGTCGCCTGCCTCTGATCGGCCAGGGTGACCTGCACGAACATCGTCGAGGGATTGCCCCGCGCTTCGTCGGACAGACGTGCGCGATAGCCGCGGATCATGCCGGCCTGTTCGAGCGCCTTCACGCGGCGATGGACGGCGGACGGCGACAGGCCGACCTTGTCGCCCAGCTGCTCGCTGGTCAGGCTCGCATCGCGGGCTAGCTGTGAGAGGATCTTGCGATCGATACGATCCATGCGGGAGTTTTTGGCATGACTAGGGGGTTCCGCGCAAACCCCTGCGCGCGGCTGGCTCAACCGCGTCGACCTTCGCAACTTTTTCCCGTCAGCGGGGGGTTATGATGGGTGGTCATTGAGAGGAGTGAGCCATGCGGATCGGTGTTCCCAAGGAAATCAAGAATCACGAATATCGGGTTGGTCTGACCCCGGCCTCCGTAGCCGAACTCGCCGCCGCCGGTCACGAACTGATCGTCGAGACGCGCGCCGGAACCGGCATCGATTTCGAGGACGAGGACTATGTTGCCGCAGGCGCCCGGATCGCACCGAATGCGGGCGCGGTCTTTGCCGCCGCCGACATGATCGTCAAGGTCAAGGAGCCGCAACCGTCCGAGATCGCGCTGCTCGAGGCGCGCCACACGCTGTTCACCTATCTCCACCTCGCCGCCGACAAGCCGCAGGCCGAAGGGCTGATGGCATCGGGCGCGACCTGCATCGCCTATGAGACGGTCACCTCGCGCTCGGGCGCGCTGCCGCTGCTCAAGCCGATGTCCGAAGTCGCCGGCCGCATGTCGATCCAGGTCGGCGCCCATTATCTGGAAAAGGAACAGGGCGGACGCGGCGTGCTGCTGGGCGGCGTGCCCGGCGTGGCGCCCGCGCGCGTCGCCATCCTCGGCGGCGGCGTCGCCGGCATCAACGCTGCGCAGATGGCGGTCGGCCAGCGTGCCGACGTCACCATCTACGACATCAACAATGATCGCCTCGCCGAACTGGACATGCATTTCGGCAGCCAGATCAAGACCGCCTATGCATCGAAGGCCGCGATCGCGGCCGCCGTCGCCCGCGCGCATCTGGTGATCGGCGCGGTCCTCGTGCCGGGCGCGGCGGCGCCGAAGCTGGTGACGCGCGACATGCTCAGGACGATGAAGCGCGGATCGGTGCTGGTCGACATCGCGATCGATCAAGGCGGCTGTTTCGAGACCAGCCATGCCACGACCCATGACGATCCCGTCTTCGAAGTCGACGGCGTGATCCATTATTGCGTCGCCAACATGCCCGGCGCGGTCGCGCGCACCTCGGCCTTCGCGCTGAACAACGCGACCCTGCCCTTCGTCCAGAAGCTGGCGGCGCTGGGCGCCGATGCGGCGATGGCGGCCGATCCGCACCTCGCTGCCGGCCTCAACGTCGCGGGCGGCCAGATCCGGCACAAGGCCGTGGCCGAAGCGCTCGACCTGCCCTTCGCCGGCTAAGCTTATCGGTCTTCCTCCCCTCTTCCCCCGGAGGGGAGGATCGGGAGAGGGAGACAGGGCCATACCCCCCTATCCCCGGACCTGTAGGGCGCGGCCTTCCCCGGCCGCGCCGTCCCTCTCCCACCCCCGTCAGGAAGCGGGCGACGTCCGCGTCAGCGGGCGGCCATACCCGCCTTGAACCGTTCGAGCTCGACCAGCCGCTCTTCGATATCGTTGCGCCACGGCGCACCGGGCGGCGCGCTTTCGAGCAGCTGGCGCCACACGAGCTCGGCCTGGTCGAGCTGCCCGGCCTGCGCGTAGGACAGCCCCATGAAGAAGCGCGGGCCCGGATGATCGGGTGCGATCGCCTGCGCCCGCTGGAAGGCGAGCTGGGCGGCTGGCGACATCTGGTTGCCGCCATGGATGAAGAAGGCGTTGCCGAGGCCCACCCACAGCTCGGCGCTGTTGGGCCGCTTCTCGAGCGCACCCTTGATGATCCCGATGGCATAGAGGTTGAGCCCTTGCCGATGGAAGGCGTCGGCAGTGCCGAGCACATCGGCATCGGCGCCGAAGCGGCTGAGCAGCTTTTCCCGCTCCAGCGCGAAATCGCTGTCGGGGACCTTGGCCATGTCAGCGGGCGGCGTGGGCTTGCCGGACAGGCCCGGCGAACCCTGCCAGGCATAGCCGGCAACCGCGATGAACATGGCGGCGCCAACCAGTTCGAGCCCGCCCTTGGGCAGGCGACCGAAGCGCCACAGCACGGCTACGACCAGCACCGCGAGGACCGCGAAGACAATCCAGCCCATCAGCTTTTCCTCCGGCGCTTCAACCGCCCGCTCGTGATCCAGATGCCAAGGCCGAGAAACAGCGCCGGGAGCAGGTAGAGCGGCCAGGTCAGCCGGTCGAGCGGCGGCGTGAAGCTCACCCAGTCGCCATAGCGCTCGATCAGCCAGGCGCGGATCGCCTCGGGCTTCTCGCCGGCCTCGATCCGGGTCCGGATCAGCGCGCGCATGTCGCCCGCCATTTCCGCATCCGAGTCCGCGATCGACTGCCCCTGGCACACGAGGCAGCGGATCGTCTCCATCAGCGCCTTGGCCTGGCGCTCCTGCTGCGGATCGGCGAGCTGCTCATTGGCATAGCGCGCAGCCGGCATCAGCGAATCGGCGAACAGCGGCGCAAGCGGACTCGCAACCAGCGTCGCAGCGCCTGCAATGGCGAGGAGCCGCCTCATTTCGCAGCCGCCAGTGCGGACATCAGGCCCGGCACGTCCTCGGGATTGATCGCGCCGATATGCTGACGGCGGATGATACCCTGGCCGTCGACGATGAAGGTTTCGGGCACGCCGGACGATCCCAGCGCGATCTGCACGCTGCTGTTCACGTCGCCGCCGATCGCCCGATAGGGATCGCCGTTGCGGGCGAGAAAGCGGCCGAGATCCTCGGGCCGGTCGCGGATCGCGATGCCGTAGATCGGCACGCCAGCCTGCGCCAGCTGCGCCAGCTGCGGCGATTCCTGGATGCACGGAATGCACCAGCTCGCGAAGATGTTGACCAGATGCGGCTGGCCGTTGGCGAGTTCCGCACTGCTGAGGCCCGGTTTGCCCGCGATGCCAGCCGGAAGCGAGAATTGCGGCATCGGCTTGCCGACCAGTTTCGACGGAATGGTCTTGCTCTCAGGACTGATCAGCCCACCGGCGAACACCACCATGAACGCGAGGAACATCGCCAGCGGCAGCCAGATGAGGAGTTTCCTCATGCGTAGCGCTCCGCCGGCGCGTGGCGCATCTCACGACGGACGCGACCGATCAGCGACAGCAGGCCGCCGAGCGCGATCAGAACGCCGCCGGCCCAGATCAGCGTCACGAAGGGCTTCCACCACAGTCGCAGCTGCCAGCGGCCCACCTCGTCCGACTTGCCGATGACGACATAGAGCTGGCCATCGAGCACGGTCGTGATCGCGGCCTCATTGGTCTCGGCCTGGGGTGACGGGAAGGTCCGCGTCTGCGGGTGCAGGGTGAAGGGTACGCCAGTACCGCGCTGCGCGGTGATGCTGGCCTCGACGGCCGTGAAGTTCGGACCGGCGACCGGCTCCACATCGTCGAGACGGATGGTGTAGGGACCGACCCGGTGGCTTTCGCCCATACGCGCGGCCACCAGCGTTTCCTTGGTGAAGGCACTTTCCGCCGCCATGCCGGCCATGCTGACCGCGATACCGAGATGCGCGATCACCATGCCCCAGGTGAACAGCGGGGTACGCCGCAGATTCCGCTTCCACAGCGGTGCCAGCGAGCCGACACCGACGCCCCCGGCCGCGACCAGACCGAGCAGCGGCAATATGCCGATGCCGGGCGCGAGGAGCACGACCAGCAACAGCACGACCGCCGCGATCAGAAGCGGGATCGCCATGCGCGTCAGCACCGCCTTCAGTTCGTCGCGCCGCCAGCGCATCACCGGGCCTGCCGCCATGACGGCGACAAGAACCAGCGCGAGCGGGCCGGCCGCGGTGTTGAAATAGGGCGGGCCGACCGACAGCTTCTCGCCGGTCACGGCTTCGGCCATCAGCGGGTAGAGCGTGCCGACCAGCACGATGCCGAGGATCGCCGACAGCAGCAGGTTGTTGATGACCAGCGCGCCTTCGCGGCTGACCGCGTCGAAGCGCGATCCCTCGCGCACCGTGCCGACGCGCAGGCCGAACAGCGCGAGGGCACCGCCGATATAGATGGCGAGCAGGGCCAGGATGAAGCTGCCGCGCTTGGGATCGACGGCGAAGGCATGGACCGAGGTCAGGATGCCCGAGCGCACGAGGAAGGTGCCGACCATCGACATCGAGAAGGCGACGACCGCGAGCATGACTGTCCAGGCGCGCAGGCCTTCGCGCGTGGCAAGCACGGTGACCGAATGGAGCAGCGCCGTCGCTGCCAGCCAGGGCATGAGCGAGGCATTCTCGACCGGATCCCAGAACCACCAGCCGCCCCAGCCGAGTTCATAATAGGCCCAGTAGCTGCCGGCGGTGATACCAAGGGTGAGGAGAATCCAGGCGCCGAGCACCCAGGGGCGCATAGCCTTGGCAAAGGCCGCGCCCACATCGCGGGTCACCAGCGCGCCGACCGCGAAGGAAAAGGCGACCGAAAGGCCGACATAGCCGAGATAGAGCGTCGGCGGATGGAAGGCGAGGCCCGGATCCTGAAGCAGCGGGTTGAGCCCCTGCCCTTCGGCCGGTGCAGGGTCGATGCGGGCAAAGGGGTTGGAGGCGAACAGGAGGAAGGCATAGAAGCCGAGGCCGATCGCCGCCTGCGCCGCCAGCGTCGCGATCAGCGTGCGTTCGTTCAGCCGCCGCTCGAACAAGGCTACGCCGCCGCCGGCCACCGCGAGGATGGTGACCCACATCAGCATCGAGCCTTCGTGGTTGCCCCAGGTTCCGGCGAATTTGTACAGCAGCGGCTTGGTCGAGGCATCGTTGGCAACGACCAGAGCGACCGAAAGGTCGACCGTGACGAACAGATAGACGAGGGCCGCGAAGGCCAGTGCCGTCAGCACTGCCTGGACGACCGCGACGGGACGCACCGCCGCGAGCAGTTCGGCCCGGCCGCTCGACACGCCCATGATCCCGAACAGCAGCTGCAGCCCCGCAAGCGCCGCCGCGAGCCACAGCGCCGCCAATCCTGCCTCGGCTATCACGTCGTCCCCTTCCCCTTGCCCGGCCCCGCGTCCAGGCTCTCGGTCTTGTGCATCTCGCCCGCAACCTGCGGCGGCATGTAGCGCTCGTCATGCTTGGCGAGGATGTTGGTCGCGACAAAGCTGCCGTCGGGCTGGAAACTGCCCTCGGCGACCACGCCCGAATTTTCCTTGAACAGGTCGGGGACGATACCCTTGAAGGTAACCGGCACGGTCTCGGCATTATCGGTCACGACGAAGCGGATCGTCACGCCATCGCCCATGCGCTCGATCGACCCGCCCTTCACCATGCCGCCGAGCCGGACGGCGCGGCCGGTATCGACATGGTCGCGCTTCGCATCGGACGGCGTATAGAAATAGGAGGCCTCGTCCTTCAGCGCGGACATCGCGAGCAAGGCCGCGCCGACGATCGCCACGACCGCGAGCAGCGCCAGGATCAGCCTCTGATTCTTCGCCTTGACCGCCATCAGTCGCGCCTGCCCAGCGCTTCGGCCTGACGCTCGGCGCGGCGCATCCAGCGCAGCGATGCGACGAGCACGCCCAGCGTACCGACGATGGTGACCGCATAGGCTGCGGCGATGAAGGGCCAATGTGTCATTCGGATGCCATTCGCTTGAGCCGCGCAGCGACCTTGGCCTCGGCCAGCAGCGCGCGCATCCGCATCAGGACGATCGCAGCGAACAGCAGGGTGAAGCCGAGGGTGGTCAGCGGCAGCGGCCAGAGGAGTGAGGGATCGATCTTCGACCCGGCCAGCCCGATGCTCTGCCCCTGATGCAGGGTCCGCCACCATTCGACCGAATAGTGGATCACCGGGATATTGGCCGCGCCCACGACGCCGAAGATCGCCGAGATGCGATCGTTGCTGCCGCGCTCGGCACCAGCCGACGACAAGGCGATATAGCCGAGATAGAGGAAGAACAGGACGAGCATCGAGGTCAGCCGGCCATCCCATTCCCACCAGGTGCCCCAGGTCGGACGCCCCCAGATCGAACCGGTCGCGAGGCAGATCGCACTGAACAGCGCACCCGGCACCGCAATGGCGCGCGCGGCGACCGCTGCCAGCGGGTGGCGCCAGATCAGTTGCATCAGGCTGGACACGGCAATGCCGCTCCACCCCGCCATCCCCAGCCAGGCGGCCGGCACGTGGACGTACATGATCCGCACGCTCTGCCCCTGCAGATAGTCCTGCGGGGTGAAGAACAGGCCGCCGACGATGCCAGCCGTGATCAGCACGAGCCCCGGCCAGCCCAGCCAGGACGTCAGCGGGCGCGCGATCGACAGGAAGCGGGCGGGGTTGGCGAAGATATGCACGACGGCATGGGGATAAGGACCAAATGCGTCCTCCGCAATGGTCCATCGGGGAAGCCTTGCGCGCCGTCGCGATAGCGACCATCGCGCTACGGAATGAACCCGCCCCTCCCTTCGCGCCCGCAGGACATCGTCCGGGGGATCGCCCTGCGCTCGGCAGGCGTCGCCTTCTTCGCGCTGATGAGCGCGGCGATGAAGCTGGCCGGCAATCATGGCGCCGGTCCGGTCGAGATGGTGTTCTTCCGCGCGGCGGTCGGCATACCGGCGATCCTCGCCTGGCTGTGGCTGACCGACGGCGTGGGCACGATCCGGACGAAGCGGCCGGGCGCGCATATCTTCCGTTCGCTGATCGGGCTGGCCTCGCTCGGCCTGCTCTTCCAGTCGCTGGTGCTGCTGCCGCTGGCCGACGCGGTCGCCATCGGATTTTCCGCGCCGGCCTTCGCGACCATCCTCTCGGCCATGTTCCTGCGCGAGCATGTCGGGCTGCATCGCTGGACGGCCGTCGCGATAGGCTTCTTAGGCGTCATAATCGTCGCGCGGCCCGGCGGGTCGGACCTGCCATTGACAGGGGTGGCGATCGCGATTGCCGCAGCCTTCGCAAATGCCGCCGTGAATGTGACGGTGCGCGAAATGGGGGCGACCGAGTCCGCCGGCGCCATCATCTTCTGGTTCTTCGTCAGCGTCTTCGTCGCCAGTGCGATCGCGATGCCCTTCTTCACCGGGCGCCACGATGCGACGACCTGGTGGCTGCTGCTCGCAGGCGGGCTCACCGGCACCGGCGCGCAGCTGTGCATGACCCGCGCACTGCAAGCGGCCCCGATCGCCGCGCTCGTGCCGTTCGACTATGCGCAGATCGTCTGGGCCGCACTGCTGGGGTGGCTGATCTGGTCGGTGGTGCCCG
Source organism: Rhizorhabdus antheiae (assembly GCF_049889055.1). Taxonomy (NCBI): domain Bacteria; kingdom Pseudomonadati; phylum Pseudomonadota; class Alphaproteobacteria; order Sphingomonadales; family Rhizorhabdaceae; genus Rhizorhabdus; species Rhizorhabdus antheiae. Next base: position 169,750 of record NZ_JBLTWO010000007.1, on the reverse strand, counting down.
GCCCCAGCACGCTGGCCGGCGCCGCACTTATCGCCGCCAGCGGGCTCTACACCGTCTGGCGAGAGCAGCGCCTGCGGCGCGCAAGCGCTGCGACTCTCGGCTGAGCGCTCAGCCCCGGCCGATCAGCCGCATCGCCATGCGGTCGGCAACGACTGCTGCTGCAACGCCGCTGGCGGTACTTTCGGACCAGATCGACTCGAGCCGTTCGGGAATATGCGCCACCCGCGCCTCCACCTCGGCGCGGTTGCCCTGACCCAGATATTCGAGCGCGACGTTGATGATGCCGCCCGCGTTGATCACATAGTCGGGCGCATAGAGAATGCCGCGAGCGTGGATGCGATCGGCATCGGCGGGGGTGGCCAGCTGGTTGTTGGCAGCACCTGCGACGATCCCGACCTGCAACGCTGCGATGCTGCGCTCGTCGAGCACTGCGCCAAGCGCGCAGGGGCTGAGCACATCGGCCTCGACCGTCATGATCTCGCCGGTCGAAACCAGCTCCGCGCCCAGCTCGTCGGCCAGTGCGCGGGCACGCTTCGCATCGGCATCTGCCAGGGTGAGCCGGGCGCCGTCTGCCGCCAGCAACCGCGCCAGCGCACCGCCGACGCTGCCCACGCCCTGGATCGCGACATGCACCCCGCGCGGGTCGCTCTTGCCCAGCCCGCGCTCGATCGCCGCACGTACGCCCAGATAGACGCCCAGCGCGGTCGTCGGGCCGGGGTCGCCGCCAGCATTGCCCGCTGCCACGGGCAGCCCCGAAACATGCTTCGTCTCGCGCGAGATCGCGACCATGTCGGCGTCCGACATGCCGACATCCTCGGCGGTGACATAGCGTCCGCCGAGCGAATCGACCGCACGGCCGAAGGCCGCCAGCATCTCGGGGGTCTTGGTGCGGAGGGGATCGGCCAGGATCACCGCCTTGCCGCCACCCATCGGCAGGCCAGCCATGGCGTTCTTGAAGCTCATGCCCCGCGACAGACGCAGCACATCGGTGATCGCCTCGGCCGGATCGGCATAGTGCCAGAAGCGCGTGCCGCCAGCCGCCGGCCCGAGATGAGTCGAGTGCACCGCAATGACCGCCGTCAGCCCGGACGCCGCGTCGCGGAAGAGGTGCACGCCCTCGTGATCGTCGAAATCGGGAAGGAGCCAGGGAGCGATCATTACAACCTCACGCAATTCTATTACGATTTGAGGTAATATAATTGTTCAGCTCGGATGGCTAGCCCAAAGCGGCCTGGTACAACGCACGGCTCAGCGGCACCGGGAGGTGCCCGACCGGATGGCTGCTGCATGCTTGAAAAGGTGGGGCGACCGACGGGACTTGAACCCGCAACTTCCGGTACCACAAACCGGTGCTCTAACCAATTGAACTACGATCGCCACGGGCGCCGGGACGCCATGTGGGGCGCTCCATAGGCAAAGCCCCGGCCGGACGCAAGCGGGCATATACGCATCCCCTGCGGACAGGTCGAACGTCGCCGTCGGCTTTGTCTACTAACTCTACTCTTCCATTATCGTTGGCTTTGCCTACATGGATCGCAATCTTCAGAGGGTCGGGCCGTGCTGTCACAGAGAACGCGATATGCGATACGCGCCTTGCTCCATCTCGGGGACCGTTATGGCCAGGGGCCGATTCAACTCGCCGAGATCGCCGACGAACAGAATATCCCCGGCAAATTCCTGACGGTCATCCTGTCGGAGATGAAGCGGGCCGGCTTCGTCGAGACGATGCGCGGCAAGGAGGGTGGCTATTGGCTGTCACGGCCGCCGGCCGAAATCACCTATGGCGACATCGTCCGGGCCACGCGGGGCTCGCTGGCATTGGTGCCCTGCGCCGCCCGTCTCGCATACACGCCCTGCGACCATTGCATAGACGAGGCCAAGTGTCGGTTGCGCGCCGTCATGTTGTCCGTGCGGGACGAGACGGCGAATATTCTGGATCGACTGTCTTTGGCAGAACAGCTGGACCTGTAACGACCCTATGAAATCCGTCCCTTTCGGGATTTTCGTTACGGACGTCGTTACCTTTTAAGCCTTGGATTCATGTCGATTTTCCGTTGACGCTCTTGTCTTCGACGTTATGTCAGCCCGAGGTACGGCGTTCGAGCCGGCCGTTAAAAAGCTTTGGGAGCTGCTCGAATGAAGAAGCTGAGCGTCGTCGTCGTTGCTGCTGGTCTGATCGCACTGGCCGCCTGCAACAAGCAAACTCCGGCCGAAAACGCCGCTGACAACACCACCGCCGCCCTGGAGAACCAGGCTGACGCGCTCGAGAACGCCGCCGACTATGCCTCGAACGAGGCTGTCGAGAGCGCGCTCGAGAACAAGGCCGATGCCGCTGAAGAAGCTGCTGACGCCGTTCAGGACGCGAAGTAATCTCCAGGTCCGCTGCGGACCGGAATTACTGACAGGACGGGCGCCTCGAAAGGGGCGCCCGTTTTCTTTTGTGCGAAGGGCTGTGGATCGCGCAGCCCTTGTCGATGCCCCCGCCATTCGGACGCAGCATCCGCCCCGACATGCAGCCGACTTCTCTACACCCGGAAACAGGCCAGAAACAGGAAGGCTGGAGCTTCAGTCGGTTGCGGGCGAGGTCCGGGTGATCAACCGGTCGCTGACGACGGTCATCGTGAAAATGGGATCGGCGTCGGCGGGAACCTCGCAGACGGCCTCCTCGAAGGCCCGGCGTATCTCCGGCTCCTCATAGGCCATTTTATGGTCGAAGGCGTAGCGCCAGGTCGCCTCGTCGGGCCATTCGGCATAGCCCACGAAACGCCCATCCGAATCGCGGTGCAGGCGCGAGCCGTAGCTCCCGTAGATTTCGCGGATCAGGTCGGTGCCTCGCGTCCAGGCGCGCACGAACTGCTCCTCCTTGCCCGGGTGAACCTTCCACCAATAGACGGCTACGAACATGGCGGCTCCCCTCTCCTCGGCCAGAGCATCATAGATCGGGCAGGGCCTGATCCGCCATGCCCCAGCCCCTCAACCTCTTCGCGGCGGCACGCTTCAGCAACCGGTCGACATCGGCAATGGCGAAGGCGACGAGGCCGATGGCCGCCAGCAGCGTCCGGATTTCGCGTGCCGCCTTCTTCACATCGGCGAAGTCCAGATCTTCGTCCGGATCGAAGTCGAAGATCAGCCCGTCCGGCTTCTGCACATCCTCGACACGCGATCCCCAGTTCGAGCGTCCGCTTGCTCTCCAGTTTCACCGCGTCGATTTCGTCCTGTTCGGGCAGGACATAACTGCCCTTCGACACCTCGAAACCCTTGACGATATCGTCGGTGTCGACTGGCCCCAATCCCGGCACGATTTTCTCGTAGCGGATGCGCTTGCCGCTCGGTTCGTGCACCTGATGAAAGGCGACCTGCGCGCTGCTGACGGTTGCGCTGTAGATTTCGACAGGAATCGAGACGAGGACGAGGCGGATCTGCCCCTGCCAGTAAGCGCGCGGCCATGCTCTATTCTCCTGCCCCTGCGAATGCGGAGTCAAAGCCCGTTGGAGGCGATGGTTCCGTCGGCGCGGGCGGGCTCCTGCGGGCGAGAGGCCCGGCGTCAATCGAAGCGGGTCAGATGGCCACCGAGAAAGGCATAGGAGGGGTCATGCGCATCGCGGGTCGCGAGGTGCAGGCGCGCACCGGGGTTGTTGGGCGGAACCGCGTCCGCATCCGCCATCGTCCGGCCGACCGGATCGACCCGATCCCAATCGTGGACCGATCGCCGATGGACGATCGCCCACAGCCCGTTCCGGCATTCGAGATAGTCGAGATAACGCCCGCCGCCGGTGACGTCCGTCAGGCCCTCGCCATCGCGGACCCGGAGCAGGACATCCCAATAGCTTTCGGACCAGGCGCGGTTGCCCTCGATCTCGATCTGCACGTTGGACAGGACATGGCGCGTCAGCAGCATCGGCTTGTGGATGCGCCACACCCAGTCGACGAATCCCTCCGCCGTCCCCACGAACAGCGGCGCATGTTCGTCGGTGCCACCGGGATGCCAGCAGGACAGTGCCAGTTCGCGGTCCATCCGGTCCATGGCGCGGCAATAGCGGTGCAGGACATCGGTGATCGCGAGGCGCGCAGCGACTTCCTCCAGGCCGGGTGCGGCAACCGACATCGGCATTCCTCTCTCTCCGCCGATCTTCGCCCGACCGGTCAAATGGTGAGACTATCAACGGCGGGCTACCTCGCAGCTAGGCTTTTGCGCAGCTTGTGAAAGTGGCGCACATCCGGCCCTCTGCCGTCCGACGCGGGCCGAGATCCGCCGCAACGGAGAGCGCCATGGATCTGCCACCTCCCCCGTCCGGGCTTCAGGACCTGCTCGACCGGGCCGCGATCCACGATGTGAAGCAATGCTATGCCTTTGCCGTCGACGGCCGCGATTGGCCGCTCTACCGCATGATCTTCACCGACGAGGTCGCGTTCGACTTCTTCGACTGGGCCGGCATCCGCGAGACGATCGCGGCCGATCGCTGGGTCGAGATGGTCAAGGCCACCCTCGCCCCGTTCGACGCCACCCAGCATGTGTTCAGCGGCCAGTTGGTCAGGTTCATGGGCGACGAGGCTGAAGCCGTGACGAATATGACCGCGCGGCATCAGCTGGGCGACGAGGCGCAGATGATGGGCGGCTATTACACCGAGCGCTTCGTCCGCACGCCCTCCGGCTGGAAGATCGCGGCGTGCCGGCTCAACATCACCTGGGAGCAGGGCGACCGCAGCCTGTTCGAGAAGGCTGCGGCCCTCGGCGCGCGAGCGCGACCCGATATCGGCATGCAAGGCGTCTGACGCCCACCTCATGAAGGACCAAAGCAATGAGCACTGACTCCGTGGATGCCCTGTTCACGCCGCTGCGCGTCGGCAATGTGACGATCGCCAACCGCATGGCGATGGCGCCGATGACACGGCAGCGCTCGCTGCTCGACGGCACGCCGACCGACCTGAACGTCGACCATTACGGCCAGCGCGCCTCGGCCGGGCTGATCGTCAGCGAAGGCATCTATCCGGGGCCGATGGGCTGCGGCTATCTCTTCTCGCCGGGCCTCCACAGCGACCGCCATGTCGCCGGCTGGAAGCGCGTGACCGACGCCGTCCACGCTGCCGGGGGGGCGATCTTCGGGCAGATCATGCACGTCGGCCGCCTTTCGGACCCGCTGATGCTCGACGGCGAACAGCCGATCGCGCCGTCGGCGGTGCAGCCCGATCCCAAGGCGCGGCACTATACGGTCAACTGCCCGCGTCCGAAGCGCCCCTATCCCCAGCCGCGCGCGATGACCCACGCCGAAGTGCTGGGCGTGATCGACGAATATGCGCGCTGCGCCGCCCTCGCCCGCCAGGCGGGCTTCGACGGGGTCGAGGTCCACGCCGCCTCGGGCTATCTGCCGATGCAGTTCCTGTCGACCAACGCCAATGTCCGCACCGACGAGTGGGGCGGCAGCGTCGAGAGGCGCGCGGCCTTCCTGCTCGCCTGCGTCGACGCGATGATCGCGGCGACCGATCCAGGCTTCGTCGCGGTCAAGATCGGCCCCGGCTGGACCTTCCACGACGTGTTCGACGACGACCCCGTCGCCACCTACACATATGTCGTGCGCGAATTGTCGAAGCGCGGCATCGCCTATCTCCAGATCGGCAATTACGGGATGGAGTGGGACGTCTATGGCACGCTGCGCCCGCTGTTCGACGGGCCGGCCATGTTCGTCGCGGGCTTCACCCGCCAGACCGCCGCCGCGACGATCGCGAGCGGTGCGGCCGACATGATCGGCTTCGGCCAGGCCTATATCTCCAACCCGGATCTTGCCGAGCGCTATCGGCACGGCCTCGACATCACCCGCCCCGATATCTCGACCTATTATACGCAAGGGGCAGAGGGCTATACCGACTATCCGGTCCACGCTGAGACCGACCCCCGCCGGCTCCAGCCGGTCGACGCCGCCCCCACCCCGCTGTCGGCCGAGACGACCGGCTAAGTCGGGTCAGGCGATCAGCTTGCGGAGGCTGTCGATGCTGTCGGCCTCCGCCGCCGGCTTGTCGCGGCGGATGCGCACGATGCGGGGGAAGCGCATCGCGACGCCCGACTTGTGCCGGCGGCTTTCATGCACGCTGTCGAAGGCAAGTTCGACCACCAGCGTCTTCTCCACCTCGCGCACGGGGCCGAAGCGGTTGAGCGTGTTGTTGCGGACGAAGCTGTCGAGCCATTTCAGCTCCTCGTCGGTGAAGCCCGAATAGGCCTTGGCGACCGGCAGAAGCTCGCCCCCCTGTGCGGGATCGCCCGACCAGCAGCCGAAAGTATAGTCGGAATAGAAGCTCGATCGCTTCCCGTGGCCGCGCTGCGCGTACATCATCACGCAGTCGATCGTCAGCGGATCGCGCTTCCACTTATACCAGAGGCCGGTGCGGCGACCCGCTACATAGGGGCTGTCGCGGCGCTTGAGCATCACGCCCTCGATCGCCGCGTCGCGGGCACCCGCGCGGGTTTCGGCGAGCTCGTCGAAATCGCGCGCCGCGATCACGGTCGACACGTCGAAGCGGTCGGGATCGAGCCGGCTGGCAAAGGTCTCCAGCCGCGTACGGCGTTCGCTCCAGGGCAATTCGCGCAGATCCTCTTCACCGGCGATCAGCAGATCGTAGAGGCGGACGAAGGCGGGGTAGTCGCCGAGCATGCGCGCGGACACGGTCTTGCGGCCGAGCCGCTGCTGCAGCGCGTTGAAGGAGGCGGCCGAACCGCCATGTTCCTCGCGCCCCTGCGCCTCGCCGCGCACAAGCATCTCGCCATCGAGAACCCCGTCCAGCCCGGCAGCGGCGGCTGCGACGTCTGGAAAGGTCGCGGTGATGTCGTCCCCGGCCCGGCTGTAGAGCCGCACCGCCTTGCCCGTACCCACGATCTGGACGCGGATGCCGTCCCATTTCCACTCGGCGGCATAATCCGCGAGGTCGACGACCCCGTCCTCCAGCGGATGGGCGAGCATGAACGGCCGGAAGAAGGGCGTACCACGCGGATCGGGGCGCTGCCCGCCCTGCCCCCAGGCGAAGAGTTCGGCATAAGGCGGTTTCAGCGCATGCCACACCTCCTCGACCGCATCGACGTCGAGGTCGAAGGCCTGGGCGAAGCCGGTCTTGGCAAGGCGCGAGGAGATGCCGACGCGCAGGCCGCCCGTCGCCAGCTTGAGCAGCGCAAAACGCCCCGGCGAGTCGAGATGATCGAGCATCTCGCCCAGTGCCGCCGGAGCCTCCGTCCGGCCGAGCCTCATCAGGCGGTCGACAACCGCGCCCAACGTCAGCGACCCGTCATCGATCTCCGCCGGCTGGTCGAGCCGCTTCGGCCACAGCAGCGCGACGGTCTCGGCCAGATCGCCGACATAGTCGCGGCTCATGCGGAACAGGGTGGGGTCGACGCGCTCGTCGACGATCGCCTGGATCGCCGAGGCCTTGACCGCCGGCAGGCTGAGGTCGCCGGTCAGCGCCGCCAGCGCCCAGCCGCGATCGGGGTCCGGTGCGCTACGCATATAGTCGGCGATCAGCGCCAGCTTGGCGTTGCGCGAACGGGTATAGACGAGGCCGTCGAGCAGCTGGGAGAAGGCGCGCATCAGCCCTCGTCCTCGTCTTCATAACCGACGAGCGCGAGTGCCCGGGCACGAATCTGGTTGAGCGCACACCAGTGGACGAGCGCTTCCTCGCGCCCGTGCGTCACCCACAATTCGCGCGGCGCGACTTCGCGGACAGTGTCGGTCAGTTCGTCCCAGTCGGCATGGTCGGAAATGACCAGCGGCAGTTCGACATTCTTCTGCCGCGCCCGCTGACGCACGCGCATCCAGCCCGAGGCCATCGCGGTGATCGGATCGGGCAGGCGGCGCGACCAGCGGTCGTTGAGCGCCGAAGGCGGGCACAGCACGATGCTGCCGCGCATCGCATCCTTGTTGGCGGCGGTGGCGGGCACCAGCGGGCCGAGATCGACCCCGAAGTCGCGATAGAGATCGCACATCTTCTCCAGTGCACCATGGATGAAGATCGGCTCGCCATGACCATGGCCCCGCAGTTCCGCGATCACGCGCTGCGCCTTGCCCAGCGCATAGGCGCCGACGACGACGCAGCGATCGGGTGCGGCGTGGAGCGCCGTCAGCAGCCGGTCCATCTCCTGCCCGATCGGCGGGTGGCGGAAGACGGGCAGGCCGAAGGTCGCCTCGGTTATGAGGATATCGCAGGGCACCGGCTGAAAAGGCGCGCAGGTGGGATCGCCTCGGCGCTTATAGTCGCCCGTCACGACGACACGTTCGCCTGCATGTTCGAGCACTATCTGCGCGGAGCCCAGCACATGGCCTGCGGGAACGAAACTGGCCTCCACCCCACCCACGCGCACCGACTCGCCATAGGCGACGGGCTTGCCGTCAACGGCGCCATAGCGCAGCCGCATGATCGCCAGCGTCTCGGGCGTAGCCCAGGCCGCGCGGTGCCCGCCGCGCGCATGATCGGCATGGCCATGGGTGATGAGGGCACGATCGACCGGCACGGACGGATCGATCCAGGCGTCGGCAGGCCGCACATAAATGCCGCGAGGGGAGGCTTCGATCCAGTCGACCATCGACCATAGACGATAGCAGCGGATGCCGGTTCCATCCATGTGGTCGCATTTCCGGGTTTACAGAAACCGAACGGTACGTATCATCCATGATCGAGCGCGCGCCATGCGCCGAACAGAGGGTGCCTCCGATGAGCTTCAGCATTACCGTCAACGGCGAAAGCCGTAGCGTCGACGTGGACGACGATACCCCGCTGCTTTGGGTTCTGCGCGACGATCTGGGGCTGACCGGCACGAAATTCGGCTGCGGCGTGGCGATGTGCGGCGCCTGCACGGTCCATATGGATGGTCAGCCGATCCGGTCCTGCTCGATGCCGATCTCGGGCGTCAGCGGCGAGATCCGGACGATCGAAGCGGTCGAAGGTCCCGAAGCGAAAGCCGTGCAGACCGCCTGGGTCGCACATGACGTCCCCCAATGCGGCTATTGCCAGTCGGGCCAGGTGATGAGCGCGGTCGCGCTGCTGCGCGAGAAGCCGCAGCCGACCGACGAGGACATCGACCTGGCGATGAACGGCAATCTCTGCCGCTGCGCCACCTATGTCCGTATCCGCGCCGCGATCCATGCGGCCGCCAAATCCCTCACGGAGGCCTGACATGGGCGCACAGGATATGACGCTGTCGCGACGCGACGCTCTCAAGGCCGCCGGCGCGCTGGTCGTAGGCGTCTGCCTGCCGGTCGGGGGGCTCAAGGCACAGGCCGCCAAGGGCCCGCCGCCCATCACGCCCAACGCCTTCATCCGCATCGGCGCCGACGACATGGTCACGATCCTGTCGAAGCATATCGAATTCGGCCAGGGCCCCTATACCGGCCTCGCCACCATTGCGGCCGATGAACTCGACGCCGACTGGTCGAAGGTCCGCGTGCAGAGCGCGCCGGCCGATGCGAAGATCTATGCGAATCTCATGCTCGGCGCGCAGCTGACGGGTGGTTCGTCGGCGATCGCCAACAGCTTCGACCAGATGCGTCAGGCGGGCGCGATGGCCCGCGCGATGCTCGTCCAGGCCGCTGCCACCGCCTGGAAGGTGCCCGCATCGGAGATCAGCGTCTCGAAAGGCGTCATCTCCCACGGCAAGAGCAAGCGCTCCGCCGGCTTCGGCACCTTCGCCGAAGCGGCCTCCAGGCTGCCGATGCCCAAGCAGGTCGCCTATAAGGATGCGTCGGCCTACACGTTGATCGGGAAGGACAAGCCCGGCGTTCGCGTGGACAGCGCCGACAAGTCAACAGGCCGCGCCAAGTTCACGATCGACATGACCGCGCCGGGCATGCTGACCGTGCTCGTCGCGCGCAGCCCGCGCTTCGGCGGCACCGTCCGCAGCTTCGACGCGTCGGATGCGATGAAGGTAAAGGGCGTGGTCGCGGTCAAGCAGATCTCCACGGGCGTCGCCGTCTACGCCAAGGGCATGTGGCCTGCGATCAAGGGGCGCAAGGCGCTGCGAATCGAGTGGGACGACAGCAAGGCGGAAACGCGCGGCAGCGAGGAAATGATCGCCGCTTATCTCGGGCAGACGCGCCAGCCCGGCACGGTGCACGGCCAGAAGGGCGACGCCGCCAAGGCGCTTGCGGCCGGCGGCGAGGTGATCGAGGCGGAATATGTCTTCCCCTATCTCGCCCATGCGCCGATGGAACCGCTCGACGGCTTCATGATCTTCGACGGCACGACGGCCAAGGCGCGCTTCGGCTCGCAGGCCCAGACGATCGATCAGGGTGCCATCGCCCAGGTGCTCGGCATATCGATGGACAAGGTCGAGATCGAGACGCTTCTGGCCGGCGGCAGCTTTGGCCGCCGCGCGACGCCCAACGGCCATCTCGCGGCGGAACTCGCCGAGGTCGCCAAGGCGATGCCGGCGGGCACGCCGGTCAAGCTCGTCTGGACGCGCGAGGACGACATTCACGGCGGTTATTACCGTCCGCTGTTCGTCCATCGCCTGAAGGGGGCGGTGAAGGACGGCAAGATCACTGCCTGGTCGAACACGATGATGGGTCAGTCCTTCATGATCGGCTCCTCCTTCGAGGCCTTCGCCGTCCGCAACGGCGTCGATGCGATCATGAGCGAGGGATCGAGCAAGCTGCTCTACGACATCGCCGATTTCCGCTGCGATGTGCATGTCGCGAAGTCGCCGGTCAGCACGCTCTGGTGGCGTTCGGTCGGGCACACGCACACCGCCTATGCGGTGGAGTGCTTCATGGACCAGCTGCTCGCGGCCGCCGGCCAGGATCCGGTCGCGGGCCGGCTCGCGATGATGTCGGGCAACCCAAGGGCCGCAGGCGCGTTGAAGGCGGTAGCCGAGCTTGCCGGCTGGAAGGGTCCCAAGGTCGGCAACGGCCGAGCGCGAGGTGTCGCTGTCGTGGAGAGCTTCAACAGCTATGTCGCACAGATCGCCGAAGTTTCGATGGGCGACAATGGCGAGCCCAGGGTCCACAAGGTGTGGGCCGCGGTCGACTGCGGCGTCGCGGTCAATCCCGACATCATCCGCGCACAGCTGGAAGGCGGGATCGGCTTCGCGCTGGGCCATGCCCTCTATGCCGAAGTGCCGCTCGAAGCGGGTCGCCCGACCGTGTCCAACTTCAACGACTATCGTTCGCTGAGGATCAACGAGATGCCCGAGATCGAGGTCGCTATCGTTCCGTCGAGCGAAGCCCCGACCGGCATCGGCGAGCCGGGCGTCCCGCCGCTCGCCCCCGCCGTCGCCAACGCCATGGCTGCCCTTGGCCACAAGCGTCCAGCGCGGCTACCGATGGTGCGAGCGTGATCATGCGGGTAGCCGGCCTGTCGGCGCTGCTTGCCCTCGCCGTCGCCGGCGCGGGCATCGCCGCCGACAAGGAGCCGGCACGCAACGGCGGCAAGGACATGGCGCAGCTCGTCCACCATATGGCCGAGGACGAACTGGTCGGCTGGGGCTGGAACCCCGGTGGCAAGCGGACGCCGGCGCCCGGCACGCAGGCCAAGTTCGGCGCGCTGTTCACGGCCTGGGCAGACTCCGGAGCGCAGTGCCCAGAATGACCATGTAGGGGCGGCTCAGTTCCGTCCCTGCCCCGACTGCCGCACGCGATATTTGGCGAGATCGCTTGCCACCTGCCCCGAACGTGCCATGGCTTCACGCTCACGCGCGGCCGCCTCATCATAGAAGAAGGGCAGGAAGGCATAGCGCCGGCCTTTTGTGACGGGCTGTGCCTCGTGCAGCAGCGAGCAGGAAAAGACCAACGCCGCACCGGTCGGCGCCCGATAGGACCGCGTCCCGAACTCCGGAAAGAGCAGATTGCCGCCTTCATAGTCTTCCGTGTTGAGGTTGATCGTGCAGGCGAACCGGCGATGCGCCGTGCCTGCCGTCGTATTGTCGCGATGGGCGCGGAAGAAGCCCGCCGACTCCCCGTCATAGCAAGCGACCATATAGCGCTCGACGCGGGTCACCTCGAACTGCAGCGCACGCTTCACCATCGGAATCAGGAAGCGGGTCAGGCGCAGTTGTATCTGCTCGCGCAGGGCCGGGTCCTCGACATGATGATCGCGCCTGCGTTTGATCTTCTCGTCGAATACGCCGACTGTCTTGCCCTCGACGGTGCGCATGAAGCCGGATGGCTCGCCGCCCGACTGGTCATAGGCATCGATCAGACGACGGCAGAAAGCCCGGTCGAAAACGTCAGGCAGGATCAGCACGGGCGCGGGAATCTCGACGCGCGGCCGGCCCACCACCTCCGTCATCCGATCGAGAAGCGCGCCGCCATTGGCAACGTCCGAACGACCCATGATCCGCATCAACGGGTCCATCGCCATCCATATCGGGCGAGCCTCGTCGATCGCGTCGATCGCGCCGAAGCGTTGCGCGATCGACCCGTCGAAATCGGTGAACCAGCGTATCCCCGGCAGGCTGATCGCGGCCCTGCCCGCTTCGACATCGGTCGGATCGCGGGTGATCCCGAAAAAGCACAGCCGGCGGTCGTCGAGCATTGCGCGGCGCGCGTGGAGATCGGCGAGGGCCTGTCGCGCCAGCGGCGAGTCCGCGCTCTTCACGAACAGCAACAGCACATGCATCCCGCCGAGCGACGAGAACTGGAATTCCTTGATTCCGCCGGGCACAGGCGCCTGGAACCACGGCGCAAACTCGCCGGGAAGGATCTTCATGGTCGGCTCGCTCCGAGGATCAGGCTTCGGTCTGGTTCTCGACCGCGAGATCCTCGGCGATCGTGTCGAGCGTTTCCGGAGCCTCGCCCCCGGTGACCGCGTAAGACATGTCGCCCTCGCGCCAATAGGCGACCGAGGCGCCCTCGTGACGCACCGCCTCCGGCTCAGCCGGCGCATCGCTGGGCGTACGCACGGCGAAGATCGAGAGCGTGCCTTCGCTCGGGGTCCTGACCATGATCTGCAGCGCCGGCCCCTCCTTCGTCGGAAAAATCTGCGCGTCGGTGACGACCCATTTGGCCGGGAGACGGGGCACCGAGATGTTGGTGCTCCGACGGATTTCCGCGACGTCGATGTTGGGCGCTTCGATCTGCGAAACCATGCGCCCGCGAAGCAGCGCGGTGCGATAGGCCTCGACGGCATCGCCGACATAGTCGGGCGGGCTGGCGACGACGTCACGGGCCGGGAGGAAAACGACCGCGACGAACGCGGCGGCTACGGCGAGACCCGACAGACCGCGCGGCCCGAACCATTGGCGGAAGCCCCGCACTGGCCGCTCATTGAGCCGGTCGGCGAGCATTGCCGCCGTGCGGCGCATGGCAGGCGGCGCGTCCTCGACCTGCAATGCGATCAGACGCAGCGACGAGCGCAGCCTGAGGTCCTCGAAGAAACGCCTGGCAGCCTCGGCATTGCGCGCCAGATGAGCCTCGACGGCCAAGCGCCGGTCGAGATCGAGTTCGCCATCCTGATAGGCCTCGATCTCGTCGTCGGTAACGGGTTCAGGCTCCTGCATCCCTGCCTCCTACGATGTGCAGCCGGGCATTGCCGGCGTGATGCGGCTCCCGCAGCGCGGCGCGCGCGCGGTGGAGTCGCGACATGACCGTGCCTACGGGCACGTTGAGCGTTTCCGCGGCTTCCTGATAGCTGACGCCCTGGACGATGATCAGGCTGGCCACGGCGCGCTGTTCGTCGGGCAGCGCATCGAATCGCGCCGCCACCTCCGCGAGCCACACCACATGCTCCTGGCCCCCCTGCACGACGATGCCGGGGTCGAGCGCGGCGACGCGGGCATTGCGGCGCAACTCGCTCGCCTCGCGCCGCTTCTGGTCGACGAATAGATTGTGGACGATGGAGAGCAGCCAGGAGCGCAGCGAGTTTCCAGGCCGGAAGGTGGCGGCGCGTTCATAGGCGCGCAGCAAGGCTTCCTGCACCAGATCGTCGGCGCTAACCGGATCGCGGGTCAGCGCCCGGGCATAGCTGCGCAACCGGGGCAGGCTCTGTTCGATCTCGGTGGCGGTCCAAGGGGTCATGGCGGGCTTACGTCTTCCGTCCACCATTTATTCCACGACGTCGACGAGGATCGTTCCTCGACGCTGTCGACGGGTCTAGGCGCAGGCCGATTCAAACGCTATCGGCGGCGCATGACCGAGATCACGCCCGCCATCGTCGCCGAGCACGGCCTGTCCCCCGAAGAATATGAGCGCATCCTGCATGCGATGGGTCGGGAGCCGAACCTGACCGAGCTCGGCATCTTCTCGGTGATGTGGTCCGAGCATTGCAGCTACAAGTCGAGCCGCATCCATCTGAAGAAGCTGCCGACGACCGGCCCGCAAGTGATCTGCGGCCCCGGCGAGAATGCCGGCGTGGTCGACATCGGCGATGGCCAGGCCGCCATCTTCAAGATGGAGAGCCACAACCACCCGAGCTATATCGAACCCTATCAGGGCGCAGCGACCGGGGTTGGCGGCATCCTGCGCGACGTGTTCACCATGGGCGCGCGGCCGGTCGCCAACATGAACGCGCTGCGCTTCGGTCGGCCCGATCATCCCAAGATGCGCCACCTGATCTCGGGCGTGGTCCACGGGATCGGCGGCTATGGCAATTGCGTGGGCGTGCCGACCGTCGGTGGCGAGGTCAATTTCCACCCTGCCTATGACGGGAACATTCTTGTCAACGCGATGACCGTCGGCGTCGCCGATACCGACAAAATCTTCTATTCGGCCGCCTCGGGCGTCGGCAATCCGATCGTCTATGTAGGCTCGAAGACGGGCCGCGACGGCATCCATGGCGCGACCATGGCTTCGGCCGACTTCTCCGAGGATTCGGAGGAGAAGCGCCCGACCGTGCAGGTCGGCGATCCGTTCACCGAAAAGCTGCTGATCGAGGCCTGCCTCGAACTCATGGCAACGGACGTCATCGTCGCGATCCAGGATATGGGTGCGGCCGGGCTGACTTCGTCGTCGGTCGAGATGGCGTCGAAGGGCGGCGTCGGCATCGAACTCGACATGAATGCCGTGCCCTGCCGCGAAACCGGCATGACGCCCTATGAGATGATGCTGTCCGAGTCGCAGGAACGCATGCTGATGGTGCTCAAGCCCGGCCGCGAAGCCGAGGCCGAGGCGATCTTCCGCAAATGGGAACTCGATTTCGCCGTCATCGGGCGCGTGACCGAGACCGGCCGCATGGTACTGCGCTTCGACGGCGAGATCGTCTGCGAAATTCCGCTCGGCCCGCTCGCCGATGAGGCCCCGCTCTATGATCGGCCCTGGGTCCCCACCCCGGCCCGCGCGCCGCTCGGTCCCGTCGCGGCCAAGGGAAGCGTGCCCGAAAATCTGCTGACGCTGATGGCGTCCCCCGATCTCGCCAGCCGGCGCTGGATCTGGGAGCAATATGACCACATGGTGGGCGCAGACACCATCCAACGCCCCGGCGGCGACGCCGCCGTCGTCCGCGTCCATGGCACGCGCAAGGGCATCGCGATCAGCACCGACTGCACCCCCCGCTACGTCTTCGCCGACCCGGTCCAGGGCGGCGCCCAGGCGATTGCCGAATGCTGGCGCAACATCACCGCGGTCGGCGCCAAGCCGCTCGCGACGACCGACTGCATGAACTTCGGCAACCCGCAGCGGCCCGAAATCATGGGTCAGTTCGTCGGCGCGATCGAGGGCATGGCCAAGGCCTGCAGCGCGCTCGACTTCCCGATCGTGTCGGGCAATGTCAGCCTCTACAACGAGACGAAGAACGAGGACGGCAGCGGGAGCGCTATCCTGCCGACTCCCGCGATCGGCGGCATCGGTCTGCTCGCAGACATCGACACGATGGCGACGATCGCCTTCAAGGGCGAAGGCGAGCATATCGTTCTGATCGGCGAAGATGGCAGCCATCTCGGCCAGTCGTTGTGGCTGCGCTACGTTGCCGGGCGTGAAGAAGGCCCGCCCCCGCCGGTCGATCTCGAACTCGAGAAGCGCAATGGCGATTTCGTCCGCGACCTGATCTCGGACGGCAAGGTGAGCGCCGTGCACGATCTGTCGGACGGCGGCCTGCTGGTGGCGATCGCCGAGATGGCTCTGGCCGGCAATGTCGGCGCGAAGCTCGACGAACTCGATCATGTCCGCGCCTTCGGCGAGGATCAGGCGCGCTATGTCGTGACCACCGCCAATTCGGACGCGTTGCTCGCCGCAGCCCTGACCGCCGGTGTGAGTGCGCGCCGGATCGGGGTGACTGGCGGCGACACGCTCGTCGGGATCACTTTGTCCGATCTGCGCGCGGCGCATGAAGGATTCTTCCCCGGCCTCATGCACTGAGCCCGGCCCCCGATGGCCGGCGACCGGGGGATCCACATCATTGTGAGAAAAGGGAGAATGGGCGGGGTCAGGAGAGGCGGACCCCGCCCATTCGCATGTCCCGAGGAGGGAGTGTTCGGGGCATGTGCGCCGCCGACCAAGGGCATAACCAGCGGCGTGCCACTCTATTATTGCGAACGCCTATCAATAGCAAGAGATAAATCGAGACCGGTCAACCGGTGACGCGCAACTGCCGCTGGGCATTGAATTGCTCGATCTCGATCGGTTCGTCGAATGCCACCCCGAAGCGCTCCTCGTCCGACCAGCGGACGACAGCGGAAACGCGCCGGCCCTCGCCGAAATCCAGGTCGACCCTATCCCCCGGCCGGAAGGCCGTGGCGCTCTCGATCATCGCGCCCGAGCGCGACAGGTTGCGGACCCGCCCCTGCGCCGGCCCGAACGCCCCGTGGATGGTGGCCGATCGCAGCACGGCGACACGGGGATCGCGCGTCACCAGCAATCCCGGCATCGCCAGCTTGATCGATCCCGCAACGCGCGCCCTCGCCTCGTCCGACAGCATCGGCTTGCCGAAGATATAGCCCTGGATATGGCTGCAGCCGAGCGAACGGATCAACGCAAGCTCGTCCGGAGTCTCGGCGCCCTCGGCGGTGGTCTCCATCTCCAGACTTTCCGCCAGCGCGACGATCGCGCGGATGATCGCCGCGTTGCGATTACCGGGCACCGCCGCGCCGCGCACGAAGCTCTGGTCGATCTTGATCTTGTTGAACGGCGCCTTCTTCAGATAGCCGAGCGACGAATAGCCCGTACCGAAGTCGTCCAGTGCGAAACGGACCCCGATCGCCTTCAGCCGGGCGAACATCGCGTCGGTCGCGGCATCGTCGTTGAGGAAGACGCCCTCGGTGATCTCCAGTTCGAGCCGGTGCGGCGGCAGCTGCGATGCCGCCAGCGCCGACATCACGATGCCCGGCAGCGACGGGTTGGCGAACTGGATCGGCGAGATATTGACCGCGATCCGGACCGAATCGGGCCAGTTGGCGGCTTCCATGCACGCGGTGCGCAACACCCACTCGCCGATCTGCGGAATCAGACCGATCTCCTCGGCAACGGGAATGAACTCGGCGGGGGAGATGGGGCCGCGCGTCGGATGGTTCCAGCGAACCAGCGCCTCGAAACAGACGATCGCCTCACTGTCGGCGTTGACGACGGGCTGATAGACGAGGTGGAGCCCGCTGTCGTTCATGACCTTGCGCAGGTCCATTTCCAGCAGGCGCCGGTCCTTGGCGCTCGCATGCATTTCCGGCTCGTAGAAGCGGTGCACGCCCTTGCCGTCGGCCTTGGCCGCATAGAGCGCCAGATCGGCATTGCGCACCAGCGCGTCGGCGGTGGCGCCGTCCTCGGGCGCGATCGCGATCCCGACCGAGGCGCCGATGGTGACGTGCGAGCCTTCGATCAGATAGGGCTTCGACACTTCCTGGATGATCGCCGAGGCCAGCGTGGCCAGCCGGTTCTTGTCGACGATGCCCGGCAGAACGACATTGAACTCGTCGCCGCCGAGGCGCCCGACCTGGCCATCATTATGGACGATCCGCTGGAGGCGTTCGGCGACCTGACGCAGCAACCCGTCGCCGACCGGGTGGCCGAGCGTGTCGTTGACCATCTTGAACCGGTCGAGATCGAGCATGAACAGCGCCGCGCGCTTCGGCCGCCCGGCAATGTCGCGCATCGATTCGTCCAGCGTTCGCCGCATCAGGATGCGGTTGGGCAGCCCGGTGAGCGAATCATAGCTGGCCAGCCGCTTCACTTCGGCCTCCGACCGGCGCATTTCGGTCAGGTCGGTGCCGCTGCCCCGGAAGCCGAGAAAGGTGCCGAATTCATCGAAGGCGGGCCGACCCGACAGCGACCACCAGCGCACGTCATGGCCACTCGCCGCGCGGACCGCGATCTCCGAAAAGGCCAGACGCGTCGACAAATGGAAACCCAGCGTCCGCTCCCCGTCGCCGGTGCCGCCCCGCGATTCTCCAGTCTCGTGCAGGACGAGGCCGGTCATGGGGGTGCCGAGCAACTGTTCGACCGGTACGCCCAACGCCACCGCGATCTGCGGCGAAATATAGCTGATCAGGCCGCGTTCGTCGGTTTCCCAGAACCAGCCACGACCGCTTTCCTCGAACTCGCTCAGCAGCAGCGAGGCCTTGAGAGCGGCGGCGGCGTTGACCAGCCAGCGGCGCGAGGCGAGGTAGCTGCGCTGCGAGATACCGCCCAGCGCGACTGTCGCGACCGCCAGCAAGGGCAGCAGCATTGCCAGCACCGCAAATTGCCCGAACAACCCGACGCTGGCGATCGACAGGGTCAGCCACAGCGCGAGCGCGGCCGTCGGCACGGGGGCGAAGATCAGCGTGGTGATAATCAGCAGCGCGCCATGCGCGACGATCGCGACCGGCCAATGCGGGTTGGCGGCGTCCCCCGGAAGGCCGAGCATCCACAACGACCAGCCGAGTCCCTGCAACAGCCCCAGCAGCGTGATGAAGCCGTGCATCCGCGTCGGAGATCCGATCGCACCGTGTTCGGCCCGCCCCGAGCCGGCACGCCTGCGCCGGCCGAACAATGCCAGCACAGCGCCGGCCGGAAGAACGAAAAACAGCGGGAGGATCAGCGCCCAGAAGGCCGCGCTGCCGGCATCCAGACGCCGTACGAACGCGAGACCCGCCGCGACGACGACATTGGCCAGCAGCAGCACCGGCAGGGCGTCGATCGTCATCCGCACCCGGTTGGCGATCGACTGCTGATCATGTGTGTCGGCGCTCGGGAACAGGCCATGGAGAAACTGGCCGCGCCGGGGCTCGGCCTCGTTCCTCGTCTCGATCGCCATAACCGACCTGCCACGTACCCGCCGCATGCGGCGCATCTCCTCGAACCGGGAAGCCGAGGCGTTGCGCGCCCGGCTCCATTCCGAG
Organism: Rhizorhabdus antheiae; assembly: GCF_049889055.1. Taxonomy (NCBI): domain Bacteria; kingdom Pseudomonadati; phylum Pseudomonadota; class Alphaproteobacteria; order Sphingomonadales; family Rhizorhabdaceae; genus Rhizorhabdus; species Rhizorhabdus antheiae. The sequence continues at coordinate 150,540 of NZ_JBLTWO010000007.1, read as the reverse complement.
TCGGGCTTAGCCGAAGCTGCTTAATTTCGTTTGAACTTCACCGTCGATGACGCTGGCCTGGATCAGCCAGCGGCGATCCCCTTCGAGGCCCAGCGCGGTCAGGATACCGCTGCGATAGGCGCCGGTGTCGATTCCCATACGATTGGGCTGCAGGTCGGGGTCGGTCGAGATCGAATGGCCGTGCACGATGAAAGCACCATGATCGCCCTTGCTCGCCAGGAACTCCTGCCGAATCCAGCGCATGTCGGAGGGATTCTGGTCCTCCAGAGCGATGCCCGGCCGGATGCCGGCATGAACGAGCACATAGTCGCCGAACCGGATCGCGTCGGGCAGGCTGTCCAGAAACTGCCGGTGCCGCTCGGGGATATAGTGCCGCAGCGTCTCTGCCGGCGGCAGCTCCTCCCCCAGCTGTGCGACAGGCATGCCATAGCTGGCGAGCGTCTCGTAGCCGCCGAACTTCAGCCAGAGATTGGTCGCGCGGTCCTCGAGCGGATCGAGCGCTCGCAGCATCGCCTCCTCATGATTGCCCATGAGGATATGAAAGGTGGCGAAGGAGGGCAGTCCGCTGATCGCATATTCGACCGTTTCCGCCGAATAGGGGCCCCGGTCGACCAGATCCCCGAGCAGGACGACATGGCTGTCCGCATCGGCACGCGCGGCGCTGTCGTCGCGAATATGGGCAAGCAAAGGCAGCAGCAGGTCGAGCCGGCCATGCACATCGCCGATCGCATAGACCCTCTGCCCGGCAGGAACGCGCGGCCTTGGCGCTTCGGCACGACGCGCCGTCAGCGTGTTCATCCGCTGCCGCCATCCGCGATCACCGCCCTGCTGTTCGTCCGTATCGTTCAAAATCCAGCCTCCGAAGGTCGGCAGATATGGCCGGAGGCCGGTAAATTGGCAATGGAAGGCACCAAGTCTTCAGAACTGCGTTGTGCCTTCCCGTCGCCCCCGAAACGTTCCGATACGCGAGCGACGCTTGATCTATCAGGTTGAATAGCGCTCCTCCTATCGGCATAGAGCCCCGCTCATATCATGACAATAAACGCACCCATTCCCGCTCAGGCCACTTCCTCGCAGGAAAAGTCGAAGCTCCGCATCTATCTGACGAAAGCCGTCCGGTGGTGGCGCGATCGACGCAGCGGCAGTCGCCGCGAAGAACCTGCCATGGCATTGCAGCCTTTCGCCTTCTGGCCAGGGCAGATCAGTGCCTTGTCCGGTGAAGGCGGTGACGAGCCGAGCGTCGTGCCCGGCTATGCGTTCCACACCGATTATGTCTCCTCGGCGGGTGGACGCCTGACCTACACGATCCGCCTTGTCGGCCTCACTGGCACGCGCGGATCGCTGATCCTCAGCATCAACATGCTCGACGAGAACAACGAGTCGCTGCCACCCAAGACCCGATCGATCCCGGTCGAGAAAATCCTGGCATCAGACGGTGTGCTGGAATTTTCCAAGCTCGGCACGCCGGGACACAGCTACGCGCTGCTGGGAACCCTGTCGGACGACTCGGACGCGCGCGCCGAAAGCGTCGAGATAAGCTTGACCGGCGGGGACAGTCCCGATGCGCTGCGCCAGCGCTTCGAAGCCGCTCGGAAGGCGTTTCTGTCCGCTCCCGGCCGGGGAGAATTGCGCAAGATCGTCGTGAAGCGCAGGGCCACGCTCGAAGAGCCGATCTCGCAAATGTGCACGGCCGCCCAGATGGCCGAGCCGACCTACAGTCGCTGGTGCGAACGGATGGACGATGTGCCCATTCGCCATCGCAAGCAGTGGGAATTCGTCTTCATCTTGCGGACCCTCGAGCATTATGGCGCGCTGCGTCCCGGAGCGAGGGGACTGGGATTCGGCGTTGGGATCGAGCCTCTGTCTTCGATCTTCGCGGCCGCCGGATGCAGCGTCGTGGCTACCGATCTGGCCGCAGACGACGATCGCGCGCGGGCATGGAGCGACACCGACCAGCTGGGCGCCAACCTGCGACAGATCCATAATCCAAGGCTGTGTGACGAAGCCGCCTTCTTCGAGCGGGTGAGCTATCGCGCGGTCGACATGAACGCGATCCCCGCCGATCTGGTCGATTTCGACTTCACCTGGTCGTCATGCGCCTATGAACATCTCGGTTCGATCGAAGCCGGCCTGACCTTCTTCGAAAACTCGCTCAAATGCCTCAAGCCGGGTGGGCTGGCCGTCCATACGACCGAGCTGAATCTGAGTTCGAACAGCATCACGCTCGAAAAGGGCGGCACGGTGATCTTCCGTCGGCGCGACTTCGAGGATCTCGCCCTGCGGCTGCTGGAAGCAGGACATGAGGTGTTTCCCATCACCTTCGACAGCGGCGACAGTGAGCTTGATCGCGTGATCGACCTTCCTCCCTATGCCAATGATCAGCATCTCAAGCTTCAGCTCATGCGCTGGGTGGCGACGTCGTTCGGGATGATCGTCAGAAAAAAATCCTGATCGACCAAGGATTTCGACCTAACACTCCGTCAATACAACAGAACCCGTCCACACGGAAGCCGGGGCTCGTCCCGTTCTTGGTGCATCGCGGCATTTAGCCTATTGCAACATTAACGAGCCTGTATATTTTCCGACCGCGTGGTGGGGCCAGGGAGACGAGCGTGATAACACACGACATCCAGGCCGATACGGCCACTTTAGCTATTGTCGAACATGGGCGCCGGGTCATACGCGCCGAAATCGACGCGCTTATTCAACTCGAGCAAAAGGTCGACGACAGCTTCGCTGCGGCGGTCCGGCTTTTGCTGGGAACGCGCGGTCGCATCGTTGTTACCGGCATGGGCAAGTCGGGCCATGTTGCGCGGAAAATCGCGGCGACCTTCGCCGCCACAGGCTCGCCTGCCATCTTCCTGCATCCCGCCGAAGCCGCGCATGGCGATCTCGGCATGGTGCAGCAGGGCGACACGCTTCTGGTGCTGTCGAACTCAGGTTCCACGCCCGAACTCAGCCCGGTCATGCAGCATTGCCGCAGCCTGCGAATCCGTATCATCGGCATGGCGTCCCGTGCCGATTCGCCCGTCATGCAGGCGGCGGACGTCCAGCTTCTGCTGCCGCAGGTCCGCGAAGCCTGCCCCAGCAACATCGCACCGACGAGTTCGACGGCAGTGATGCTCGCGCTCGGCGACGCGCTCGCCATGGCGCTCAGCGACCTGCGCGGCGCCGATCGCGACAGCCTGAAGGCGCTCCACCCCGGCGGGGCCATCGGTCTGCGTCTGATGGCGGTCAGCGAGATGATGCACAGCGGCAGCAGCCTGCCGCTCGTCGCCCGTAATACGCCGATGCGCGACGTGATCATGACGATGACCTCGATGGGCTTCGGCGCTGCCGGGGTGCTCGACGGCAACGGCGCGCTGGTCGGCGTGATCACGGACGGCGATCTTCGACGCCATCTGGGCGACCTGGGCGATGGCGTCGCGGCAGACGTGATGACCGCCAATCCCAAGACGGTGCCACCCGACACGCTCGCCGAAGATGCGCTGATGATCATGAACGACTGCAAGATCACCACCGTGTTCGTGATGGATTCCGAACAGCCCCAGCGGCCGGTCGGCATCGTCCACATCCACGATTTCGTCCGCTACGGACTGAGCTGAAAATCCGCCGCCGCATGAAGGACGTCGCGGTCGTCATCCCGGCGCGCTACCGCTCCTCGCGCTATCCGGCCAAGCCACTGGCACCGCTCGTCGGTGCCACGGGGATCGCAAAGCCGCTCATCCAGCGCAGCTGGGAATGTGCGCGTGCGGTGGTCGGTGCCGAAGCGATCTGGGTCGCGACCGATGACGACCGGATCGCCGACGCTGTCCGCGGCTTCGGTGGCCAGGTCGTCATGACCTCCGAGCAATGCGCAAACGGCACCGAGCGGTGCGCAGACGCCCTCGATCGTCTCGGGACCACTCCGGAGATCGTCGTCAATCTGCAGGGCGACGCGCCGCTGACCCCCGCCCATGTGGTGACCGCCCTCGTCGAGGCACTGCGCGGTGACGCGGCGGTCGCGATGACCACCCCAGCCCTGCGGTGCGCACGCAGCACCTATACGCATCTGGTAGCAGACCAGGCCCAGGGGCGTGTCGGCGGCACTACGGTCGTGTTCGGCGCGGACCGGCGGGCGCTGTATTTCTCGAAACGGGTGATCCCCCACCTTCCCCCCGCCGCCGCCGAAGCCGAGTTTCCACCGGTCCATCTGCATCTCGGCGTCTATGCCTATCGGCCGGAGGCCCTGCGGCGCTACATGGCCCTGGGTGTAAGCCAGCTCGAAGAGCTGGAGGGTCTGGAGCAGTTGCGCTTTCTGGCGGGCGGCGTGCCGGTGGGCGTGGTGCCGTTCGAGCCGATCGCCTGGGACGCGATCGAACTCAACAACCCGACCGATGTCGCGCCGATCGAAGCCATCCTCAAATCGCGCGGAATCGCCTAAGACGCGCCAATGGCCGTTTCCTTCCTCCGTCCCTTGCTGGCGCCCTTGTGGGCCGCACAGATACTGACCGGCGCGCGCTCCTTTCTCGACAACCCGCTGATCGGATCGCAGCGCCTCAACGACCGCGGCCTTCACGTCTGGCGGGTAGAACGGGCCAACGCCATGGCGGCTCGGCGGCGCGAACGGTTGAGTGGGCTGATCGGCGCGGAAGATCGCCTGGCCTTCGAGCGCGACGGCTTTGTACGCATTCCGGACTTTCTCCCTGCAGACGTCTTCGCGGCGCTACAGCGAGGCGTGCAGGGCTGGCGGGGCCCTGCGCGCGAGATGGTCCAGGGGGACACGATCACCCGCCGCTACGCGATCGATCCAGCGGCCGTCGGCGCCGTTCCGGCACTGGCGGCGTTCCGCGACGACCGGCGCTGGCGTGGCCTCTCGCGCTACATCTCCAGCTTCGACATTGAGCCGCTGCTCTATGTCCAGAGCATTCTCAGCCACCGCCATGCGGCGCCGTCCGATCCTCAGACCAGCCTCCACGCCGATACCTTTCATCCATCGATGAAGGCGTGGCTGTTCCTGCACGACGTCCTTCCCGAGGATGGCCCGTTGACCTATGTTCCGGGCTCGCATCGCGTGACGCCGGAACGCCTTGCCTGGGAAAGGCGGCGCAGCCTGGAGGTGCGCGACAGCGGGGACTTCCTGTCCGCGCGGGGCTCCTTTCGCATCGAACGCAGCGAATTGGCTGGACTCGGCCTTCCCCAGCCGATGGCCTTCGCCGTCCCGGCCAACACGCTGGTGATCGCCGACACCTTCGGCTTCCATGCCCGCGCCGCCAGCGGCCGGCCGAGCACGCGCATCGAAATTTTCGCCTATAGCCGCCGCAATCCCTTTCTTCCCTTCACCGGCCTCGACCCCTGGAGCCTGCCGGGGATAGCCGAACGGCGCGTCCCATTGCTGTGGCTCACGCATGACATATATCGCCGCTGGATCGGGCAGCCTTGGGCCAAGGCAGGCCTCAAGAGGCCGGGTGACGAATGACTCCAACGACCTTTTCCGCTTCAATCCGTTCGAGGGCATGCGCATGACATTGGAAATCCAGGAGCAGGTCCGCGCCCTTGATCCCTTCGGCTTTCTTGTCGGCCAGAGCAGCGCCATCACACCACTGGGCGGCGCGGACCGCAGCCGCGACAGCCGATATGCGTTTCATACACCCTATATGGAATTCCAGCCCGGCCGGGTGGTTTTCCGGATCCGCTTGAGGGGCCTTCGCGCAAGCTTCGGCGAGTTGCGCGTCGACATCAACGCCTTCATTCCGGAAAGCGGCCGCGACGCCATCTTCGTCACCTCGGCTCGGCTTGACCTGAGCGACACTGCGGCGGCTGCCCGTGGATTGACGATAAGCTTCATGTGCGTCGCCGGCGCGACCTATGCCGCCTATGGCTATTGCCCGCAGGGCACCGACGCACGGGCCGAAGGGCTGGAGATCGAGGCGGAGCAACTAGAGACGCTCGATCCGGCCAGCATCCAGCGCCCGCTGCTGCCCAGCAAATATGGCGGCGCACAGATGGACACTCCGAGCCGGCTTATCGCCTCGGAACCTCCATCCTTCGCTCATCCCGTGTCGCAGGCCATGACCCCATCGCAGCTCGAAGAGAGCGACTTCGCGCTATGGAGCGGCCTTCTCGGCAAAAGTATCGCTACGCCCGAAACCCGCTGGCGCCTGGCCTTCGCGGCGCAGGCGCTGAAGAGCTACGGCATGCTGGTATCCGGTGCCCGCGGACTGTGCCGCGGTGACGAATACCGAGCCCTCGCGCCGATCTTTGCCGAAGCCGGATGCAATGTGCTGCTGGCAGACACCCCAGTCGCCATGGAAGGCGCGGAGACGCCGCATGATGCTTTGCCGTGCCGGCATCTGGACGGCACCCCCGACTCCCCAGCCTTTCTGCTGTCGCTCGCCGACGAAGCGCCCGACCAACGCGGTTTCGATTTCATGCTCACCCTGGACGTCGCCAATGAAAGCTACGCGCAGGGGAGCAGCGCGACAGCGCTTCTGGAGATGATGTCGGTACTTCGCCCACGCGGGGTGGCAATCCATATGCTGCGCCTGGCGGGCACCCCGGCCACGAATGCCGGGGCGGTGCCGCGCAAGGAGGTCGAACGCCTGGCCGTCACCCTGCTGTCGCGCGGCTTCTCCGTCGCCCAGCTAAACTTCGATGGCACCGGCCATGGCGATCAGCCGTTCGGTCTGATCGTGCGCAGGGATTGAGCACGATGAGCCTCGACTCCGTCCGTGCCTTTCTCGCCGGTCACGCGCCCGATCTGGAGATCATCGATCAGGGCCGAAGCACGGCGACGGTCGCCGAGGCGGCCGAGACGCTTGGCGTATTGCCGGGTCAGATCGCCAAGACCCTGTCGGTCCGCGTGGGGGATCGCCGGCTGCTCGTCGTCGCGCGCGGCGACGCACGGCTCGACAATCGCAAGACGAAGGATGCCCTGGGCGGCCGCCCACGCATGCTGGAGGCTGACGAGGTCGAGGCGCTGACCGGCCATCCCGTGGGCGGCGTGTGCCCGTTCGGGCTCGCCACGCCGCTGCCGGTCTATTGCGATATGTCGCTGCGCGACTTCGCCATCGTCTATCCGGCTGCCGGATCACGGACCGCATCGGTCAAGTTGACACCCGAACGGCTCGCCGCGCTCACCCGTGCGATTTGGATCGATGTGTGTCAGTCACCCGCTCTACCGGAAGACCGGGCATGAAATAAGCCGGCGAACATCGTCCGCCGGCTCCAATCTTCGTCTGGCTGAAAATCAGGCCTTGCAGCTCTGCGCAGCCTTGCCCGGCATGGCGATCTCGACCTGCGGGCCGTCGCCGCTGACCGAATATCCTTCGGCCGTGTAGGGCTTGCCGGCCGCTTCGGCCTTCAGCTGGGTACCGGCTTCCGCCTTGTCCTTCTTGAGCGTCGCACTGTTGTTGCTGAGGAAGTCGACGTAGACGAGCGCGCCGTCGGCACAGCGATAGGTGCGGCTGTGGGTGACCATCGGCGGCAGTTCGACCGGGGCAGCAGCGTTGAGCGCGTTCGCATCGGGGTCGGCCTCCCCTGCGGTGATGGTTTCGGGCTTTCCGCAAGCGGTCAGCATAAGCGCCGTTCCGAGGACGGCGGCGGTGATGAGGCGGGAATGGATTTGCATAGCGCTCTATCTCTTGCGGGTCTTGTGTGCGGTGCGTCAAGTAGAGCGATTGCATGAAGGGTGAGTGAACAGACATTTTTTATCTTTTGCGGGCCTCTCACGACATCATTGCTGCAGGCAGGCGTGCATCGCCATCCAGCGCTCGGTCTTCGTCGCCAGTGCCAGCGTATAGGCCGGACTGCTGGAGGGCAGGTCGAAAAGCCGGATTTCCGAGATTCCCGCCAGCAAATTTCGACCGATGCGCGCGGCAGTGCCGCCGTTGAAACCGACCCCACGCAGCTGCGGGAGTGTTCCGATCAACGCAACAAGATCGTTCGCTCGATGATCCCGTATTGCAGCATCGAGGCTTCCGCAGCGCAGCGCATCCGCGACCACGTCCCATAGCCCGATACCGGCGTCGAGCAGCGATAAGAGCCGGTCTTCATAGGGACGCTCGTGCAGATCGGCGATGCCCGCTACGGCGCCCGCCAGTTTCCAGAACTGGTTCTGGGGATGGGCATAATAGCGGTCCGCCCGCAGCGACGCCTCGCCGGGCAGGCTGCCGAGAAGAAGCAGTTTCGTGTCGGCCCGGACCACGGGCGGGAAGCTGGCCTTGCGCGTCATGGCCTGAAGCTGGGCATGGGGGGACCGCAACACAAGCTATGTTGGCAATGGGCTGCGCACTCGGCTAGGCAGGCGGCATGCTACGCCAGACCATTGCCCCCGACGCCATCTCGCTGATCGGCAACACGCCGCTCGTCCGCCTCAAAGGCCCGAGCGAGGCGACCGGCTGCGACATCCTCGCCAAATGCGAGTTCATGAATCCGGGCGGGTCGGTCAAGGACCGCGCCGCCCTCGCTATCATAACCGATGCAGAGGAGCGTGGCCTGATCGCGCCGGGCGGGGTGATCGTCGAGGGCACCGCCGGCAATACCGGCATCGGCCTCGCTCTGGTCGGCAATGCGCGCGGCTACCGCACAATCATCGTGATGACCGACACCCAGAGCCAGGAGAAGCAGCAGACCCTGCGTGCGCTGGGCGCGGAGCTGGTGCTGGTCGCACCGACAGCTTACTCCAACCCCGCCCATTATGTGCACACTTCGCGCCGGATCGCCGAGGAGACACCGGGCGCGCTGTGGGCCAACCAGTTCGACAACACCGCCAACCGCCTCGCCCATATCCGCACCACCGCACCGGAAATCTGGGCGCAGACCGAGGGACGAATCGACGGTTTCACCTGCGCCGTTGGTACCGGCGGAACGCTGGCGGGCGTCGGCCTTGGCCTGAAGTCGTTCAACGAGGATATCGTGATCGGCCTGACCGACCCGCATGGCGCCGCGCTGTATAATTATTTCGCGCATGGCGAATTGAAGGCTGAAGGGTCGAGCGTCGCGGAGGGCATCGGCCAGAGCCGCATCACCGCCAATCTCGACGGCGCACCGATCGACACGCAGTTCCGCATCTCCGACGAACAGGGTCTCGAACAGGCGTTCGCACTGCTGGAGAATGAGGGGCTGTGCGTGGGGCTTTCGTCCGGCATCAATGTGGCGGGCGCGATGGCACTCGCGCGTGAATTGGGGCCCGGCAAACGTATCGTCACGATCCTGTGCGATCCGGGCATGCGCTACCTTTCCTCGCTGTTCAATCCGACCTGGCTCGAGTCCAAGGGACTGCCCGTTCCCGACCTGCTCCGCCGCTGAGGCGCGACATCAACAACGTCGGGCGGGCGTGGTGTCGCGGGCGTGGCGGGCCCCCTTATATTGCCGATTGACCTGCACGCCGGGCTGACCGAAAAAAGAGCCATGGGGAATAACGTCTGATGCATCGCGTGCGGATCGGCATCACCGGCCTCGCCGTGGTGTTCCTCATCGTCCTCTTCGCTGCTGCGATCGTCGGCTTCCGGTCCAGGGACAGGAGCGAGGAAGCCAATCTCGCCTCTGCCGCCAATAGCAGCGCCCCCTCGGGCGATCCCCTGGCCGAACTCGGCGTGGCCCCCGGCGGCACCAGCGGCGAGTCCCAGGCGACTCAACCGCAACCCGCCCGACCCTGACCGCGTAGCGGACGGCGGCACGCCGACCGACCGGACATCACAGCCCGTTCCGGATCGTTACCGGGGCGGTACATGGCTTTTCCCTAAACTTATCCACAGGCTCATCCCGGGGCATTCCCCGCGGATTTCGGCGCTTTGCGCATTTTTCACCCGTTAGACGGCGGCAGACCATCCCCCACAATCCACAGCTCGAACCATGTGGAACCACAAAATGGTATAAAAACCCTTTGTCAAACCAGAGTGATCCAAGTACATCCCAATGGTGCAATGGGGTGGGGAGTATCGCCCTACGCATCGACGCCTCCCGCGGCCCTCTGGGCGGCATGGCGCAGCGGTTCTCCCCTCAGAAAACGGGGTTTGTTCGGTGGCGGCGGGTGGTGCGGTCTTCAATGACGTTCATATGAACGGCGTGGACCTGAAAGGGCGCGTTTCGCTCCCGGCTGCCTTTCGTCAGACCATCGAAATCCGTTGCGGATCGGGCAAGGTCGCCTCGGGCCTCGAAAAGACTTTGCGCATGACGCGCCATCCCACCCTTCCCTGCATCGAGGTCAGCGACGGCCTGCAGATCGCCGAGACCGAGGAGCAGATGACCGCGCATGCCGCGCGCCTGTCCGAACAGACCGGCGAATTGATGGGCGACATTCTCGACCGGCTCGAGGCCGAGGCCTTCCCGCTGATGAAGGACGTCAATTTCGACGCGGCCGGCCGGATGATCCTGCCCGAACGGCTGCGCACCAAGGCAAGCATCACCGGCGACGCCTTCTTCGTCGGTCGCGGCCGGCGCTTCCGCATCTGGAGCCCCGACGTCCTGCGCGCCACGCCCGGCGGCGAGTCGGAGGAAGTCATCGAGGAGATGGAAGAGCTCTTCGCCAAGCGGAAGGAGCGCGCATGACCGCCGCCGCTCCTCATATCCCTGTCCTTCTGGACGAGGTCATTGCTGGCCTCACCCCGCAGTCGGACGAGATTCATGTCGACGGCACCTTCGGCGCCGGCGGCTATACGCGTGCGATCCTGGCCAAAGGCGCGCAGGTCTATGCGTTCGACCGCGATCCCGATGCGATCGCCGAAGGCCAGCCGCTCGTCGATGAGGCCGATGGCCGGCTGACGCTCGTTCCCGAGCGCTTCTCGCGCATGGCCGAGGCACTGGCCGAGCGCGGCGTGGGCCAGGTCGACGGGGTGACGCTCGACATCGGCGTGTCCTCGATGCAGCTCGATCGCGCCGAACGCGGCTTTTCCTTTCAGTCGGATGGCCCGCTCGACATGCGGATGGAGCAGGACGGCATGAGCGCCGCCGACTTCGTCAACACCGCCGACGAAGCCGAGATCGCCGACGTCCTCTTCGAACTGGGCGACGAACCCCGTTCGCGTCGGGTCGCGCGAGCGATCGTCCAGGCACGTCCGTTGACGCGGACCGGCGAATTGGCGGACGTCGTGCGCCGCGCGCTGGGCCACCGTCCGCATGAGAAGAAGGATCCGGCGACCCGGACCTTCCAGGCTATCCGCATCCACCTGAACGCCGAACTCGAAGAACTCGAGCAGGGGCTTGCTGCGGCCGAGCGCGTGCTCAAGCCGGGCGGCCGGCTTGCCGTCGTTTCCTTTCATTCGATCGAGGACCGGATCGTCAAGCGCTTCCTGCGCGAGCGCAGCGGGGGCAATCCCGCCGGATCCCGTCACCTTCCAGATGCGCGCGCCGGGGGGCCGCGTCCAAGCTTCGAGGCCGTCGCCAAACCCGTCCGTGCGGGCGATGCGGAGATTGCCCGAAACCCCCGGTCCCGGTCGGCCACGCTTCGCGTCGCGCACCGGACCGAGGCCTCGCCATGGGGTCTCAGCGTAAACAAAGAAGGACGTCAGGGATGATCACGACCCGCTTCAAGGAGGTGGTCTGGACCGGAGGCATTTGTGCTGCCGCCCTGACCTTCTACATGATCTCGCAGACCGTCGCCGCAAAGCGCGCGGAGCTTGCAAGCGTCGAGCGCAAGATCGCCATGACGCAGCAGGATATCCGCGAACTGCGCACGCAGATCGATACGCGCGGCGGCCTCGCTCAGATCGAGCAGTGGAACCAGAACGTCTATGGTCTACAGGCGCCGGGCCCCGAGCAGTTCGCAACCACCTCGGTACGACTCGTAGCAATGACCCAGCCGCAGGGCCAGCCGGCGCTCCAACTCGATCCGCAGATCGTCGCCAGCCGTGGCGCGGTCAGCAAGGTCAGCTTCGACAAGATAGAGGATGCCGGCGGTGCCACTGCGCCGTCGCAGACGGCACCCGCTCCCGCTCCCGCTCCGGCTCCGGCGGTCGAACAGCCGCGCCTGCGAACGGCCAACTATGTTCAGGCCAAGGCTCCAGCGCTCGCCGACCAAGCGCCGTCGCCGGTGCATGAGGTTGCGCTACGCAAGATCAGCAAGCCGGCCAGCCTCGGGGACGACTTCCTCGAAGGGCTGAGCGACGACCGGTCCGCGCGCAGCCGCAAAGGCAAGCAATGAACGCCCCTGCGGTCGGGCTAAACCCGCCGCGCGACCGCGCCCTCGTCAAGACCGGCCAGACGGTCCAGACCGCCCACGAGCGCCTGATGGTGCTGATGATGCTGTTCGGCCTGCTGATCGGCGTCATCGCACTTCGCCTGCTGTATCTCGCCATATTCGACGGGCCGGACCGTTCGGCAGTCGCAGCGACCAGCGGACGGCGTGGCGAGATCGTCGATCGCAACGGCAAGGTACTGGCCTCGACGATCCGCGGGATCAGCCTGGCCATCCGTCCGCCGCTGGTGATCGGCGACAAGGCCCATCTCGCGACCGAGCTGGCACGCCTCTTTCCCAGCCGCACCGCCGACTATTATCTTCGCATCCTCAGCGGGCGCCGCAAATTCGTCTATCTGGAGCGCGGCGCCACCCCCGCGATGATCCGCGCGGTGCGCCTGCTGGGTGAGCCCGGCATCGAGGAAGTACCCGAGCCGAAGCGCTTCTATCCGCAGGGCACGATGGCCGCGCAGGTGATCGGCTATATGGATATCGGCGGTGTGCCCGTCAGCGGCATGGAGGCCTATCTCGACAAGCGGCTGACCAGTGCCGGCGCGAACAACCAGCCGGTCGAACTGTCGATCGACAGCCGCGTCCAGGCGGCGCTGGAAAGCGCCATCCGCAAGCAGGCCGAAAAGCATTTCGCGGTCGGTGGCGCAGGCATCGTCCTCGACGTCCACACCGGCGAAGTGATCGCCATGGCCTCGCTGCCGGTGTTCAATCCGAACGCCCCCGGTCTCATCCCCGTCGGCACCGATCCGCTGCGGCCCGACGCCCGCTATAATCGTGCGATCAGCTCGGTCTATGAACTCGGCTCAACCTTCAAGGTGCTGACGATGGCCAACGCCATCGAAAATGGGGTCATCACCGATTTCGGCCACCGCTATGACGCGACCGCCCCTCTGAAGGTCGGCGGCTTCACGATCCGCGACGACCATCCGCAGAAGCGCTGGATGTCGGTGCCCGACATTCTGATCCATTCGTCGAACATCGGTACCGCCCGCATTGCCGAGGAATTGGGGCCCGAGCGCACCCAGGCCTTCTTCCGCAAGCTCGGCTTCGACCGCGCCGCCGACCTCGAACTCGGCGCGCGCGGCAAGCCGCTCTGGCCCGGCTACTGGGCGCGGACGACCGTCATGACGGTCGCCTATGGCCATGGCATCGCCGTCAGCCAGCTGCATCTCGCCAATGCCTATGCGGCGATGGTCAACGGCGGCATCATGCGCCCCGCGACCTTGCTCAAGCTGGCGCCCGGCCAGGCTCCGAAGGGCGAGCGCGTGATCTCCGAGGAGACCAGCCGGCGGGTGCGCCAGCTGATGCGCCTCGTCGTCAAGGAAGGCACCGGGCGCGGCGCCGATATCCCCGGCCTGCGCGTCGGCGGCAAGACCGGCACTGCCGAGAAGAACCTCAATGGTCGCTATATCCACAACAGTCTGGTCACGACCTTTGCCACGGCCTTCCCGATGGACGCGCCGCGTTACGTCGTGATCGTCACGATGGACGAGCCGCAGGGCATTCCCGAGACCTATGGCTTCCGCACAGCCGCCTGGACCGCTCTTCCCGCAGTCAAGAACGTGATCGCGCGGATCGGTCCGCTGCTCGGCGTGATTCCCGACCCGAGCAAGGACATCGACGTCTCCGACCTGATGCCGTTCGTCTACAAACCCGAGAAGGAGGATGCGGGCGTCCATGCGATTGACTGACCTGATCCCCGGCGCCGCGAGCGACGAGCGCATCACCGGCTTCGCGATCGATCATCGCAAGGTGGCGCCCGGCACCGTGTTCGGCGCCTTTCGCGGAAGCCGATTCAATGGCGAGGATTATATCGCGCAGGCGGTGGAGGCCGGCGCGGTCGCGATCGTCTCCGCGCCGGGCGTCACGGTCGAGGGCGCCACGCATATCGTCGACGAAGAGCCCCGGCGGCTGTTCGCCCGGCTGGCGGCCCGCTTCTTCGCGCCCTTCCCCGACACGACGGTCGCGGTGACGGGCACGAACGGCAAGACATCGACCGTCGAACTCACCCGACAGCTGTGGCGGATGGCGGGATTTCACGCGGCATCGATCGGCACCCTCGGCGTCACCACCGCCGACGATCAGGTGTCGACCGGGCTTACCACCCCCGATATCGTCACTTTCCTTTCGAACATGGCCGGCCTTCGCAAGGAAGGCGTGACCCATGCGGCGTTCGAAGCGTCGAGCCACGGCCTGTCGCAATATCGCACCGAGGGGCTGCCGGTCCGCGCGGTCGCCTTCACCAATCTGAGCCGCGACCATCTCGATTATCATGGGACGATGGAAGCCTATTTCGCGGCGAAGCTTCGTCTGTTCGACGAGGTCGTCGATACGGACGGCGCAGCGGTGATCTGGGCCGACGACGCCTATTCGGGCGGCGTGATCGACGCCGTGAAGGCGCGTGGCGTCCGCGCAATAACGGTGGGCAGCAGTGGCGAGACGATCCGGCTGCTCGACCGGACGCCGACCGCGCTCGGCCAGACTCTGAAGCTCGAGATCGACGGCAAGACCCGCGACGTGAAGCTGCCATTGATCGGCGCCTATCAGGCGGCCAACGCGCTCGTCGCCACCGGACTGGTGATCGCCACGGGGGGTGACATAGACCGGACGCTGAGCGATCTGCAGCGCGTTGCTCCCGTCCGCGGTCGCCTCGAACGGGCGGCGCTGTCGAAGAGCGGTGCCCCGATCTATGTCGACTATGCTCATACGCCCGACGGCCTGGAGGCGGCCATCGCCGCATTGCGTCCGCACACGGCGGGCCGCCTGATCACCGTCTTCGGCGCCGGCGGCGACCGCGACACCGGCAAGCGCCCGCTGATGGGCGAGATAGCCGCACGGCTTTCCGATCTCGCCATCGTCACCGACGACAACCCCCGTTCCGAGGACCCGGCTGCCATTCGCCGCGACGTCATGGCGGGCGCGCCCGGCGCGATCGAGATCGGCGGACGGCGCGAAGCCATTGCCGAAGCCATTGCCCGCACCGCGGCCGGCGACATCGTCCTGATCGCGGGCAAGGGGCATGAGCAGGGCCAGATCGTCGGCGACCGCGTACTGCCCTTCGACGACGTCAGCGTCGCGCGGGAGTGTGCGGCCTGATGAGTGCGTCTTCCGCTCCGCTCTGGACGGCCTTCGACATCGCCGCTGCGGTCGATGGCGAGGTGCATGGCGATTTCCACGCGTCCGGCGTCGCCTTCGACTCGCGGGAGATCGGCCCGGGCGACCTCTTCATCGCCATGAGGGGCGAAACGACCGACGGCCACGCCTTTCTCGACAAAGCCTTCGCCGCCGGTGCGGCAGGCGCGATCGTGTCCGATGCCTGTGCCGGCCCGCATGTCCGCGTGGCCGATACGATGGCGGCGCTCGAAGCGCTGGGCAGCGCATCGCGGGCGCGCATGACGGGCAAGGTCATCGGCGTCACGGGTTCGGTGGGCAAGACCGGCACCAAGGAGGCGCTGTTCGCCTGCCTGGATCGTGCCTTGCGTGGCCGCGTCCATCGTTCGGTCAAGAGCTACAACAACCACACCGGCGTGCCGCTGAGCCTCGCGCGCATGCCCGCCGAGACTGCCATCGGTGTGTTCGAGATGGGCATGAACCATGCCGGCGAACTGGCCCATCTCACCCGTCTGGTCAGGCCGCATGTCGCGATCGTCACCGCCATCGCGCCCGCGCACAGCGCCTTCTTCGCCAGCGAAGCGGACATTGCCGACGCCAAGGGCGAGATATTTCAGGGGCTCGAACCGGGCGGCACCGCCATCCTGCCCCATGACAGCCCGCACCGCGACCGGCTGCGTGCTGCAGCAGAGGCCCATGCCGGCCGCATCCTGACCTTCGGCCACAGCCGTGAAGCCGATATCCGCGTGCAGGACGTGGTCACGCTGGATAGCGGCACGCTCGTCTCACTGATCCTGCCGGACGCCGAACTGACCTTCACCATCGCCCCGCCCGGCGCGCATTGGGTGTCCAATGCGATGGCGGTGATGGCCGCCGTCTGGGCGGTGGGCGGTGATCTGGCTGCGGCGGGGCTCGCCTTTGCCGATATGGAGGGGCTACCCGGACGCGGCCAGCGCAGCACCGTCGCGATCGGCGAGGGCACCGCGCTGGTGATCGACGAGAGCTACAACGCCAATCCCGGTTCGATGGCCGCGACCATCGGCATGCTCGGCCAGCAGGCGGCCGAGCGTCGGGTGGTCGTGCTGGGCGACATGCGTGAACTGGGGGCCGGATCGCCCGATTATCATGCCGCGCTGGCAGAGCCGCTACAGGCCGCCGGCGTGGGCTTCGCGCTGCTCGTCGGACAGGAGATGACGGCGCTCGCAAACGCCCTTGAGGGGCGCATCGATTTCGCGCATGTGCCCGACGCCCGCGCAGCACTCGATTCGATCGGGAGCAAGCTTGCGCCGGGCGACGCCATATTGATCAAGGGATCGAACGCGATCGGCCTCTCGCGCCTCGTCGAGCATCTGCGCTCGGGAGCGTTGGCCGGCGAAAGGACGACATGCTCTACCTGATTGCCGAACATCTCGGGTTTCCGGGCGTCCTGAACCTCATCCGGTACATCACCTTCCGGGCGGGGGCGGCCGCGCTGACCGCGCTGTTCATCGGCCTGATCATCGGCCCGCGCTTCATCGGGTGGCTGCGTGTCCGCCAGGGCAAGGGCCAGCCGATCCGCGCCGATGGCCCCCAGACGCATCTCGCCAAGGTCGGTACGCCCACCATGGGCGGGCTGATGATCCTGATCGCGGTCACCTTGTCGCTGCTGCTGTGGATGGACCTGAACAACCGCTATGTCTGGGCCTGCATCGGCGTGACCCTGGGCTTCGGCCTGATCGGGTTCATGGACGATTATGACAAGGTCAAGAAGCGCAGCACCGCCGGCATTTCGGGCAAGACCCGCCTGCTCGCCGAGTTCGTCATCGCCGGCCTCGCCAGCTGGCTGATCGTGTCGGGCAACGGCACCGAGCTGTACGTGCCCTTCTACAACGGCCCGGTGATCGACCTCGGTCCCTTATACATCCTGTTCGCCGCCTTCGTGATCGTCTCGTTCGGCAATGCGGTGAACCTGACCGACGGGCTCGACGGGCTGGCGATCATGCCGGTGGTGATCGCCAGCCTGGCGTTCTTCGTGATCGCCTATCTCGTCGGCAATGCGAAGTTCGCCCATTATCTGGGCATTCCGCACGTCCTCGGCGCGGGCGACCTGACGATCTTGACTGCGGCGATCATCGGCGGCGGGCTCGCCTTCCTCTGGTTCAACGCGCCTCCGGCCGCCGTCTTCATGGGCGATACCGGCAGCCTGGCCCTCGGCGGCGCGCTGGGCGTGATCTCGGTCGTGACCCATCATGAGATCGTGCTGGCGATCGTCGGCGGCCTGTTCGTCATGGAAACCGTGTCGGTCGTGCTGCAGGTCTTCTTCTACAAGCGCACCGGCCGCCGGATCTTCCGGATGGCGCCGATCCACCATCATTTCGAACAGCTCGGCTGGAGCGAACCGACGGTGGTGATCCGCTTCTGGATCATCTCCTTCATCCTCGCCCTCGCCGGCCTCGCGACGCTGAAGCTGCGGTGATCACGAGCCCCGCCTTCGCCGGAAAACGCTATGCGGTGCTGGGCCTCGCCCGGTCGGGCCTCGCCACTGTCGAGGCGCTGCTCGCCTCGGGTGCGCGGGTCACCGCATGGGACGGCAAGGACGAAGCTAGGGCTAAAGTGACGGGTGAGGTGACGTTCGCCGACCCGGTCGACATCGACCTGACCGGCTATGCGGGTGTCGTCGTATCTCCGGGCGTCCCGCTCAATAAACATCCGGTCGCGGGCCATGCCGCGCGGTTCGGGGTGCCCGTGATCAGCGACATCGAACTGTTCGCCCAGGCCCGCCACTCGCTGCCGCCCCACAAGGTCGTCGGCATCACCGGCACCAACGGCAAGTCGACCACCACGGCGTTGATCAAGCATATCGTCGAGACGGCGGGCGTGCCGACGCTGATGGGCGGCAATATCGGTTTGCCGATCCTGGGGCGCGATCAGCTTCCGGCGGGTGGCGTCTATGTGCTCGAACTGTCGAGCTACCAGATCGACATCACCCAGAGCCTCGACTGCGACGTCGCGGTCCTGACCAACATCACCCCCGACCATCTCGACCGCTATGACGGTTTCGACGGCTATGCGGCCTCCAAGGAACGGCTGTTCGCGATGCAGTCGTCCGAGGGCACGGCGATCATCGCGGTCGAGGATGCGCCCAGCACGGCCATCGCGTCGCGCCGGCCGGGTGTCGTCGCGGTCCGCTCGACCGACGTGAGCGGCCAGCAGGACTGGCCTGCGCTGCAGGGACCGCATAACGCGCAGAACGCCGTCATCGCCATCGCCGCCTGCCGGGCGCTCGGGATCGACGAAGAGGTGATCGCGAGCGGCCTCGCCACCTATCCCGGCCTGCCCCACCGCATGCAGCGCGTGGCCGAGAAGAAGGGCGTGCTGTTCGTCAACGACAGCAAAGCGACCAACGCGACCGCCACCGCACCCGCGCTCGGCGCCTATCCGAAGATCCACTGGATCCTCGGCGGCCTCCCCAAGACCGACGACCTAGACGACTGCGCCCCCTATTTCGACCATGTCGTGGCCGCCTACACGATCGGTCAGGCCGGCCCGATGTTCGCCCGTATCCTGCGCGAGGCCGGCAAGCCCGTGACCGAAAGCGGGACGCTGGAGCGCGCCGTCGCGGATGCCGCAGCGGCAGCTGTTCCAGGCGAGGTGGTGATGCTGTCGCCGGCCTGCGCCTCGTTCGATCAGTTCAGCGATTATGAGGCGCGCGGGGATGCTTTCCGTCGCGCGGTGGAGGGGCTTTCGCTATGAACGTCGCAGTGTCCTTCGACTCCTCCGCTGCCCCTGCGCCGCTTCCCATTCGCCGATCGCGTTTCGGCCGGGGCAAGCGCACGCCCGTCGCGCGCTGGTTCTGGGAAATCGACCGCGTCCTGCTGCTGCTCGTCACGATCCTGATCGGCGTCGGGCTGATCGCGGTCGCGGCCGCATCGCCCGCCGCAGGGGTCCGCTATTCGGGCAACGGCGTCACCGTCGCCTCTCGCTATTATTTCTGGATGCAGCTGGCCTGGACGATGATGGCGGTCCCAGTGATGCTCGTCGTCTCCGCCCTGCCCCAGAAGGCAGCCCGGCGCATGGCGCTGATCCTCGGCCTGTTCTTTCTGCTGTGCCTGGCGCTGGTCCCGGTGATCGGCAGCAGCGCGAATGGCGCAACGCGCTGGATCGCGATCGGCCCGGCCAAGTTCCAGCCGTCCGAATTCCTCAAGCCGATGTTCGCGGTCGGCATGGCCTGGCTGCTGTCACTGCGCGCGCGCAACCCCGAACTGCCCTTCGCGCTGATCTCCGTCATCCCCATGGGGCTGATCGCCGTGCTGCTGATGAAGCAGCCCGACTTCGGCCAGACGGTGATCTTCGGTGCGGTGTGGATGGTGCTGCTGATCGTCGGCGGCGCCTCGATCCGACTGATCGGGTCGTTGATCGGCGCCGGCATGGGCGCGGTCGTCACCGCCTATTTCTTCTATTCGGTCGCGACCGAGCGCATCAACAAATTCCTGTTCAAGCAGGGCGACACCTATCAGGTCGACCGCGCCCACGCGACGCTGACCAATGGCGGGCTGCTCGGCACGGGCCCCGGCGCCGGCACGCAAAAATTCACCCTGCCCGAACCGCACACCGACTATATCTTCTCGGTCATCGGCGAGGAGTTCGGGCTGATCGCCTGCATCGCCATCGCCTGCCTCTATTTCGCGATCGTGGCGCGCGTCTGCCTGCGCCTGATGCGCGAGGAAGACGACTTCCTCCTGCTCGCCTCGGCGGGCCTCGTCGCACAATTCGGTTTCCAGGCGCTGATCAACATGCTGGTCAATGTCGGCCTCGCGCCGTCCAAGGGCATGACGCTCCCCTTCATCAGCTATGGCGGCTCGTCGATGATCGCACTGTCGATCGGCTTCGGTCTGCTCCTCGCTTTCACGCGCGAAAATCCGCACCTCAAGGAAGCCACCTACACGGTGCGGTGGAGCGGTCGATGAGGGTCACGCGCCACTTCGTCCTCGCGGCCGGCGGCACCGGCGGCCATATGGTGCCGGCGCATGCGCTGGCGGCGGAACTGATGCGCCGCGGCCATCGCGTCGCCCTCGTCACCGACGAGCGCGGCGCGCGCATTCCGGGGCTGTTCGACGGCGTCCAGACGCATGTCATCCCGGCCGGCCGGCTGGGCGGCGGACTGCGCGCCATGATCAAGGCCGTGCGCGACATCCGCGCCGGCACCGCGATGGCAGGACAGCTCTACGAGACCTTCGCGCCTTCGGCGGTGATCGGCTTCGGCGGCTATCCGGCGCTGCCCGCGCTGCGCGCCGCCTTCAAGCGGCGGATCCCGACGGTGATCCACGAACAGAATGCCGTGCTCGGCCGGGTCAACCGCTTCGTCGCGGGGAAGGTCGATGCGATCGCCACCGCCTATCCCGACGTCGAGCGGCTGAAGCCGCGTTATGACGGGAAGACCGTTCTCGTCGGTAATCCGGTGCGCGACAGCGTGCGCGAAATCCGCGAACAGCCCTTTCCCGAACTGGGGCCCGACAGCATCTTCCGGCTGCTCGTGACCGGCGGCAGCCAGGGCGCATCGATCCTGTCGGACGTCGTACCCGACGGGCTCGCGCTGCTACCGCAGGGATTCCGTCGTCGCCTGCAGGTCACCCAGCAATGCCGTCCCGAGGACATCGAGTCGGTCCGCAGCAAATATAAGGTGCTAGGCATCCCGGCCGATCTTGCCACCTATTTCACCGATCTGCCGGAGCGGCTCGGCTGGGCGCATCTCGTCATCGCCCGCGCGGGCGCGTCGACCATCGCCGACATCAGTGTCGCCGGTCGGCCCGCCATCCTGATCCCGCTGCCCTCGGCAGCCGACGACCACCAGACCGCCAATGCGCGCGAACTGGCGCAGGTCGGCGGCGCCCGCGCGATCCGGCAGGCGAACTTCACGCCGCAGGAACTGGCGAAGCAGATGCAGAAGCTTGCCCTCGATCCGCAGGCCCTGATCAACGCCGCGCGTCGCGCGCACGGTGTGGGCCGTCCGAACGCGGCCGAAGATCTGGCCGACCTCGTCGAACGGATCGGACCCGAGCCGATCGTCGATCCCATCCCCGTGGAAAAACTGGAACTCCGTCCGTTGAAAGGCGCATTTGCATGAAGGGTGTCGCAACCGACATCGGCACCATCCATTTCATCGGCATCGGCGGCATCGGCATGTCCGGTATCGCCGAGGTGATGCACAATCTCGGCTATAAGGTGCAGGGTTCGGACGTCTCCGAAAGCTACGTCGTCGAGGGGCTGCGCAAGCGCGGCATCGCGGTGATGATCGGTCACAAGGCCGAGAATCTCGGCAACGCCGCCGTGGTCGTGACCTCGACCGCGATCAAGCGCGGCAATCCGGAGGTGGAGCTGGCGCTGGAAAAGCGCATCCCCGTCGTCCGTCGCGCCGAGATGCTCGCCGAACTGATGCGGCTGAAGTCGACCGTCGCGATCGCCGGCACCCATGGCAAGACGACCACCACCTCGATGGTCGCGGCCCTGCTCGACGCCGGCGGGGTCGACCCGACCGTCATCAACGGCGGCATCATCAACAGCTATGGCTCCAACGCGCGCCTGGGCGCATCCGACTGGATGGTCGTCGAAGCCGACGAGAGCGACGGTAGTTTCCTGCGGCTCGACGGCACCATCGCGGTGGTGACCAACATCGATCCCGAGCATCTCGACCATTATGGGTCGTTCGACAAGGTGAAGGACTGCTTCGTCGAGTTCGTCGAAAATGTCCCCTTCTACGGCGCCGCGCTGCTGTGCATCGACCATCCCGAGGTCCAGGCGATCATCCCGCGCGTCCGCGACCGCAAGGTCGTGACCTATGGCTTCTCGGCACAGGCCGACGTGCGCGGCGACAATGTCACGCCGATCCCCGGCGGCAACCGCTTCGACGTCGTGATCCGCAACCGCGACGGCGACACGCGGCGGATCGAGGGCGTCACCCTGCCGATGCCCGGCCGGCACAATGTCCAGAACGCGCTGGCGGCAATCGGCGTCGCGCTGGAAATGAACATCCCCGACGATGTCATCGCCAACGGCTTCGCCAAGTTCGGCGGGGTCAAGCGGCGCTTCACCAAGGTCGGCGAGGTGCCGGTCGGCGATGGCGTTGCGACGATCATCGACGATTATGGCCACCACCCGGTCGAGATCCGCGCGGTGCTCGCCGCCGCACGCGAGGGCGCGCGGTCGCGCGTGATCGCGGTCGTCCAGCCGCACCGCTTCACCCGTCTGCGTGACCTGATGGTCGAGTTCCAGACCGCGTTCAACGATGCCGACACCGTCTATGTGGCGCCGGTCTATGCGGCGGGCGAGGCCCCGATCGAGGGCGTCGACGCCGATGCACTGGTATCCGGGCTGAAGCAGCGCGGGCACCGCTCGGCGCAGACGGTGGCGGGTCCGGAGGCGCTGGCCAAGGTGCTGGCTGCGACGATCGGAGCGGACGACATGGTGATCTGCCTGGGCGCAGGTGATATCACGAAATGGGCGGCGGGGCTTTCGGAGGCGATTGCCAGGGAGAAGGCAGCATGACCGATTTCTTCGGGCCGTGGAAAATGATCCAGGACCAGGCGCTGCACATGCAGAAGACCGCCGTCGACGCGGCGTTCAAGGCGATGGGCAGCGGCGAGCATTTCGACAACGCAGCCAAGGCGGCCAAGGATTTGGCCGACATGCAGGTCCAGGCGTGGGAACGCTGGATGGCGATGTGGGGCGTGGACAAGACGTGACCGATGGAGCGGTAGCCAGCGCTGCGTCCTCGTCCCTGCCGCCGGTGCGCGGCAGGCTGACGGCCGGCGCGCCGCTGGCGCCGCTCCTCTGGTTCAAGAGCGGCGGTGCGGCCGAATGGCTGTTCGAGCCGGCCGATGTCGACGATCTCGCCATGTTTTTGGGCGCGCTCGATCCGGCGGTGCCGGTGATGGGCCTCGGTCTCGGATCCAACATGATCGTCCGCGACGGCGGCGTTCCCGGTGTGGTCGTCCGCCTGGGCAAGCCCTTCGCGAAGGTCGAGCGCCTCGATAGCGAGACGCTCCGCTGCGGCGGTGGGGCGAGCGGTATCCTCGTCTCTTCGGCAGCGCGCGACGCGGGTATCGCCGGCATCGAGTTCCTGCGGTCGATCCCCGGCACGGTGGGCGGCTTCGTCCGCATGAACGGCGGCGCCTATGGCCGCGAGGTCAAGGACGTGCTGGTCGAGGCCGACATCGTCCTGCGCTCGGGCGAGCGGCGCACCCTGGGTCTGGCCGATCTCGGCTACACCTATCGCCACAGCGAACTGCCCGACGGTGCCATCGTCGTCGGCGCCACCTTTCGCGGCCAGCCCGGCGAACCGGCGGCGATCCAGGCCGAAATGGACCGCATCGCCGCCGAGCGCGAAGCCAGCCAGCCGCTGCGCAGCCGCACCGGCGGCTCGACCTTCAAGAATCCGGCCGGACACAAGGCCTGGCAGCTGATCGACGAAGCCGGCTGCCGCGGCCTGCGGCGTGGCGACGCGCAGGTCAGCGAGAAGCATTGCAATTTCCTGCTCAACCTCGGCGAGGCCAGCTCGGCTGACATCGAGGCGCTGGGCGAAGAGGTAAGGACCAAGGTGAAGGCGAAGACGGGCGTGACCCTGGAATGGGAAATCCAGCGCGTGGGGGTGGCTCAGTGATGGCCCACCGCAAGATCCTCCCCGGCACGGGGAGGGGGACCAGCCGCAGGCTGGTGGAGGGGCGCCGCGCCAGCGGCGGAACCCTTCTCGCCCGCACCGCCTTCCCCTCCACCACGATGCGCGCGGTCCCCCTCCCCGTTCCGGGGAGGAACTGTATGACATGTGACTCTCCCCTCATTGTGCCGCCCACCGGCAGCGGATCGGCCAACATGTTCCTCCCCGGCACGGGGAGGGGGACCAGCCGCAGGCTGGTGGAGGGGCGCCGCGCCAGCGGCGGAACCCTTCCCAGCATGGGAAGGAACGGGCTGTGACGCATGCGCCTCTCCACATCGCCGTGCTGATGGGCGGCTGGTCGGCCGAGCGCGAGGTGTCGCTGACCTCGGGCAATGGCGTCGCCGATGCGCTTGAAAGCCTCGGGCACAAGGTGACGCGGATCGACATGGACCGCGATGTCGCCGCGCGGCTGGCGGCGGCTAAGCCCGACGTGGTCTTCAATGCGCTGCATGGCACGCCAGGCGAGGACGGCACGATACAGGGCATGATGGACCTGATGGGGCTGACCTATACCCATTCCGGCCTCACCACCTCGGTGATCGCGATCGACAAGGAACTGACCAAGCAGCAGCTGGTCCCCGCCGGCATCCGCATGCCCGAGGGCCGGATCGTCGAGAGCGCGAGCCTGCACGAGGGAGATCCCCTGCCCCGCCCCTATGTGCTCAAGCCCGTCAACGAGGGATCGTCGGTCGGCGTCGCGATCATAAAAGATCGTGACAATCACGGGTCGCCGATTCATCGTGATGCCCATGGCCCCTGGCAGACCTTCAAGACATTGCTCGCCGAGCCCTTCATCCGGGGGCGCGAATTGACCGTGGCGGTGCTCGGCGATCGCGCGCTGTGCGTCACCGAGCTGGTCCCGACCAGCGGCTTCTATGACTATGAGGCCAAATATACCGACGGCCTGACGACGCATGTCTGTCCGGCGAACATCCCGCAGGACATCGCCGACGAAGCCATGCGCATGGCGCTCGACGCGCACCGCGTGCTGGGATGCCGGGGTACGTCACGCTCCGACTTCCGCTGGGATGACGAACAGGGCATCGAGGGCCTCTATCTGCTTGAGGTCAACACCCAGCCGGGCATGACCCCGCTCAGCCTCGTCCCCGAACAGGCGAAGCAGACGGGCATGACCTATGCCGATCTTGTCCAGGCGATCGTCGACGAGGCGCTGGCAGACAAGAAGGCAAAGGAAGGACAGCAGGGATGAAGGCCGCGCGCGCGCGTTCCGCCGACCGCCGACCGCGCGCCAGCGCGCCGGCCCGTCGCGCGCCCACGCGCCGCAGCGCCTCGACCCTCGACAAGGCCGTCGATCAGCTGCCGATCTCGCGCGACGCGCTCCGCAAGACCGGGAACTGGACGCTCGGCATCGCCGTCACCGGCGGGGTTATAGCCGGCCTGATCGCCATGGGCCTGCCGCAGATGATCGGCCTGATGATCGCCGACGGCATCGGCAGCGCGGGCTTCAAAGTCCGCAATGTCGAGATATTGAATCGCCGTCAGGTCGACAGCGCCGTCGTCTACGACATCGCCATGCGGCAACAGGCACGACCCATGCCTCTGGTCGATCTGGACGGCACGCGCGCCGAACTGATGAAGCTCGGCTGGATTTCGGACGCTCGGGTATCGCGGCGCCTGCCCGACACGCTGGTCGTCGACATCGTCGAGCGCGTGCCGACCGCGATCTGGCAATATCAGCACCGGCTGGCACTGATCGACAAGGACGGGGTCGTGATCGGCCCGGTCGACGACCGCGCCATGCCCGATCTGCCTGTCGTCGTCGGGCCCGGCGCAAACCGCCGTGCCAGCGCGCTCGCGGCGCTGATGGCGAATGCCCCGTCGCTCAGGCCGCTGGTCACGGCGGCGAGCTGGCAGGGCGACCGGCGCTGGGACATCATCTTTCAGTCGGGCGAAAAGCTGCTGCTGCCCGAAGGCGATGCGGAGGCGGCCAAGGCGCTGGTCTTCTTTGCACAGGAAGACCGCCGCGCCGGCCTTCTCGGCAAGGGCCTCGTTTCGATCGACATGCGTGATCCATCGCGGATGGTCGCGCGCGTATCGCGCGAGCCCGGCAGCCGCATCGAGCCGCCGGCGGCACAGCTCAGCCCGAAGTCGACGACATGAGGGCTGGCAATGGCAATTTGGGGAAAGGGAGCAGCGATGGCGCAGCCGCGCAATGACGGTCTGATCACGGCGATCGATATCGGTTCGTCGAAGGTCTCTGCCCTGATCGCGCGACCCAACGAGGCCGGCGAGCTCGAGGTGCTGGGCAGCGGCCAGCGCGAAAGCCGGGGCGTGCGCCGCGGCTATATCGCCGACATGGAAGCGACCGAGTCCGCGATCCGCGAGGCGGTCGAGCAGGCCGAGACGATCGCCCGCACCAATATCGACCATGTCTGGGTCAGCTTTTCGGCCGGCGGTCTCGTCAGCGACGTGGCGCAGGTCGAGGTGGACCTCGGCGGCGTCCAGATCGAGCAGCCGGACATCGACGAACTGCTCCGCCAGGGCCGGCAGTCGCTCAACCCGCAGGGCCGCATGGTCCTCCACGCGCAACCGACGCTCTACACGCTCGACGGCCTGAACGGCGTCAAGAACCCGCTCGGTCTTCACGCCGACAAGCTGGGGGTGGAGATCCACGTCATCGCAGCCGAGCCCTCGCCCGTCCGCAATCTCGCTCTGTGCGTCCGCTCGGCGCATCTGGGCGTCAAGTCGATCGTCGCCTCGCCGATCGCGACCGGTGCATCCTGCCTGTCCAACGAAGACCGCGAGATGGGCATCGCGCTCGTCGAGATGGGTGCGGGGGTCACCAACGTGTCGCTGTTCGCGGGCGGGCTGCTGGTGGGCCTGACCTCGCTGCCGATGGGCTGCGCCGACATCACCGACGACATCGCCTCGGCCTTCAACATCCGCCGCGCGCAGGCCGAACGGCTGAAATGCGTCCATGGTTCGGCGCAGAACAGCCCGCGCGACAACCATGAAATGCTCGAAATCGGTTCGCCCGAGGAAGCCGCCGACGGCATCGACCCACCGCGCATCAGTCGGGCGCAATTGATCCAGGTGATCCGCCTGCGCCTCGACCACTGGATGGACGCGGTCGCCAAGGCACTGTCGGACCTCGGCTATGTCGGCCCGGTCGGCCGGCAGGTCGTCCTGACCGGCGGAGGCGCGGAACTTCGCGGTATCGCCGACTATGCCCAGGGCGTATTGGGCCGCAGTGTCCGGATTGGTCGTCCCCGCACTCTTTCGGGCCTGCCCGACGCGCATAGCGGGCCGGCCTTCGCCACGCTGGTCGGTCTCGCCCAGGTCGCCGCCGACAATCCGGCCGAACTTCGTCCCTTCGTGGCCGAACAGACGGTCCACCGGCCGCAGCCGATGGGACTCGTCGGCAAGCTGATGGCAGCGATCAAGAGCGGCTATTGAGACGGAGTACCGCCACCACAGCTCGGTTAACCCCGAAAAATGTGGATAGGACAACTTTTCGCGTGATTCGGCGAATCGCGTCTGGCAAGATTCGGCCCATCCGGTGCTTCGGCGGGCAGGGCCGCAAGGGAGATTATCTATGACGATCGAGTTCATGCGTCCGCAGGTCGACGAGCTGAAACCCCGCATCAGCGTTATCGGGGTCGGCGGCGCGGGCGGGAACGCGGTCGCGAACATGATCCAGGCCGACGTCCAGGGCGTCGACTTCATCGTCACCAACACCGACGCGCAGGCGCTCAACGCCTCCCCGGCCGAGCGTCGCATCCAGCTCGGCCTGAAGATCACGCAGGGCCTCGGCGCCGGAAGCCGTCCCGAAATCGGACGGGCCGCCGCCGAAGAGACGCTCGATCAGGTCGAAAAGGCCCTCGAAGGCTCGCACATGTGCTTCATCGCCGCCGGCATGGGCGGTGGCACCGGGACCGGCGCGGCACCCGTGATCGCCAAGGCAGCGCGCGACCGCGGCATCCTGACCGTCGGCGTCGTCACCAAGCCGTTCAGCTTCGAAGGCAATCGTCGCATGCGCTCGGCCGAGGCCGGCATCGAGGAACTGCAGAAGCACGTCGACACGCTGATCGTGATCCCGAACCAGAACCTCTTCCTGATCGCCAATCCGAACACGACCTTCAAGGAAGCGTTCCAGATGGCCGATCAGGTCCTCCAGCAGGGCGTGCGTGGCATCACCGATCTGATGGTCATGCCCGGCCTCATCAACCTCGACTTCGCCGATGTCCGCTCGGTGATGAGCGAGATGGGCAAGGCGATGATGGGCACCGGCGAAGCGACCGGCGACAATCGCGCGATCGAGGCCGCCGAAAAGGCGATCGCCAACCCGCTGCTCGACGGCGTCAGCCTGAACGGTGCCAAGGGCGTCATCGTGTCGATCACCGGCGGCGACGACATGCGCCTGCTCGAAGTCGACGAGGCCGCCAACCACATCCGCCAGCTGGTCGACCAGGACGCGAACATCATCTGGGGTTCGGCCTTCAACAACGAACTGGAAGGCCGCATCCGCGTGTCGGTCGTCGCGACCGGCATCGAGGTCGACGCCGCGACGATGCCCGAGCCGTCGAAGAGCTTCAGCTTCCCGCCGCGCACCCCGGCGCGCGAAGAAAAGTCGGTCGTCGTGCCGCAGGCCGCCGCGCCTGTCGCGGTAGCGCCCGAACCGACTGCAGCCGCGACGCCGGCCCCGCAAGCCGAGGCTGCACCGCACAGCACGGCGGCTGCTCCCGCAGAAGAAAAGCTCGTTCTCGAGGCTCCCGAAGGTCCGGCCGAGACGCTCGAACTGACGAGCCTGTTCAATGACGAACTGCTACTTCAGCCCGAAGCATCCGTTCCCGCCCCGGCGCCGGAAGCGAGCGAGGAAGAAGCCGGAAACCGCTGGGCCGCCGAACCCGAGCCCGCCCGCCGTCCCTCTTCGACGGGCGCAACGCTGTTCGAGCGCATGTCCAACATCGCACGCGGCGCGGCCAAGGCGCAGGTCGATACGGAAGAACCGGGCAATGGCGCCGTCCCGCGCTTCCTGAACCGTCAGAGCAACCAGTAAGCGGCTGATCGGACGGGTGTTCGCGGCCGACCGCCGCGAACACCGCCCGGTCCGGCGACAATGGCTGGAATCGTCTTGCGGTCCGCCGCATTGCTATGGTTAAGCATGGCGGCATCATGAAGAAGATATATCATCTCTTGGGGGGCTGGTCGCTGCTGGTGGCCGTGGGCGCCGCCGTGCCGCTTTGGGCGCAGTCGCTCGACGATATGTCCGAGGAGACCGTCGTTACCGATCCCGTCGCCAGCGCGCGCGATGCGATGGCCCGGGGCGACCCCGCCGAGGCGCTGGCCCGCTACCTGCGCGTTCTGGCGCGCGATCCGGGCGACTTGGAAGCGCTGACCGGCGCGGGCACCGCCGCCCTCGCCGTCGGCGACGCCGATGCGGCAATCAACTTCTTCGTCCGGGCCGAGAAAATCTCCCCGCGCGATGGTCGGGTCAAGGCGGGCCTCGGTTCGGCCCTTATCCAGAAGGAACAGCCGCGCGCGGCGCTCCGCCTGTTCGACAGCGCGGTCGATCTGGGCATTCCAGCGGTCGACGTCGCACTCGACCGCGGCCTTGCTTATGATCTGCGCGGCGACAACCGCAAGGCACAGGCCGATTATGCGCTGGTCATGCGGACCAAGCAGGACCCCGAGGCAATCCGGCGACTCGCGCTGTCGATGGCGATGAGTGGCGACAAGGCCAATGCGCTGACCATCCTCGATCCGCTTCTGCGCAAGAAGGACATCGCCGCCTGGCGCGCGCGGGCCTTCGTGCTGGCGATGACGGGCGATACGATCGGCGCGGAGGCGGCGGCCAACGCGGTTCTGCCGCGCTTTCAGGCCGATGCGCTCAAGCCCTTCCTGGCACGCCTCGCATCGCTCAAGCCGGCCGAGAAGGCCGCCGCCGTGCATTTCGGCCATTTCCCCGAAGACAAGGTGCCGATGCAGCTTGCCGAGGCGCGGCCCGCGCCGTCCTCCAAGGAAGTAGCTGCCCCGGCGCCCGCCCCGTCTTCGAGCGCCAGCGCCACCCCCGCGCAGCGCCCGCAGTTCGATCGCAGCGGCCGACTGGTCAACCGCAGCGATAGCAGCCAGCGTAGCGCCGCCGCCACGACGGCCACCGCGCCTGAGCCTGCTGTGGGTCTGTCTGCAGTCGAAGAGGCCGAACAGAAGGTCGCCGATCAGCGCAGTCTGGCGCAGGATCGCCGCGCCGCCCAGAAGCGGGCCGCCGCAGAAAAGGCGGAGGCCGAGAAGAAGGCCAAGGCCCGCGAGGAAGCCAAGGCGAAGAAGTCCAATCCTGAACGCTATTGGGTGCAGATCGCCAGCGGCGCCTACAAGCCCGACCTCGACAAGGAATGGGACAAGCAGAAGAAAGCGCATGCCAGGCTACTGTCGGGCCGTTCGCCCTGGACCACGCCCTACAAGGCGACCAACCGGCTGCTGATCGGTCCGTTCGC
Organism: Rhizorhabdus antheiae; assembly: GCF_049889055.1. NCBI lineage: Bacteria > Pseudomonadati > Pseudomonadota > Alphaproteobacteria > Sphingomonadales > Rhizorhabdaceae > Rhizorhabdus > Rhizorhabdus antheiae. Next base: position 120,119 of record NZ_JBLTWO010000007.1, on the reverse strand, counting down.
CAGCAAGGGCGCCGCCCAGGATTATGTGAACGAGGCGCGGACCGGGGGATTGAGCTGCTTCCCCGTGACGACCTCTGCCGGGCAGAAGGTCGAGCGGATCAACTGATCCATCCCGACGGCCGTGCAACGGTCCTGTCATAAAAGGGTAACGGCAAGGCCGCATTAGCGACTCCATCATCGGAGTCGTCATGCTGCGTTCTATCGTCCTGTTGCCCCTGCTGCTCGCCGCCGCCCCTGCCCTGGCGGTGACGACATCCGTCGACCCGACGGCGCAGCCGCAGGCCGCGGCTGCCGAGCGGCTCTATCCCGAGATGGAGATCGAAGGCGAGGGCTGGCGCGGCCTGCTGCCGATCATGCTGATGAACGCCGATCTTTCCAGCCGTCCGCAATCCGCCGAGACCGTGACGCCCGGCGACAGCGTGCGCTGAGTACCGCTTCCGACGCGCAGTCGGGAGTCGACTTGTCCGATCCGCTCCGCCATCAGGGCGACGATGCCTGATCTTGCGCCTTATGCCTCCGACCCGAGCCGCAGCCGGGGCCGTTTTCACAGCCATGGCGACGGAGAGACGCGCGGGCCGCGCGACCCCTTTCAGCGCGACCGCGACCGGATCATCCACTCGATCAGCTTTCGACGGCTGCGTCACAAGACGCAGGTCTTCGTCGCTCCCGATGGCGACCATTTTCGCGTCCGCCTGACCCACAGCCTGGAGGTCGCGCAGATCGGGCGGACCATCGCCCGCGCGCTGGGCCTCAACGAAGACCTGACCGAGGCGCTGTGCCTCGGCCATGATATCGGCCACCCGCCCTTCGGCCATGCCGGAGAAGATGCGCTGAAGGCCGCGATGGCCGATGTCGGCGGGTTCGATCATAATGCCCACACCCTGCGCATTTTCACCCGGCTCGACTCGCCCTATCCGTCGCACGAGGGCCTGAATTTGAGTTGGGAAACGCTCGAAGGGCTGGCCAAGCATAATGGCCCGGTGCGCCATCGGACCTGGGCGATGGCCGAGGTCGACGATCAATGGCCGCTCGATCTCGACAGCTGGGCCGGGCCGGAGGCGCAAGTCGCCGCACTCGCGGACGACATCGCTTATGACAATCACGACATCGACGACGGCGTCCGCGCAGGCCTGCTGACGCTCGATCAGGTTCTCGAAGACCCGCTGGTCCGGAGCAACTGGGATCGCGTCCGCCAGCGTTATCCCGACGTACCCGAGGGGCGCCTGCTCGGCGAACTGGTGCGCGAACAGATCGGCTGCATGGTCAATGACCTGCTGGCCGAAAGCCGGCGTCGACTGGACGAGGCCGCCCCCCGCTCGGTCGAGGATGTTCGTGCGGCCGGGCGAGCGCTGATCGGTTTCTCGGACGAGATGGCTGCACGGGAGAAAGCGCTTACGCGCTTCATGTACGCCAACCTCTACCACCACCCGCAACAGCTGGAGATCGCCGAGCGCATGGCGATGGTCGTTTCGGGATTGGCCGATGCCTATCGCCGCGATCCGGCGCTGCTTCCCGACAATTGGCGCGCCTCCCTGCCCGAAGCCGAACCGGCCCGGACGCGCCATATCGGCGACTTCATCGCCGGCATGACCGATCGCTATGCGCTCACCCGCTATGCCGAGCATGTCGGGCCGGTCTCGCTGGAAGGCTTCTGATGGCACGGACGATCGCGCTGCTTATCGCTCTTGCAGGCGCCCTGCTCTGGGCAGTGCTGGCGGTCCTGCCGCCGGCAGCGCGGGACGTGAACGCACCGGCGACCGCCTTTTCCGCCGCGCGGGCGATGCGCGACGTTTCGGCGATCGGCCGGGTGCCGCATCCGACTGGATCGGCAGAAAACCAGCGGGTCTCGGCCTATCTGCTGCTGCGGATGCACACCATCGGCGCCGCCGTCGAAGTCCAGGAGATGCCGCTGGGGGCGGCCTCACTCCGCCGTCTCGGCAAATGGAGTGGTCGCGCCGAGCGGGGCGTGATCGCGCGCAACCTGATCGGTGTCTTTCCGGGACGCGACCGCAGCCTGCCGCCGCTGCTGCTGATGGCGCATCACGACAGCGTCTGGGGCTCGCCCGGCGCGGCCGACGACGCGATGGGGGTGGCTGCGGCGCTCGAAGTCGCGCGCGCCATAGGCGAACGCGGCCCGCCCGAGCGCGACCTGGTGCTGCTGTTCACCGATGGCGAGGAACTGGGGCTCGATGGCGCCGAATATTTCTTCGCCCGCCACCCTCTTGCCCGGCGTATCGGCGCCATCATCAACATGGAGGCGCGCGGCGCCGGTGGCCGCGCCAACATGTTCGAGACCGGCCCCGGCAATGGCGCGATGATGCGCCTCTATGCCGAGCATGTGCACCGCCCGGCGACCAATTCGCTGTCGGTGCTCGTGTACAACAACATGCCCAATTACACCGACTATACGGTGGCCAAGCGCCGGGGCATTCCGGGGTACAACCTCGCTGTTCTCGATCGGGGTGCGGCCTATCACTCGCCGTCCGCCATCCCTGAGGTGGTCGACCCCGCCTCGCTGCAGGACATGGGAGGACAGGCCTTGGCGCTCTCGTCGGCGCTGCTCTACGCTCGCGATCTTCCAGCCCGGACCGACGATGCGAGCTTCTCCGACCTGATGGGCCGCGCGACGATCGTCTATCCGGCAGCCGGGGGCTGGCTGATCCTGCTCGGCTCGGCGCTGCTGATCGGCTTTGCCCTGTGGCGCGAGAAGCCGGAGCGGGCCCAGGTCACGTGCGGCGCGCTGATCACGCTCGCCATCCTCCTCCATGCCGCACTGCTGCTGCTCGCGTTCAACGCGCTCTCCGGCAGCGGCGGTGCCAATTATTACGACCGCCTCGCAGCCCTGCCCCGGCTCGAAGCGATGGCGGCCGCAGCTCTGGCCGCACTGCTCTGCCTGCTGCCGACGATCCGCCGGACCGATCCACACACTGTCGCCCTCGCGCCGGCCATGATCCTTATGTGGGTCGGGCTACTGACAGGCGGGCCGATCGCCATCGTCCCGGTCGCGCTGCTGGCGATGGCGTCGGCCTGGTTCCTGCCCGCTGATCGAACCGCACGCACCGAAGGCGCGATCCTTCTCCTGATGCTGGCGGGCATCCTCGTGCAGGCCACGCTGCCGACCGCCGCGCCCCTGCTCCATTGGCCGCTGCTCCTCGCCGCGGTCGCTTTGGCAGCACGGGCATGGCTGGGAGAGCGGGCCGCGCTTCCGGCGATGGCCCTTTGCGCGGCGATCGCGATCGGGCATCTGCTGGCACAGGCGCATTTCCTGTTTCTCGGCATCGGCGCAGAGCTTTCCGTCGTACTGGTCGCCCCGCTGTTCGCCGCGCTGCCGTTTCTGCTGATGCTGTCGCCCGCCCGAACGTCCCGGATAGGTGCCGGCCTGCTGCTGGGCGTCGCGCTGGTCCTTGCCCTGTGGGTGCGTTTCGATCCGCTAGCCCCGACAATCCCCACCTACAGCCTCGCCGAGGGAGGCAAGAAAACTAAGGACTGACCTTTGGGCGACGATCCGCTAAGGCGACGCTCCACCTTATCGCCAGCGGAATTGAAATTGACCACGCTCTACGCCAGCTTTGCCGACCGGATCGGCGCCATTCTCGACGACCTCCAGGCGTCCGGCGACCTGCCGGCCGGCCTCGATCGACGGAATGTCACGGTCGAGCCGCCGCGCGACGCCAGCCATGGCGACCTCGCGACCAACGCGGCGATGGTGCTGGCCAAGCCCGCCGGCAAGAATCCACGCGCCCTGGCCGAACTGATCGTCCCACGCCTTGCGGCACTCCCCGAGATCGCCAGCGCCGAAGTGGCCGGACCCGGCTTCATCAATGTCCGCCTGACCGATGCCCGGCTCCGGCAGGAACTCGCCGACATCCTCGCGCTGGGTGCGGACTATGGGCGCTCGACGCTCGGCAAGGGCAAGCGCGTAAACGTCGAATATGTCTCGGCCAACCCGACCGGTCCGATGCACATGGGGCATTGCCGGGGCGCGGTGGTCGGCGACGCGCTCGCCGCGCTGCTGGAATTCGCAGGGCACGACGTCGTCCGCGAATATTATGTCAACGACGCGGGCGCCCAGGTGCAGACGCTCGCCCGCTCGGCGCATCTGCGCTATCGCGAGGCGCTGGGCGAGAGCATCGACATTCCCGAGGGCTTCTATCCGGGCGACTACCTTATCCCGATCGGTCAGGCGCTCGCCGCCGAGTTCGGCGACCGCTATGTCGGCCAGCCCGAGAGCGAGTGGCTCGACCTGTTCCGCGAGAAGACGGTCGCGGCGATGATGGACATGATCCGCGACGACCTCGCCCTGCTCGGTATCAAGCATGATGTGTTCGCGTCCGAAGCCGCCGTGCAGAAGGCCGGCAAGGTCGACGCGGCGCTCGATCGGCTGCGTGCCGAGGGACTTGTCTATGAAGGCACGCTCGAACCGCCCAAGGGCGAGCTTCCCGACGATTGGGAACCGACCGAGATGACGCTGTTCAAGGCGACCGCCTTCGGCGACGACAGCGACCGGCCGGTGCGCAAGTCCGATGGCGGCCTGACCTATTTCGGCACCGACCTCGCTTATCACGCGCAGAAAGCGGACGACGCCGACATCCTGATCGACATCTGGGGCGCCGACCATGCCGGCACGGTCAAGCGGATCAAGGCGGCGGTTCAGGCCCTGACGGGCGGGAAGACCGCGTTCGACGTCAAGCTGGTCCAGATGGTCCGGCTGCTGCGCGGCGGCGAGCCGGTGAAGATGTCGAAGCGGTCGGGCAGCTTCGTCACGCTGGCCGACGTGGTCCGCGAAGTGGGTAAGGACGTGGTGCGCTTCACCATGCTCACCCGCAAGGCCGACGCCCAGATGGATTTCGACTTCGCCAAGGTGGTCGAGGCGTCGAAGGACAATCCCGTCTTCTACGTCCAATATGCCCATGCCCGCGGGCGCTCGCTCCACCGGCGCGCGGCCGAGGCGGGGATCGACCTGACGCCGGCAGCCGATCTCGACCTGCTCGACGCGGAGGAACTCGCGCTGGTCAAGCTCGCGGCGCAATTCCCCCGGATCGTCGAGAGCGCGGCGCAGGCGCACGAGCCGCACCGCATCGCCTTCTACCTCTATGATCTGGCGGCGATGTTCCATGCGCTGTGGAACCGGGGCAATGACGACCCGGCCCGTCGCTTCCTGCTCACCGACAGGCCCGAAATCACCCGCGCCCGGCTGGCGCTGAGCGATGCGATCGGGCAGATTATCCGCAACGGCCTCGCCGTCATGGGCGTCTCGGCCGCCGAGGAGATGCAGTAGATGGCGGATTATTCGCGCGACAGGCTCGGTCCTCAGGACGAGGACCGCCTGCCGTGGCTCGAACCGGTCGAAGAGGAATATGACGAGCCGACGGGTCTCACCACCCCGAAGCTGATCATCTGGCTGGTCGCGGCGCTGGCCGTCGCTGGTCTGGTCGTCGGCGGCTTCTTCTGGCTGCGCCAGCGCGACGCGTCGACGGCGGGCGACGGTTCGCTGATCCAGGCGCCCGACAGCTATTATAAAGAGCGCCCGGGCAATGAGAGCGCGCCCGAGGATGGGGACGAGATCGTCTACAGCGCCAGCAAGGGCAATGAAGTCGAGAGCGTGATCGACATCAGCGGCGCCGCCGAGACCCCGGTCAACGTCGATCGGCCGCAGCCTGCGCCGCCTGCCCCGACCATGGCGGCCCCCGCACCCGCCCCGGTCCAGAAAGCCGTGGCACCGACGCCGAAGCCCGCGCCCCCTGCCCCGCGTGCGGCGGCGAGCGTGGACGAGACGGTCGTGAAGCAGGCGGCCAAGCCCGCAGCCAAGCCCAAGCCCGCCCCGGTAACGACACCCGCGCCGTCCGAACCGGCCAATGGCTCCACCGTGCAGCTGGGCGCCTTCTCCAGCCAGGCCAAGGCCAATGCCGCGTGGAAGACGCTGTCGGGTCGCTTCTCCTTCCTGTCCGGGCTTACCCAGTCGGTGGTCCCGGTGCAGTCGGGCGACAAGACCCTCTATCGCCTGCGGGCGACAGGCGGCAACGGAGCGGACATCTGCAAGCGCCTCAAGGTGGCCGGCGAGAGCTGCTCGATCATTGGATGACGGCGCGCATCGGCGGGACGCCGTCGCGTTCCGCCGCGCGACCTTTCGACGAATGGACTGACCATGGCGATGACGCCCCTGTTTCTCGGCCTGGCCGGCACCACGCTCAGCGATGCCGAGCGCGGCTTCTTCCGCGAGCTCGACCCGGCCGGCTTCATCCTGTTCAAACGCAATGTCGAGGATCCGGAGCAGCTCCGCGCGCTGACGGATTCGTTGCGCACCCTGTCAGGCCGCGACGATCTGCCGATCCTGATCGACCAGGAGGGTGGCCGGGTCGCGCGGATGCAGCCACCGCATTGGCCGGCTTTCCCGAAAGCCGAGCTGTTCGACCGGCTCTATGACATCGCGCCGATGACGGCGATCGAAGCAGCGCGCCATAATGCCCAGGCTATTGCGGCGATGCTGCGTCAGGTCGGGATCAATATCGACTGCCTGCCGCTGCTCGACGTCCGCCAGCCGGGCGCGCACGACATCATCGGCGACCGTGCGCTGGGCGCCGAGCCGCTTCGCGTGGCAGCGATGGGCCGCGCGGTGATCGAGGGCCTGCGCGCAGGCGGTGCGGTCGGCGTGGTCAAGCATGTTCCCGGCCATGGCCGGGCGATGGCCGACAGCCATATCGAACTGCCTGTCGTCGATGCCGATGCCGATGCGCTGGAGACCGATCTGGCCCCCTTCATCAAGCTTGCCGACGCGCCGATGGCGATGACCGCCCATGTCGTCTACCCGGCCTGGGATAGCGAGCATTGCGCCAGCCTGTCGCCCACCATCATCGCCGAGATCATTCGCGGCCGCATCGGCTTCGACGGCCTGCTGATGTCCGACGATCTGGGCATGCACGCGCTGACCGGAGATTTCGGCAGCCGCGCCGCTTCAGTGCTGGCCGCAGGCTGCGATATCGCGCTGCACTGTTCGGGCGACATGGCGGAGATGGAGGCGATCGCCAAAGCGGTCGGCCCGATCGAGGCTCCGGCGCAAAGCCGACTTGCCCGGGCCATGGCGACGATCGAAGGCCACACCGGCGCGGATGACGTCGCGCAGCTGATCGCCAAGCGCGATGCGCTGATGGCGGTCTTGCCGGCCTGATCCCGCCAGTCGGCCAGGTTCCGCTGTTTCCTTGGCGGGCGAATCCTGATTAACTCCCCGCCATGGGGGAAGACGACGACACTCTGGACCTGCCGCTGGCGGACGGACGTCCCGATGAGGTGCTCACGCTCGACCTCGACGGATGGGAAGGACCGCTCGACCTGTTGCTCAGCCTCGCCCGCGCGCAGAAGGTCGATCTCGCGAAAATCTCGATCCTGGCACTGACCGAGCAATATCTGTCCTTCATCGAGAATGCGAAGGCGCTGAAGCTGGAGATCGCGGCCGACTATCTGGTCATGGCCGCCTGGCTCGCTTACCTCAAATCCTGCCTGCTGCTGCCCAAGGACCCCGAGGTCGAACCGAGCCCGGAAGAACTGGCGCTGCGATTGCAATTGCGGCTTCAGCGCCTCCAGGCGATGCGCGAGGCCGGCGCCCGGCTGATGGCGCGCGACCGGCTGGGCCGGGACGTGTTCGGCCGTGGGGCGCCCGAAGGGCTGAAAGTCGTCCGCAAGGCCGCCTGGGACGCCAGCCTCTACGACCTCATCTCGGCCTATGGCGCCGTCCGCGCGCGCGCCGAACCGCCGATCCATATCGTCCAGCGCCGACCGGTGATGACGCTCGAACAGGCGATCGAGCGGGTATCGCGGATGATCGGCGCGCTGATCGACTGGACCAGTCTTGAGGCTTTCATCCCCGTCGAGGCGCAAGGGGATTATCGCCGTTCGGCGCTCGCCTCGAGCTTCCTGGCCGCGCTCGAACTGGCCAAGCAGGGGCGCTTGTCGCTGGCGCAGGAAGAGCCTTTCGCCCCGCTGCTCGTACGGAGCGCATAGTGATCGAGGAACCCGACGATCTGCTGCGCGCCCTCGAAGCGGCTCTTTTCGCCGCCGAAGCTCCGATGACGCCGGCTGAGCTGATGGCGGTGATCGGCGCCGAACAGCTTGGCGATGCCCTCCCCCGCCTTGCGCGCCTCTACGCCGGACGCGGCATCGAATTGGTCGAACGCGGCGGGCGCTGGCATTTCCAGACGGCGGCCGGCCTCGCCCATATCCTGCGCCGGACCCGCGAGGAACCGCGCAAGCTGAGCCGTGCGGGCATCGAGACGCTGGCGATCATCGCCTATCATGAGCCGGTCAGCCGGGCGGAGATCGAGGCGATACGCGGCGTCCAGATATCGAAGGGCACGATCGACGTCCTGCTCGAGGCAGGCTGGATCCGCCCGGCGGGTCGGCGCGAGACGCCGGGTCGGCCGCTGCTCTACGCCACGACCCCCGCCTTCCTCACCCATTTCGGCCTGCAGAGCCGTCGCGACCTGCCCGGTATCGCCGATCTCAAGGCCGCCGGCCTGCTCGATCCGGTCGATCTGGCCTTCGAACAGCTGCAGATGGAGACCGGCGGGCCGGACGATCCCGACGGCGGCGACGCCGACTAGCGGTCAGCAGCGGGGCCGCTGTCACCGCCCTGTCGCATATCTGTACCAAGGGAAGCTCCTCCGCCGGCCCGCCCGCCACGCCAATACGCAGCCTGCGCCATTGCGATTGGCAGGGGCAGGGCTTAAATGGAGGCTATTCTAGGAGATTTTCCATGGGCGGTTTCGGCATTTGGCATTGGCTCGTCGTCGGTATTGTTGTGCTTCTGCTGTTCGGCAAGGGGCGCTTCTCCGATATGATGGGTGACGTCGCCAAGGGCATCAAGAGCTTCAAGAAGGGCATGTCGGAAGAGGACGAGACGACGTCTGCAGCGCCGCACCAGCCCGCCCCCCGCCTGCAGCAGCAGCCGCCGCTGGAGCCCAGCGCCGAGCAGCGACTGCAGCCGATGCAGGACGACAGGCCCAAGAACTGATCGCGACCCGATTCCTTACGGTCGCGCACCATGCTGGACATCGCCCCTACTGAACTTCTTCTCGTTGCCGTCGTCGCCCTGGTGGTCATAGGTCCCAAGGACCTGCCCAAGGCCATGCGCGTCGTCGGTCAGTGGATAGCCCGTGCGCGCGGTGTCGCGCGCCATTTCCGCTCGGGCATCGACGAGATGATCCGCCAGTCCGAACTGGAGGAAATGGAGAAGAAGTGGGCGGCCGAAAATGCGCGCATCATGCGCGAGCACCCGCCCCAGCCCGCCGCCGAGGCGGATCCGCATAGCGACATGATCGCGATCGGCGCGCAGCCCGTTCCCGCCGAAACCGCGGTCCAGCCCCCGACCGAAGTTGCCATGACCGATCCGGCTCCGGAGGCCGTCTCCGCCACCGACACTCCGAATCAGAAGCCGCACCCGCAGACATGACCGATCTGGACGAAACCCGCGCGCCGCTTCTCGATCATCTGCTCGAACTGCGACGGCGGCTGCTGATGTCGCTGGCGGCGCTGGGCATATGCTTCGGCATATGCCTCTATTTCGCGCGGCCGATCTTCGCCTTCCTGGTCCAGCCGTTGCTGCGCGCCAACCAGAGCAAGCTGATCTACACGCAGATTTTCGAGGCCTTCTTCGTCGAGATCAAGGTCGCCTTCTTCGCGGCGATGATGCTCGCCTTTCCCATCATCGCGAACCAGGTCTGGCAGTTCGTGGCGCCGGGCCTCTATCGCAACGAGAAGCGGGCGCTGCTGCCCTTCATCTTCGCGACCCCCGTGCTGTTCACCACCGGTGCCGCGCTTGCCTATTATGTTGCGATCCCGGTCGCCTTGCACTTCCTGCTCGGCTTTCAGGGCAATCTCGGCGGCGTCCAGCAGGAAGCGCTGCCCGGCGTCGGAAATTACCTTTCCTTCGTGATGCAGTTCCTCTTCGGCTTCGGGATATCCTTCCTGCTGCCGGTGCTGATCATGCTGCTGGAGCGGGCCGGCGTCGTGACCCGCAAGCAGCTGGTCGGCGCACGGCGTTACGCGATCGTCGGCGCCTTTGCCGTCGCTGCGGTTCTTACCCCGCCCGATGTCGGATCGCAGCTGCTGCTCGCGATCCCGCTGGTCTTTCTTTACGAACTCGGTCTGGTTGGCATCTGGCTTACCGAGCGCAGCCGCGCCAAACAGAAAGAGCCCGAGACGGCCTGACCGTCCCGGGCTCTCCTTCCCGACCTTTCGGCCGAATGCGTTACTTGACGTCGTTGGCGGCGTCCGAAACCGCGCGACCGGCGGACGAGACGTCCTTGCCGGCGCCTTCGACGGTGTTGCAGGCGGTCACAGAGAACAGCGACAGACCGGCGAAGGCGAGGACGATAGTGCGCTTCAACATGGCAACCCTCTTTCGAAAGAACTGAGGCCTCCCGATCCGGGAAGCTCGGTGAACAAATGCACAGAGGTTGGATCGGTTCCGCTCATGACACAGAGCAGCCATTTCAACCCATTATCTATGCTGGAGAAAATTGGGGCCCGGTCACACACGGGGGGATAGGTGACCGGGCCCTTTGTTGGTTTGGATAGCGGGAGCGGGGGGGCAAAGCATCGCTATCCGAAAATAAGAACGTATCACCGTTTCCCGGGTTCCCGAGGGTGAGAGGATTTTTTTCGGATCAGCGGTGCGCGGCGATCTCGATCTCGTATCGGCCCGCCTCGCGATCTTCCACCAGAGGCGCGCGGAACTGGCGCGCGATACCGGTGACGACCCGCTCGAACCGGACGATCGCAGGATAGCCCGCGATCGCGCCCGACTCCATGCCGAAGGTCTCGATCTTCAGCCTGGCGCGATCGGCTGCTTCGGTCGGTTCGAGCGAAATGAGAATCGAGCCGTGCGGATTGCAGTGCATCATCATCTCGACCACCTCGGTGATCAGGAAGGCGGCCGGAACCGCAACGTCCTGGGTCACGTAGAGATCAGCCATGTTGAGCGCGATCGACATGCCTGCCGCTGCGGGAGGCGCCGAACCGCGCAAAGACGCAGCCAACTCGCCGGCCAGCCCGCGTATGGCGAGGCCGCGATTCTCCTCCAGCTCCGCATAATGGTTGCGGTGGACCACGGCCAATGCATCGACGCGCCTCTGGATCGCGCCATAGGCGGTGGCGACCTCGCCCTCCGCACCGCGCGCGTGCAGATTGATCAGGCTGGAGACCACCTGGAGATTGTTCTTCACCCGATGGTGCACTTCACGCGTGAGACGCGTCTGGCGGGCAAGCCCCTCCTCCAGTTCGGCCTCATGTTGCTGGATGCGCGCGGTGACTGAGGCGAAGCTCTCTGCAAGATCGCGGATCTCGTGGCTGGGCGTGTTGATACGCGGCAGCGGAAAGGTGCCCCGCGATCCCTCCCACGCCTCGATCGAGCGCTTGATCTGGGCCAGTGGCGACAGCAGAAGACGGTTGATGATGTACCAGCCGGCGAAGGCCGCTGCCGCCCACATCAGCAAGGGAAGCAGGATCAGGAGCAGCGTGCGTGCACCGGTCGACGCGGGCGCAAACTCGGCGACGAGCGCAAGGCGGCCGTCGCTGACGGGGAGCGATATCACAAGTGGTGCACCGTCCGGCACGTGCGAAGCACCGCCGAACATCTCGACCTCGGCGTCGCCCTGCCGCAACGTGACGCTCGTCGGACGAACACCGACATCGCCGGCGACGTCCCGCCGCACGTCTTCGATCGGGACATCGGCCTCGGCCAGCAAACTGCCGTCGTCCCGCACCGCCGTCAGGCGAAAGGTCTTGCGCGCCGCGTCCAGCCACACATGGTCGACCATGGGATGGCTGGCAGCCACCTGCTGGATGGGTGGGCCGTGCGACTGGCAAATCTTGCGCCCGGCCTCGTCGAACAACGCTACCGGAGGCCGTGAAGGGGTGGCGAGGGCCTGGCGGGCGATCGCCGCGCAGAGAAAGGGAGCGTCCTGCGCGCTGGCCGCAGCCATGCGCACCGCGTCAAGCCCGCGATTGATGCGAGCTTCGATCTGGGAAACATAAAGCGCTGCAGCAGTCTGCGCTGCCGCGCGCCGTTCGGCGGAAGCGGAGCGCGCCATGTCCAGCGAGGTCAGCAAGGCGATCAGGCCGAGCGGCAGCATCGCCGCCGACATGATGATGAGCATCTTCGTGCCGCTGGGTAGCCGCGCGAAGGACAGACGATCAGGAAAGCCGCGCATCAGAAGCCTGCCCGGCCCCTGACGCGGATCCGCAGGGGAACGGAAGGTTCTGCGGACATGGTCAATTCAACTTGTTCAACAGATCCAGGAACTCGTTGGGAATCGGCTCGTCCACCGCCTGCGAATAGACGGAACGCAAGGCATCGCCCACGTTCGCGTCGCGCGGGGATTCCTCCCGCCGCCGCTGCGTGGACTTGCCGCCACTCTTGTCGCCCTCGGGCGTCCCTGAACTTTCCTTTGCCAACCGGCTTTGGCCCCTGACCTGCATGTGGTTGTCCAATGTTCTCCCACGCAACGGTGCCGATGGACTCCGCCCCGCCTGGATCGATCCGGACACGTATCATTTTCCCGGTGCTGGTAAAATGTGCGTGTCGGCGATGAAACAAAAAACTCTGACGATTGTTCCCATCTCCGAGCGCCTCTTTTTTCATGAGTTCGAATCTGAGGCGGCGGACGACTTCCGCGTTACCGGTGGGGCTGCTACCTTCCCTATCGGTACGACGGCGGTCTCCCGCTTTCATATCTTCAGGGAGTGTTGATACACATGTCGCTCGGTCAGAAAATCGCCCCGCACCTGCCGTTCCTCCGTCGCTACGCCCGCGCGCTGACCGGCAGCCAGCAGCACGGCGACACCTATGTCCGCGCCACGCTGGAAGCGATCGTCGCAGCGCCCGAGGATTTCCCCAAGGACGTCGACGTGCGCGTCGGCCTGTACCGCACCTTCCAGGCTATCTGGAATTCCGCGCATTATGACGAGTTCGCAGAAGCCGCAGTCGGCACCGACGTCGAGCGCGAGGCAATCGCCAACGCCCGACTGAGCCGGATCACGCCGCTGTCGCGCCAGGCGCTGCTGCTGACCGCCATGGAAGGCTTCACCGTTCAGGATGCGGCCTATCTGATCGAAACGACTCCCGAAGATGTCGACGCGCTCGTGGCCGAGGCCATTGCGGAGATCGACCGCCAGACCCAGACCGAGGTGCTGATCATCGAGGACGAGCCGATCATCGCGATGGATCTGGAGACGATCGTCCGCGATCTAGGCCACAATGTCAGCGGCGTTGCCGTGACCCGCGACGAGGCGGTGGCGCAGGCCCATGCCCAGCGGCCCGGCCTGGTCCTTGCCGACATCCAGCTGGCCGACGACAGCTCGGGCATCGATGCGGTCAAGGACATCCTGGCCGAGTTCAGCGTACCGGTCATCTTCATCACCGCCTTCCCCGAGCGCCTGCTGACCGGCGAGCGCCCGGAACCGACCTTCCTGATCACCAAGCCGTTCCAGCGGTCGACGGTGAAGGCTGCCATCAGCCAGGCGCTGTTCTTCAACGCCGCAACGATCGAGGCCTGAAGAAATCCGTTTCGTTTCCGTTTCGGTGGGAACTCGCCTGCAGCCTCGTCGTTGGTGCGGCGTGGCGGAGATGGTGAAGTCCCCGCCGAACCAACGGGGAGCCGATGGCTATATTGGCGAAAGTAGCGGCAGTTTCGAAGCCGAACAGGGTGCCTGACCACATGGACGACGAAGACAATCTTGTCGAAGCCAGCGAGGTGGTGCCCCACGCGGCGCTTTCCGATGACGAGTTCAAGACCGAACTCGCCCGGGTGATCCCGCATCTGCGCGCCTTCGGCCGCTCGCTGTCGGGCAACCGGGACCTGGCGGACGATCTGGTGCAGGAAACGCTGATGAAGGCGTGGGCGGCACGTGCTCGCTTCCAGGCTGGCACCAACATGCGCGCCTGGACCTTCATCATCCTGCGCAACCTGTTCCTGTCGCAGATGCGGCGCGCCCGTTTCCGCGGCGAATGGGACGAGAATGCGGCCGCCAAGCTGCTCTCCGCCCCCGCCGCGCAGGATCGCCATATCGAACTCGCGGACATGCAGCGCGCTTTGCTGCACCTGCCCCAGCCGCAGCGCGAGGCGTTGATCCTCGTCGGCGCCGGCGGGTTTTCCTACGAAGAAGCGGCGGACATCTGTGGCTGCGCGGTTGGCACGATCAAGAGCCGGGTGGCGCGCGGTCGTACCGCACTTGAACAGTTGCTCGACCATGGCCAGCTGCCGTCGCGTCGCGAGCATCATACCGATCCGTCGACTTCGACGCTCGAACAGATCATGGCCGACGTGGATCAGTTGAGCAGAGACTGAAGAATTTCGGCAGATCTTATCTAGGGAGATGAAAAAGGGCCCCTCCGATCGCTGGAGAGGCCCTTTTCTTATTGGCCGTCGAGCTTGCCGAGCAACCGCCGCATATCGTCCGGTATGCCGTAGCTCGCCGGGTCGAACGCGGAGCGCAGAGCGTTGCCGAGGCCTTCGTGCCGCTGCGGCGGCTGCACGATTCGACCGCGGCTTAGCCGCGCCATCGTGGCAGGATCGGAGGAGGGACGCTTTTCCATGAAGGAGATAACGCACTGAACCGCGCAAGTTTCCGGATGTTGCACTCCCGTTCAAATACCCTATCGATCCATTATGGATGTACAGAACCGGCACAATAAGCTGGATGACGCCCTGCGGAGAGCAAGAGCGCATTCCCCCTTCCTCGCGAGCCTCATCACCAGACATTCGGACACCGTCCAGCGCCTCGGTGACTTCGGCCTGGCCGAGACGATCGCTCTGGGCTTGGCCGACGCTTCCGCTGATGACGATGTGGGCCGGATCTTGCGCATGCAACGACAGGTGGTGTCGCTCGCCACCGCTCTCGCCGACCTCGCGGGCATCGCCTCGTTCGAGGAGGTGGTCGCCCAGCTGTCCTCCTTTGCCGACCATGCGCTCGACTGCGCGATCCGCGCGGCGATCCTCGAACGCGCGCCCGGCGAGGAACCTCGAGGCATGGCCGCGCTCGCCTTGGGCAAACATGGCAGCCGCGAGCTCAACTATTCCTCCGACATCGATCCGATCCTGATCTTCGACCCCGCGACCCTGCCACACCGGGCCCGCGAGGAACCGGTCGAAGCTGCGGTGCGGATCACCCGCCGGGTTCTCGAACTGCTCCAGACCCGCGACGCGAACGGCTATGTATTCCGCGTCGACCTGCGCCTGCGCCCGTCGCCCGAAGCCTCGCCGCTGGCCCTGCCGATCGACGCTGCGCTCAGCTATTATGAATCCGCAGCCCTGCCCTGGGAGCGCGCCGCCTTCATCCGCGCCCGCGCCGCCGCCGGCGATGTCGCACTGGGTACCGAATTTCTCGGGGCGATCCGTCCGTTCGTCTGGCGCCGGTCGCTCGATTTCGGGGCGGTGCAGGAAATCCGCCAGATATCGCGCCGCATCCGCGACCATTTCGCACAAAGCCAGTTGCTCGGACCCGGTTACGACCTGAAGCGCGGCCGGGGCGGCATCCGCGAGATCGAGTTCTTTGCGCAGATCCACCAGCTGATCCACGGCGGGCGGGAGCCCGCGCTGCGTGCGCCGGCGACGCTCGACGCGCTGTCTGCGCTCGGCGAGGCAGGCCGGATCGACGCGGAGGTAGCCCGCGACCTGGCGGTGGCTTACCGGCTGTACCGCACGATCGAGCATCGCCTGCAGATGGTCGACGATATGCAGACCCACCGCCTGCCGAAGGATCCGGCGGCGCTCGACAATGTCGCGCGGCTGCATGGCCTGAGCGACGGCGCGGCGCTGACGGATCTGCTGCGCCCCCATGTCGAGCGGGTCGGAGCGGTCTATGACGGTCTGGACGGCGACGCGGAAGAGCGGCTGCCGATGGAAGCGGAGAAGCTCGAAGCGGAGCTGTCCGCCGCCGGCTTTGCTGATCCCGCAGCGGCGCGGCTGCGGATCGAGACGATGCGCGAGGGCAAGAGCCGGTCGCTGCGCACCTCGGTTGCCCAGCAGGCGCTGGAGGCGATGCTGCCGACGCTGGTTCGCGCGCTGGGCAAGGCGCCCGCACCCCAGGACGCCCTGAGTCGCTTCGAAGATCTGGTCGCCGGGCTGCCGAGCGCGATCAACCTGTTCCGGCTCCTCCAGGCGCGCCCTGCCCTCGCCCGCGCGCTGATCGACGTGCTGAGCCATGCCCCGACGCTGTCACAGGCGCTGGGCCGCCGCCCGGCGCTGCTCGACGGGCTGATCGACGCGACCGCGCTCGAGCCACCGCCGTCGGTCGAGGCGCTGATCGGCGAATTCGCCCATGGCGAGCGGTCCGAAAATTACGAGTTGCTGCTCGACCGGGTCCGCCAACTCGTCGGCGAACGCCGCTTCGCGCTTGGCGTGCAGCTGATCGAGGCGGCCTCGGATCCCATCGAGGTGGGCCATGGCTATGCCCGCGTCGCCGAGGCGGCTCTCGACGTGCTGGCACGGGCCACCGTTGCCCAGTTCGAGGCGACCCATGGGAAGATCGCAGGCGGAGAGCTGGTCATCGTGGCGCTCGGCCGCCTCGGCGGCGGCGCGCTGACCCATGCCTCCGACCTCGATATCATCTACCTCTTCAGCGGGGATATCATGACCGAGTCGGACGGCCAGCGTCCGCTTGGCGCGACCACCTATTTCAACCGCCTTGCCCAGCGTGTGTCGGCCGCGTTGTCGGTAGCTACGGCGGCCGGCCCGCTCTACGAGGTCGACACGCGGCTACGCCCCTCGGGCACGCAGGGGCCGCTCGCGGTGTCGATCGAAAGCTTCGAGCGCTATCAGCGCGAGAGTGCCTGGACATGGGAGCATATGGCGCTCACCCGCGCCCGTCCGATCTTCGGATCACCCGAAGCGTGCGCGGACGTTCAGCATATCATCGACGAAACGCTGCGTCAGGAGCGCGTCGACGAAAGCCTGACCGCCGACGTGGCCAAGATGCGCGGCGACATCGCCCGGCACAAGCCGCCATCGAGCCCGTTCGACGTCAAGCTGGTGGAGGGCGGCCTCGTCGACTGCGAATTCACCGTACATCTGCTGCAGCTGCGACACCGCTGCGCTTTCAGCCCGCGCCTGCGCATCGCCATGCGCACGCTAGCCGAAGAGGGGCTGATCGATCCCGCGCTGATCCCGGCGCACGAATTGCTGACCCGGCTGCTGGTGACCCAGCGCCTTGTGTCCCCGGCGTCGGCTGAGCCGCCGCCCGCCTCGCGCGACCTCGTCGCACGCAGCTGCGGCGAGCCCGACTGGCAGGCCTTGGTTAAAAGCTATGAAAGCGCGCGGGCGCTGGTGCGCGGCGAATGGGAAAGAGCGGCGCGCCTTGCGAAATGACGGAATTCCGGGCCCTGCCGCCTTGGGACTAAGCCTAAAGAATAATCAGGGTTTCCGGAAGTTAACCAGGCTGATCGACGCTCGCTTAAAGACTGGCTGCTATTCTAGGCAGCATCAAGAGTGTGTTGCGTAAGCGTAAGTGGACCGGTGGTCGTATTCACCGAAGGGCGCCCCAGCGTAACGGGGCGCCCCCAGTCCCCTCCTCATGGCCTTGGTCGCACCGCCACCTGACTGCCCGCCTCGCGCTGTCCGCTGGGGAAGGTTGAAAGCCCCCCGCCCGCCGTCCTAATGACGGATCAGCAAGGGAGACAGGCGATGCTCAACGAAGGCGACAAGGCACCGGACGTAAAGCTCGATCTGCCGGATGGCAGCAGCACGAGCGTTTCGGCGGAAGCGGGCAAGACCCTCATCCTCTATTTCTACCCTAAGGATGATACGCCGGGCTGCACGACCGAGGCGCAGGCCTTCTCAGCACTGGCCGACGATTTCGCGGCCGCCGGTGCGTCGGTGATCGGCGTGTCGAAGGACAATGCCGCGCGCCATGCCAAGTTCATCGGCAAGCATGGCCTGAAGCTGCGTCTGGCGTCGGACAATGACGGCAGCGTCTGCGAAGCCTATGGCACCTGGATCGAGAAGACCCTCTATGGCCGCGCCTATATGGGCATCGACCGCGCCACCTTCCTGATCGACAAGGATGGGCAGATCGCCCGCATCTGGCGCAAGGTGAAGGTCAAGGGCCACGCCGAAGAGGTCTTGGCCGCCGCACGGGCGCTCTGACGCGATCAGGCCCGGCGTATCGGCGTCCTGCGCCGGGCGAACCAGAAGCTCCAGCAGGTAAAGCCGCCGAGCAGCGCGAGCGCGAGCCCTGAGATCGTCATCACCAGCCGCCAGGCTAAGCCACCGACTTTGGCGGCATGGAGTGGGTAGAAGAGGTTGAAGGCCTTGGCCTGCCATCCAAGGTCGCGCGCGTCGCGCGCAGCGACCAGCCTCCCGCTGTCCGCCGCGAACCACAGGCTCGTCCGCCCGTTGGGGAGCCACTCTTCCGGCTGGCGCATCCGCACGCCGATCAGGCCGCTTTCCTTGCGCGGCAGCGAGACGAGGCGGAGTTCCGCCTCGGGAAAACGCTTGTGCGCGGTGGCGACGATCGCTCGCCAGTCGATCGCGTCGGACAGCTTGGCACCGCTGGCAGGAGGCGGCTTCAAGGCCGCCTCGATCGCGGCAGGGGCACCCGGCCCCAGGGTCAACGCGGCGAAGGGGCGGAAAACCAGCACTGCTCCGGTGTAGAAGGACAGCAGCAGCATCGGGGCTACCAGCACGCCGAGGTCGCGATGATGACGCAGGATCGCCGGTCGGGTCATCCGCGCCGGCCACAGCCGAAAGGCGAAGCTCTTGCGCGTCCGCCACCACAGGATTGCGCCCGAGATCACGAAGAACAGGCCGACCGCCCCCGCCACCCCGATGATCGTCTCGCCGACGTCGCCCGCCAACAGATGATGATGCAGGTCGAACAGCCAGAGCTCAGGCCGCTCCCACTGGCTCGACCAGCGGGTGACGATCGCGCCGCTCTGGTCGGCATAGGCACCCGATCCCCCCTTCCCCGACAGGCGCACCAGCCCCAGCGTGTCGCTGGCGAACAGGATGCTCTGCGGCCGGCTGGCAGGATCCGCCATCAACCGCGCCGTCAATGCGCCCAGCGCGGCAGGATCGGCCACGCGTGCATCCCCCGCATGGGGCAGGCCGATCCAGGCGTCGCGATGGACCAGGGCCGCCCCCGACAGACCGAGGACGAGCAGCAGGATGCCCAGCAGCCCGCCGGCCCAGCGATGGAGCTGATCGAGCAGCCTCAGAACCGATAGTCCCAGGTCAGGGTGAAATTGCGGCCGCGACCGGCGAAGTAGAAGAAATTGTCGGTCGCGCGCTGGGTGTCGCTGGCATAGTCGATATATTGCTTGTCGAGCAAGTTCTGGACCGAGAAGGTGAAGCCGCCGATCCCCGTCTGATAACGGATGCTCGCGTCGGTGACATTATAGCCCCCGAAATCATTACGTCGGTCGAGCGCGATCTCATTGCTCTTGAAGGTCCGGCTCAGATAGAAATTGCTCTGGATGCGCGCGGAAATGGCACCCTGCTGATAGATCGCCGCGAGGTTGACCCGGTCGGGCGAGATGTTTGCACCGTCCAAGTCTGTCCCAACCTTGCCGTCTGCGACCGGGCTGGCGTCGTAGCGCCCCTTGAGCTGCGCATAACCGACCGAAAGCTTCAGGCCCTTCACCGGCATCTGCACGCCAGCATTGATCTCGAGCCCTTCGATCTCGACGCGCTGGCGCAGCACGTTGAAGATGCCGTCGGCGTTGGCGACGAGGATCTGGCCTTGCTTGCTGCTCGACCAGAAATAGGTGACGCTCGCGTCCAGCGGCCCGCGCTTCACCTCGAAACCGACTTCCCGGTTGTTCGAGATCACTGGGCTGATATCGAGGAAATTGTCGAGGTCGACCCCCGCCTTTCCGATCGCGCGCGTGATCCGGCCGATATCCGCGACGGTGAAGCCCTCGGCATAGCTGGCATAAGCGCGTATGCCCTGCCACGGCTCGACGACCACACCGCCATTGAGCAGCACATCGTCGAAGCTCGGTGTGCCGCCCGACACCGCAACGCCACCGGCGGGCGTCGTCGTTGAGGCCAGGGTGACATAGTCGTCGATCTTGATCCGGACATTTTCCCAGCGTGCGCCAGCCGCGAGCCGGACCTTCTTGTCGAACAGCGCCAGATTGGCCTGGGCAAAGGGCGCGAGGCTGCGGAAGTCGGTCGGCGGAACCCAGGTCCTGCCGGTGGCGATCAGACGCTGTTCGGTCTTGTCGACCAGCGCATCGAAGCCGACCGTGGCGGTCAGCGCCTCGAACCCCGGCATGGCCCGCTCATAGCTGAACTTGGCGCCCAGCTTGCGCGACCGGTTCTGCGACTGGTCCAGCAGGGTGCCGAGCGGTGCGATACGGACATCCTGGAAGGTGCCGATCGGCGCCGGCTCGCCGCCGAAGGTATCGCGGGTCCGGTTGAAGAATATCTGGCTGACGAAATTGCCGCCCTGCAGATCGGTGTCGGTGACCGACAGCGCCAGGCTCTCGGTGCGGCTCTGCGCGGGATCGAGCGGTGGTGTGCCGCGCCGGGCGCTGGTCGGCAGTCCGGTGTTCCGGTTGCCGGCCACCGCGATGTAATCGCCATCGACCTTGAGTTCGTATCGGCTGGCAATCAGGTCGATGCGGCCGGTGTCGCCCAGCTGATAGCCGAAGCGGCCGAACAGCGAGAAGCTGCCCGAATCCTGCGTCTCGCCCTGGGTCAGGTTGATGCCCACTCGCCGCCCCTTGCCGTCGTAGAACACGCCGCGCTTCTCATAAGCGGCACCCACCGAAGCGTCGAAACGGTCCTGCTTGTACTGGAGCAGGCCGGCGGCCTTTCCGCCGATGCCATCCTTGGTGAAGCCGTCATCGGCATTGCCCTGCAACAGGACCCGACCGCTGATCCCCTCTTTCGTCGGGGCACCGACGGTCACCTGGTTGACGATACCGCCCGTCCCACCGATGCCCTGCAGAGCATTCGAACCGTAAATGAGCTCGACGCGGTCGACGAAGAAGCCGTCGATGGTGAAGCCGTCGCGGCTGCCGTCGCGCAGCGGGGTCGTCTGGGGGATGCCGTTGATCGCATAGAGCGGGCTGCGTCCCCGCAGCGTCTCGCCCGCCCCCGACAGCTTCTGCCGCGTCGGCGAGAAGGAGGGGGTGAGCGTCGCGATGGCGTCGGTAACCGAGCCGGAGATGGCGATCTGCTGGTCGAGATCGGCCTTGCCGACGACATCGACGGTCAGCGGAAGGGCGTTGGCCGGCAGGATGCTGCGCGCCGCCGTCACGACGATGTCGCGACCGCTGTCGTCGAGATCGGGCGCATCCTCGGCAAAGGCCGGTGCAGCAAGCATGAACGCGGCCGAGGTCAGGAGGCGGGACAGGTGGCGCATGACATTCCCCTTCATTTCGGGGAGCGGCTACTGCGTCAACCTTACTAATGCAAGTGATTATCAATAGTGATCAGGTGAGATAGGGCCTGAACAGGTCGACGACGCGCGCATAGAGATCGCGCTTGAACGGCACGATCATATCCACGAGCTGGTCTGCGTCCGCCCATTTCCAGGCGCGGAATTCGGGCTCGGCGGTCTCCAGATCGATGTCCTCGTCGCGTCCGAGGAAGCGGGCGACGAACCAATGCTGCGCCTGGCCGCGATATTTGCCGCCCCAGATCTTGCCGACCAGCTCGGGCGGCAGATCGTAGAGCAGCTCCTCTGGCGCCTTGGCCAGTATCTTGACGAGGTGCGGCGGGATGCCTGTCTCCTCCTCCAACTCGCGCAGCGCGCCGGCCTGCGGGTCCTCGCCCTTGTCGAGGCCGCCCTGCGGCATCTGCCAGGCCTCGGCGAGATTATCGATGCGCTGGGCCACGAAGACCTTGTTCTCCGCATTGAGCAGCATGATCGCCGCGGCGGGGCGATAGGGCAGCGTCGGCTTCACGGGCGATATTCCTCGATCAGATTGCGGAACGCCGCGAGCGAACTCTGCAGATCCTGTTCGGAGGACGGTATCCCCCGACGGAGCGTGAGCCAGCCATGGATATTGCCCCGGGCCTCGCGATAGGTCACGGGCACCCCCGCTTCCACGCAGGCGATCGCATAGGCGCGCGCCTGATCGAGCAGCGGGTCCAGCGTCGCCCCGCCGACCAGCGCCGGCGGCATGCCGCGCAGGTCGCCGCGGCCCGGTGAAGCGCGCCAATGGTTGAAATCGGGCGCATAATGTTCGTTGAACCAGCGCAGCGTATCGAGCGTCAGCATATAGCCGCTGCCCAGCCGCTCGGTCGACGCGAAGCGCTTGCGCAGGTCGACTGCCGGATAGAGCGGCCACAGCGCGATCACCGGCAGCGCGGCCGGTTCGTTGCGCAGCGCCATGGCGGTGACGATGGCGAGCGTCCCGCCGCCGCTGTCGCCACACAGCGCGAGCGAATCGAAGCGGCGACCGAACAGCACGGCCTGCGAGGCCGCCCAGCGCGTCGCGATCTCGCAATCGTCGGGCCCCGCCGGCCAGGGATGTTCGGGAGCAAGCCGATAGTCGACCGACAATACGGGCAGATCGAGCCCGATCGCGATGTCGGTCGCGGCCGCGTCGTACAGATCGAGGTCGCCGAGCACGAAGCCGCCGCCATGGTAGAAGATCACCAGCGGTCCGTCGTCGCGCTCGGCGCGCGAATCATAGAAGCGCGCCGCAATGGTCCGGCCGTCATGTGTCGGGATCAGCAGATCCTCACGCGTGGCGAGGGGAGCGCTGTCGACATCGGCCAGGTCGCGCAGACGCGCCGACATGACGCGCGCGGTTGCCGGATCGACCTCATAGGTCTTCGGTCCCGGCCGCGAATTGATGTCGTCGAGAAAGGCGCGGACATCGGGACGGATGAATTCTTCGTTCATGGCTTTCCATCGGCAAAAGGCGCTAGCGTCGCAGGATGCTCCGCGTCGTCCACCACCCTGATTATGTCTCTCCGCCGGCTGCGGGAAGCCGTTTCAGCTTCGATAAATATCAGCTCGTCATGACAGCCCTCGAACGGAGCGGCGTCGAGATCGAGATTCATGAACCCGAGCCCATGCCTCCAAGCTGGATCGAGGCGCTGCACGACCCGGCCTATGTCGAACAGGTCCGCAGCTGTCAGGTCCCGCCGGCGATCGAGCGGCGCATCGGCTTTCCGGTCACAGCCCATGTCGCCCGCCGCGCGGTCCTGGCCCCCGGCGGGACCTGGCTCGCGGCGATGCTCGCGCTGCGCCACGGCTTCGCCGCCAATGCAGCGGGCGGCAGCCATCATGCGCAGGCGGCCCATGGAGCGGGCTATTGCGTCTTCAACGATCTGGCGATCACGGCGAACAGGCTGATTGCCGAGGGTCATGTCGCGCGCGTCATGATCGTCGATCTCGACGTCCATCAGGGCGACGGGACCGCCGCACTGCTGCACGACCGGCCAGACATCTTCACCTTCTCAATCCACTCCGAGAGCAATTTCCCGGCGCGCAAGGCCCGGTCCGATTTCGACCTGGGCCTGCCCGACGGGAGCAACGACACAAGCTATATGGCGGCGCTTGCGGACCATCTGGTGCCAGCGGTCGATACCCACGCACCCGACATCATTCTCTACCAGGCGGGCGTCGATCCGCATCATGACGATCGCCTCGGCCGACTGGCGCTCACCGACGAAGGGCTGGAGCGGCGCGATCGATTCGTCATGCGGGTCGCGCGCGAGCGCGGCATCCCCCTCGCCAGCGCGCTGGGCGGCGGCTATGGCGACGACCGCAGCGCGGTAGCCGGGCGACATGCCCGGTCCATACTCGCGCTCCACAGCGAGTTTTGTGAGGGGCCGACGACGGCGTGACCGGTAGCGATGTTTCCGAGGCCTGCCGGTCGGTGCTCGACCAGCCGTCGCCGGCCGAAAAGGTGAAAGCCGCCCGCAAGGCCGCCCGCGACTGGCGGCTGGGTCGTCTCGCCTGGGGCTTCGGCACCGCCATGCCCGACCATCCCGCCCGCACCGGACGCCCTCCCCTGCTGCCGCCCTCGCGCATGCCCAAGCGGGGTCGGGCCGGCTCTCCCCGCGCGCGCGTCGCGATGCTCCACGCGCTCGCCCATATCGAATATGTCGCGATCGACCTCGCCTTCGATCTGGTGGGACGGTTCGGCGCGCATTTTCCAACCGCCTTCGTCGACGAATGGATGACTGTGGGCGCCGAGGAGGCGATGCACTTCGCCCTGATCGAGCGACGCCTGAGAAGCTACGGCGCCTCCTATGGCGACCTGCCGGCGCATGACGGGCTGTGGGAGGCGGCGGCCGCAACGGCACATGATCCGATGGCGAGACTGGCTGTCGTGCCGATGGTGCTCGAGGCCAGAGGCCTGGACGTAACCCCTTCTCTGATAAGCCGTTTCGAGGCAGCGGGGGACCTGTGGTCGACTCGCGTGATGCGCCGCATCGCGGAGGATGAAGTCGACCATGTGGCAGCCGGCGTGCGCTGGTTCCGGCACCTGTGCGACCAGCAGCGATTCGATTATGCGGATCAGTGGAAAACGCTCGTCAGCCGCCACTTCCGAGGAATGGTTAAGGCTCCGTTCAACGATTCGGCGCGCGAGCGGGCCGGTTTAACGAAAGCAATGATGGCCGGGGTTGCCGCTCCCTGTGATCTCCAACACAAGAACGACGTCGCGTGAGGGGGGGCAATTCCTGACAGCGGCGAAACAGGGTCGACCGGTTCTCCGGTTCGAGTCATCCGGTCGCGGGGGAATTATGCACCTAGTTGACACTGCCGTTCGTTTCGCCCGCCGACTTGCCCGCTCCATTTCCCAGGCACAGATCAAGATCATCGCCGCATCGCTGTTCGTTGCGGCGTCGGCACAGCCTGCGCTTGCGCAGGACGATATGTCGGACAACGCCCGTGCGGCGGCCCAGTTCCAGGCGATCTTCCAGTCGTGGAAGAAGCTCGATGCCGTGAATGTCGGTGGTGCAGCCGGCGCGATCTCGATCCCCTCGATCCAGCCCATCGCCAATTTCACCTTCACCAGCGCCTTCGGCGTGCGTTCGGATCCGTTCCGTGGCGCCGCCGCCATGCATGCTGGCATCGATCTCGCCTCGCCCGCCGGCACGCCGATCTACGCGACTGCCGACGGCGTCGTCGATCGCGCCGAGTGGTTCGGCGGCTATGGCAACATGGTCGAGATCGACCACGGCAAGGGCGTCGCCACCCGATATGGCCATATGTCGCGCATCGCCGCGCGGGACGGCCAGCGCGTGAAGCGCGGGGACCTGATCGGCTATGTCGGCTCGACTGGCCGTTCGACCGGCAACCATCTTCATTATGAGGTCCGGATCGACGGCCGCGCCGTCAACCCGCTGCCCTTCCTCCAGTCGGCCAATTATCTGATGGCGGCCCGCGAAGAGAGCCAGGCGATCGCGCTCGGTGGCCCCGAAGAATAAGACATACGGAATATAAGGGGGGAGAAGGGCCGCCGGCGATTGTCGACGGCCTTTTTCATGCCTATCTTAGGGCCATGGAAGCAACCACAGACATCGACCTCACCCCGTCCGCCGCAGCACGGGTGGCGATGATCGCCACCAAGACCGGCAAACCGCCGATCCTGCGTCTCGCGATCGATGGCGGCGGCTGCGCCGGTTTCCAGTATAAGTTCGAACTCGCCGATGCTCCCGCCGACGATGACATCGTCACGGTTCGCGACGGCGTTTCGCTGGTGGTGGACCCGATGAGCCTCGACCTCGTCCGGGGCGGCGCGGTGGATTATGTCGAGTCGCTCGGCGGCGCGGCCTTCCGGGTGACCAACCCCAACGCGGCTTCCGGCTGCGGCTGCGGATCGAGCTTCTCGATCTGATCCCCTGATCGCACTTCAGCACGGGTGACGTCGGCGCTGCAGCGCGCTATCCCGACACCATGAAGATTGCGACGTTCAACATCAACGGGATCAAGGCCCGTCTCCCCCGGCTGATCGAATGGCTCGAGCAGAAGGCGCCGGATGTCGCCTGCCTGCAGGAGATCAAGACCTCCGACGAGACCTTCCCGATCGCCGATATCGAGGCGGCGGGCTATGGCGCGATCTGGCATGGACAGAAGGGCTTCAACGGCGTCGCCATCCTCGCGCGCGGCGCGCAACCGGTCGAACGGCGCAAGGGCCTGCCCGACGATCCCGACCCCAGCCACAGCCGCTACATCGAGGCCGAGGTCGACGGGGTCATCGTCGCCTCCATCTATCTGCCGAACGGCAATCCGGTTCCGGGGCCTAAATTCGACTATAAGCTCGCCTGGTTCGATCGGCTGATCGACCATGCCGGCGCGCTCTGGGCGACCGAGAAGCCGGTGGTGCTGGCGGGGGACTATAATGTCATCCCCACCCCTTCGACCGACGACGTCTTTTCGGAGCGGGCGATGGCCAGCGATGCGCTCACCCAGCCCGAGAGCCGCGCGGCCTTCCGCCGCCTCTGCGCCGCCGGCTGGACCGATGCGCTCCGCACCGTGCATCCGCACGGGCCGGTCTACACCTTCTGGGACTATCAGGCCGGCGCCTGGCAGCGCGACGCCGGCTTCCGGATCGACCACCTGATGCTGAGCCCGGCGGCGGCCGACCGGCTGGTCGATGCGGGCGTGGACAAGGACACGCGCGGCCTCGAAAAGGCGAGCGACCACGCGCCGACCTGGCTGAAGCTGCGGTAGAAGGACAGCGGCGCCAAGGTATCGGCGCAACCATAACGTCTTTCCTGCGGTACATCGGCACAGAGATGCGAAAGGGGGACGGAGATGGCGAGCAGGGCGGATGCCGCGCGGGCGATGAGCGCGGAGCGGTGGTTCTTCGGGGGAACGGCGATCGCGATGGCGGCGTCGATCGTGATCGGCTTCCTGCCGTCCTATTATCTGCGTGGCGTTATCGATCCCGGCCACCCTATCCCGTCGCTCACCCCGCTCGTCCACCTGCACGGGCTGATCTTCACCGCCTGGATGCTGCTCTACGTGACGCAGGTGCTGCTGGTGTCGGCAGACCGCCGCGATCTGCATCGCCGTCTCGGCATGGCGACCGTAGGGCTTCTCCCAGCAATGATCGCGATCGCTCTGGTTTCTGCGCTCTATCAGGTCGGCCGCGCCTCGGGGCCGCCGATCGTCTCGCCGCTGAGCTGGCTTGCCATTCCGTTGATCAGCGTTCCGGTCTTCGCCGGGCTGATCGGCGCAGGCCTCGCCAGGCGATGGGATTCGGCCAGCCACAAGCGCTACATGTTCCTGGCGATGATCGAGATGACCAGCCCCGGCTTCGGCCGCTGGCCCTGGCCCGCCTTCGTGCCCGGTCCGGTCGTGATCTTCGGGTTCAGCGACCTGTTCCTGATGGCGCTGATCGGCTGGGACCTGAAGCAGCGCGGCAGCATCCATCGTGCCACGCTGATCGGCGGCGGGATCATGGTCGGCTCGCAGGTCGCGCGCTTTGCGGTGTGGCAAACCGAACCCTGGCTCGCCTTCGCCCGATGGGCGGCAGGACTGGTCGGCTAGACCCTCATTCGCTGCGGTTGCGCGCCACGCTCGCCTCCATCCGGGCGAGTTGCTCGGGGGTCGCGGCGGGCTGGCGCGCCTTCCACTCCGCATAGGGCATGCCATAGACCGCCTCACGGACTTGCTCTTTGCCGATCTCGCCTGCAGCCGCCTCGGCCAGCCAGTCGGAGAGGCAATTGCGGCAGAAGCCGGCCAGCCCCATGAGGTCGATGTTCTGCGCGTCGTCGCGATGCTGGAGGTGGCGGATCAGCCGGCGGAAAGCGGCGGCGGCGTGGCGGTCGTCGATATCGTCGATGGTCATCGTCTCTCTCCCGATCGGGCGGATGTCAGCGCTGCCGCCATGCGAGCAGCGAGAGGCCGAAGGCAATGAACAGCGCCCCGCTCACGCGGTTGACGAGCCTCTGCCATTCCGGCCTTTTCAGATAGCGCGCCAGCGTGCGTCCGCCCGTCGCATAGGTCATGTACCAGGCGGTCTCTATCACGACGAAGGTCGCGACGAGGATCGCGAACTGCGGGGCCTTGGGCAAGGCCGGGCTGACGAATTGCGGAAAGAAGGCTGCTGCGAAGATCAGCGCCTTGGGATTGCTGATGCTGATCAGGAAGCCCGAGCGGAACAGGTCGGCGGGGCGCAGGACCGGCCCGGCAGACGCCTCGCCCGAAAGCTCGACCGGCGCGCTGTCGTCGCGCCAGCTCTTGATGCCGATCCAGATCAGATAGGCCGCACCTGCCAGCTTGATTGCGGTCAGAAGCTCGGGAAGCGCGGACAGCAGCGCGCTCATGCCCATCGCCGAGACACCGAAGAGCAGCAGCAGAGCGAGCATGCAGCCCGCCATGGTCGCGAAAGCCCGCACGAAACCATGCCGCATGCTCTGCGTCATGACGTGGAGCATGTTCGGGCCCGGCATGGCGGACACGAAGAAGGTCGCCACGACGAACACCCACCAGTTCTGCAACGACATCTGCGCCCCCGCTCTCGCACCGAACCGCCCCCTGGACGGACGGCTTACAGGTCCTTGGAATAGATGCGGTAGACCTTGTTGATGCGACCATCGATCGTCTCGGCGATCGAGCGCATCCCCTGATTGTCCTCGAGAATCCAGCCGAACTCGCCGCGCGTCGCACCATAGTCGGCGACCGAATCTCGGCGGATATATTCGATCATCATGAAGGCCAGCTGCGACGCGAGGCGGGTCGCCTGCAGCTTCTTGACGACGCCCATCAGCGGCACGCGCATCGTCCGTACCCGGGGCTTGCGCAGACGGCGGAGCAGTTTGATCCAGTTGAACGGGAACAGGCTTCCGCCGAAATCGGCGGTCATCTCGTTCAGGTCCGGCAGCGTCATCATGAAGGCGACCGGTTCACCATCGACCTCGGCCACGCGGATGAGATCTTCGAACACGATCGGCTTGAGCTTCTTTCCGGTGTGCGCGATCTCGGCCGGCGTAATGGGAACGAAGCCCCAATTGTCCGACCAGGCATCGTTGAGGATCGACAGGATCAGCTGCGCTTCATCATCGAACCGGCTTTTGTCGACCTTGCGAATGCGGATGCGCGCATTGCGCTCGCCGGAGCTCACGATCCGTTGGACGAGCGGCGGGAAATCCTTCGTGATGTCGATCTCGAAGGTCAGCAGATCCTTGACGCCCCGATAGCCGAGCGCTTCCACCCAGCCCTGATAGGCGGGATTGGCGTGGCCCATCATCACCGTCGGCGGATGATCGTGACCCTGGATCAGAAGGCCCGGCTCTTCCCAGATCGAGCAGCTGAGCGGCGCCATAGCGCTGGTCATGCCCTTGTCGCGCAGCCAGCCTTCGGCACGCTCGATCAGCGCCCTGGCGACCTCCGCGTCGACCGCCTCGATCATGCCCCAATTGCCGATGCCGGGCCCACCGCCCTGGTCGGCGGGCATGGTAAGCCAGAGATGATCGATATGCGCCGAGATCCGCCCGACGAGCTTACCGCTGCGTTCGGCCAGGAACAGCTGCTGATCGGCATGCTCGTAGAACGGATTCTTGCCGGGCGTGACGAGTTCCATCGCCTCCATGCGCAACGGCGGGATCCAGTTCGGATCGCCGCTGTTGAGCATATAGGCGAGATCGACGAACCGCTTGCGGTCGCCCTTGCCGGAGACGGACCGGACGGTGACAGTCATCAGTGCGGGATGCGCTGGCTCGGATGGCCCATGGCGACGCCGCCGGAAAGCTGTGCGACCCACGGATAGCGCTCGGCAACCTCGGGGGTATAGCCGAGGTTGAACACCGTTTCGCTCTTACGATCCTTCAGGATGCGATCGTAATAGGTGCCGAACAGGCGATCCCAGAAATAGCTTGTGATGCCGAAATTGCCGCGCTCGTCATGGAAATGGTGCGCCATGTGGCGCGCCTTCATCGTCATGACCCACTTCATCTTCGGCTTGTAGGCCAGGTGCTGGATGCAGTGGAAGAACTCGTACACGCAGGTCGTGATCAGCCCCGTGGCGAACGCTGCGAGCGCAGCGCCGACGCCGCCGATCGCATAGCCGATCGGAGCGGTCGCGATGGCGATGGTGGGTAGCGTGGTGTGCAGCGCGCCGAACAGGATCTCCAGCCGGTTGGGGTCCTGGTGATGATCATAATGGATCCGCTTCCAGGTTGCGGCCAGGAAGGGCACCTTGAACATCCAGCGGCTGTGCAGCACCCAACGGTGCAGGCAGTACCAGACCAGCGGATAGACGAACACCGATACGCCGATCGCGGCCAGCGTCGGCACCAGCGGCGCCGGATAGCGGAAATAGAGCCCGATCGAGATGGCTGCACAAAGGAGATAGCCGATGATCGCCGGATATTGGAAATAGGCGACCCATAGCTCCTTGAGCGTCATGCGATCGAGATGGTGCTCCTTCGACCAGAAGCCAGGCTTAATGGCGGACAGCTTCACGCTTAACCTCAATGAATGATGTCGGCCCCTCGTGGGACCACATATGGCATTGCGATCTGGATTGGCAATGCGGCGCTTTTGCGACGCTCGCGAGACGAAAGCTATTCCTCGGTGCGGATCAGCACCGTTTCTCCGATCAGGAGGAACAGCAGGAAAGGCGCCCAGGCGGCGAGAAAAGGCGGATAGGCCCCGAGATTGCCCATCGCGAGCGCGAAATTGTCCGCAACGAAATAGGCGAAGCCGAGCGCCATGCCGATCACCGCGCGAATGAACAGCCGCCCGGAACGGGCGAGGCCGAAGGCTGCGACCGCCGCCAGCAGCGGCATGAGCACCGCCGAGATCGGTCCCGACAGCTTGTGCCACAGCCCTGCGCGCAACGGCCCCGTCGGCCGTCCGGCCGCCTCGAGATCCTGGATCGCCGAACGCAACTGAAGGATCGACTTGGACGCCGGATCGACGCTGGACAGGGTGAAGCGGTCGGGCGTCACGCCCTGCGCGAAGGCGAAGACCGGCAGCGTGGAGGTGGTGCCCACTGTGACGTCGAAGCGGCTGGCATCGGCAATCTGCCAGCCGCCGGCCTTCTGCACGCCCAACTTGCCCTTCACGATCGAGAGCAGGCGGCCACCGTCGCGATCGTAGATCGTGACCTGGTCGAGCTGCGTCTGCGCCCCACGACCACGGGCCGCCATGGCATGGATCAGGTCGTCGCCGTCGCGCACCCAGACATTGGACACCACGCCCCGGTCACGCGGGATCGGCCCATAATTGGCGTTCTGCCAGGCGGTAAGCGTGGCGGTGGAGCGGGCGACGACCCGCTCGTTGAACATGAAGGACAGGGCCGCGACGCCCAGGCTTGCCACCACCAGCGGCGCGAGGATCTGATGCGCCGACACGCCGGCCGCCTTCATCGAGATGATCTCGCTGTTCTGGTTGAGCGTGACGAAGGTGATCAGCGTCGCCAGCAGCGCCGCGAACGGCAGGAAGCGCGCGATGATCTGCGGCGTGCGCAACGTCGCATAGAGCCAGAGCTCCGCATTGCCATTGCCGGGATAGGCGAGGATGTCCCCCGATTCGCCGAGAAGGTCGAGCGCCAGCAGCACGATGACCAGCGCAGCCAGCACCGAGACGAAGCGCACGAGGAACATGCGCGCCATGTAGAAGGTGATCGTCCGCGACGCGAAGAAGCTGGCACCGCTCATGCGCGACCCTTTCCGCCCACTCGACGAATCCACCCGGCGACCGCTTTGGCCGCCTTGTCGGCGGCGCGTTCCAGCGCGCCGATCGGCTGCCCGCCCGGCACATAGGCAATCGTGCGGTACATCCACCAGACAAGCCCGGCGAACAGCAGGAAAGGCACCCACAGCGCAATCAGCGGATCGATCCGGCCGAGCGCCGCGACCGAAGCCGCATATTCGTTGATCTTGTGCTGGGTCACGATCATCACGATCGACAGGAACACCCCCAGCGCCGAGGACGAGCGCTTCGGCGGCACCGCAAGCGCAAGCGCCAGCATCGGCAGCAGGAACATCGTCGCCACTTCGACCAGCCGGAAATGGAATTCGGAGCGGAACTGGGCCCTCTGCTTTGCCGGGGTCTGCGGCTGGTATGCGGTCACGACCAGCTCGGGCATCGTCATCTCGAGGTCGCGCCCGCCACGCTGGCGGAACGCCTCCATCTTCGGCAGGTCGATCGGCAGGTCATGCCCGACGAACTGGA
Source organism: Rhizorhabdus antheiae (assembly GCF_049889055.1). Classification (NCBI taxonomy): domain Bacteria; kingdom Pseudomonadati; phylum Pseudomonadota; class Alphaproteobacteria; order Sphingomonadales; family Rhizorhabdaceae; genus Rhizorhabdus; species Rhizorhabdus antheiae. The sequence continues at coordinate 88,028 of NZ_JBLTWO010000007.1, read as the reverse complement.
GCACGCGCGGCTCCTTGAAGCTGGGCGCGTCATGGACCAGCACGCCCTTCTGCAGGCGCAGGATGATCGTGTCGGGATCGTCGGTCGCCAGGAACTGCCCATGCTCGGCGGTCACGGCGAGGCTCTTTCCGTCGGTCCCCTCGGTCATCAGGAAGATGCCCGTGAGCTCGCGTCCGCCATCCCGGCTGCTCTCGACCCGGATCGTCATGCGCTTGCCGAGCCTGGTGAACTCGCCGACCTTGATCGACGCGCCCAGCGCGCCCGAGCGCAGTTCGAAGCGCAGGCCTTCATATTTATAGCGGGAATAAGGCTGGATGAAGCCGACGATGGCGAGGTTCATCAGCGCCAGCCCGATCGCATAATAATAGGGCACGCGCAGGAGGCGGCCATAGCTCATTCCCACCGCGCGGAACACGTCGAGTTCGGAAGACATGGCCAGTTTGCGGAAGGCCAGCAGGCAGCCCAGCATCAGCCCGATCGGGATGCCGAGCGACATATATTCGGGAATCAGATTGGCGAGCATCCGCCACACGACGCTGACCGGCCCACCCTCCGACACCACGAAATCGAACAGACGCAGCATCTTGTCGAGGGTGAGCAGCATCGCTGCGATCACCAGCGTCGCAATCAGCGGCGTGGCGACGAGACGGGCGAGATAGCGGTCCGTAAGCGTGTCAAATCTCAACTTTTCGACGCCCCATGACCATGTTCTGGCCGCAATCGCAGCCCACTTTCCGACTCATGGGGGCATGTGCCGGCCATGCGTTCGCGCTTGGCTATAGCTTCCAGGAGTAATGAGGTCATGTCGAAACTTGTGGCGGGGATGGCTGGACTGATGATCGCGATGGGCATGCCCGTCGCGGCCGGTGCCGCCGTGCTCGGCCCCGACGCAGCCGTCTGCAATGGTAATTCGCCTGCAATTCTCGTGCATGTCGAGGGCTTGAAGAAGCGCAGCGGCACGCTGCGCGTCCAGTCCTATGGCGGCAATCCGAAACATTATTTCGACAAAGGCAGCTACCTCCGCCGCATCGACGTCCCGGTTCCCGCATCGGGTCCGGTCGACATCTGCGTCAAGGTTCCTGCGGCCGGCGCCTATGCGGTCTCGGTCCGCCACGATGTGGACGGGTCGGGCAAGACCGGCATGGAGGATGGCGGTGGCATGTCGGGCAACCCCCGGCTGTCGCTGTTCGACGTCCTCTTCAAGCGCAAGCCGGATCCGCAACGGGTTCAGATCGAGGTAGCCGGAATGACGAAGGTGTCGGTCGTGATGAACTATGTGAAGGGCGGATCCTTCGGCCCCGTCGCCATGGCGGCTCGCTGAGCGATGGCGGCCGTAGCGCTCCTCTCCAATCCCCGCTCGACGGGCAATCTGTCGATGCTGCCGCGGATGCGGAGTTTCTGCGCCTCGCAGAGCGACATCTTTCATTATGAGGTCGAGTCGGTCGATCAGATCGGCGAGGCGCTACGTACCATTGCCCGGGTCAATCCCAAGGTACTCGTCGTCAACGGCGGCGACGGCACCGTCCAGGCCGCGCTGACCGAACTCTATCTCGGCAATCATTTCGACGGTTCGCCGCCACCGGTCGCCGTTCTGCCCAATGGCAAGACCAACCTGATCGCCCTCGATCTCGGCGCGGTCGGCGATCCGATCGCCGCGCTTCAGCGGGTCATGGACATCGCGCGCAGCGGCATAGAAGAGCATGTGGTCGTCCGCGAACTGATCGCATTGTCCGACGGGTCGGACGGATCGCGCCCGGTGCTGGGCATGTTCCTCGGCGGGGCCGGCCTCGCCGATACGATCCTCTATTGCCGCAACAAGATCTACCCGCTCGGGCTGCCGAACGGGATCAGCCATTTCCTTACCGCAATCGCGGTGATGGTCACGCTGATCCTGGGCATCCGGACCGCCTTTCTGCCACCGGCGGCGCGCCCGCTGAAGGTATCGATGATGCGCGCCGGGCAGATCCAGGGGCGTTTCTCGCTGCTGATCGTCACCACATTGCACAAGCTGCTGCTCGGAAGCAGCACCGGCGGCAGCGCCGCATCGGGTGCGCTGCAGCTGATGGTCGTCGAGCAGCGTCCGCTGCCGCTGCTCCGCGCGCTGTTCGCCGGAATCTTCGGCCGGGTCGGCCGCGACCGGATGGACGGTGTCCATTTCGAATATGGCGACGAGATTCAGATCGAGGGCGAACGTTCGAGCGTGATCCTCGACGGCGAAATCTTCCAGGCCGATGCGGGCAAGCCGATCATTCTCAAGACGACCCCGCCCGTCCCCTTCCTGCGCCTGGCCGCCTGATCCCAGCCTGATGTCGCTCGAAAAGCTGGTCGCGGCGGAGCTGGCCGAGCCTGTCGATCCTCGGGTCGCGGCCATGGCCGAGGCATTGGCCTCACGCTATCCCGATGCCGCCCGATCGGTGCTGTTCTACGGGTCCTGCCTGCGCGAGGCCAATCTCGACGGGCTGATGCTCGACTTCTACCTGATCGTGTCGGACTATCGCGCGGCCTATGGCTCCGGCTGGCTGGCTTTCGCCAACCGCCATGTCCCGCCCAATGTCTTCCCATTCGAGCATGACGGGCTGATCGCCAAATATGCGGTGCTGAGCGAGAACGACTTTGTCCGCCTCGCCTCCTCTGCCACCCGGAACGTGTCGGTCTGGGCCCGTTTCGCCCAGCCGTCACGCCTAGTCTGGGCATCCGATGAGAGCGCCGCTATGCATGCCGCGATGGCGATTGCCGGTGCGGCCCCTGCTCTGCTGTCGGCCGCCCGGCCGCTCCTTGCAGACCGGCTCAGCGTCGCCGCGCTGTGGGAGGGCGCCTTCGCGCTGACCTATGGCGCCGAACTCCGCGCCGAGCGCAAGGGGCGGGCCTCTTCGGTCGTGGGGGCCGATCCCGCACGCTATGCGCGTTTCACCGCCCCTGCTCTCGCCGCCGCCGGCCTCGGCGCTGCCGTCGAGGGCGACATCGTCAGCTTCGCCGACACCATAAGCTCCGCCGAACGCAAGGCAGGTGAGACCATCTGGCGCCAGCGCCGGCGCGAGGGCAAGGCGCTGACGCTGGTCCGGCTCGCCAAGGCCAGCACCACCTATGCTGGCGGCATCGACTATCTCGCCTGGAAGATAAACCGCCATGCGGGCGCCGCGATCGAGATAAAGCCGTGGCAGCGGCGCTGGCCGATCCTGGGCGCGCTGGCGCTGCTCCCCCGCCTGATCCTGCGCGGCGCGGTGCGCTGAACCAGCGCGCCTTTCCGGTCGTTCAGGCCGCCTGAGATGCCGCCCGGCCAGTATGCCGGCCCATCGCCCGGCCGATCGCGTTGCCGAGCGCCGAAATGGTGAAGGGCTTGCGCAGCACCTCATGGTCCGCGAAATCCTCGCTCTGCCCGGCCTCGCCGACATAGCCGGTGACGAACAGCACCGAGATGTCGGGATAGTCGCGGCTGATCGTCGCGATCAGCTCGGGCCCGGTCATCCCCGGCATCATCACATCGGTCAGCACGAGATCGAAGCTCTGCCCTTCGGCCAAGATGGCGAGCGCTTCCTCGCCCGAACTGCAGGCGCGCACGACATGGCCGAGTTCGGTCAGGCCCGCCCGGGTGGACGCCTGGACGCGGGGATCATCCTCGACCAGCAAGATATCGAGTGCGCCAGTATCGGGCCGCGCCGCGACGGTCATGTCCATGGCGCTGCGCTGCGCCGCCACGCCATGATGGCGCGGCAGGAGCAGCGAGATGGTCGTCCCCTTGCCCAGTTCGGACGCGATGCGGACGTCGCCCATCGACTGACGGACGAAACCGAAGATCTGGCTGAGGCCGAGGCCCGTCCCCTTGCCGACCGGCTTGGTGGTAAAAAAGGGCTCGAAGGCGCGCTCCATCACCTGCTGCGACATGCCGCAACCGGTATCGGCAACGCTGATCCGGACATAATCGCCCGGCTTGAGCCCGCCGCTCGTCGTCGCATCGAGCGTGATATCCTCGACCATGATGTCCAGGCAGCCAGCCCCCTCCATCGCATCGCGGGCATTGACCGCCAGATTGAGGATCGCATTTTCCAGCTGGTGCGAGTCCGCCCAGATCGGCCATGCCGCGCGGGTCGGATGGACCTCGACGACGATCCGCTCGCCCAGCGTTCGGTCGAGCAGCACCTTCATGCCCGACACCAGCTTCGCCGGCTGGACCGCATCGGGCAAGAGCGGCTCGGCCCGCGCGAAGGACAGCAGCCGCCGGGTCAGCGCCGCCGCCCGGTCGGCGCCTTCCAGCGCGCCGTCGATATACATGCCCGCCTCGGCCGGCTGCTTCGCCAGCTTCCGCCGGGCGAGATCGAGGCCTCCCACCACGACCGAGAGCATATTGTTGAAGTCGTGCGCGATGCCGCCGGTCAGCTGGCCGACCGCCTCCATCTTCTGCGCCTGCGCCAGTTGCGCTTCGGCCCGGGCGCGCGTCTCGCTTTCTTCGAGCAGGCGGCGATTGGCTTCGCTCAGCTCCCGGGTGCGCTCGGCGACCGCCGCCTCCAGCTGCGCCGCCCGATCCAATTCGACTTCCATGGCTTCAGCCGCATGGGCGCGCTGGGCCACGGCCGCCGCCGCGAGCCAGCCCATCAGGATAGCGAGGCCCATCAGCGAGAGGCCGAGCACCGACAGAAGGGTGGCGAACCAGTTGGCGCGCTCGGCAGAGAAAAGCGTTGCTTCGGATCGCTGCCCGAGCCGCTCGCGCTCGCGCGCGGCGATCTGTTCGAGCGTCTCGGATATGGCGCGGACATTGGGCGACTTGCCCGCCTTGCTGAACATGCCGATCGCGTACCAGCCCTTGCCGACATTGGCGAAGGCGGCGGCGGCGGCGAGTTCCTTCTCGCGATCGGCGGCCAGGGCTTCGAGCTTGCGGACCAGCTGCTGCTGGCCGGGCTGGCCCGACGTCAGCCGATCGAGCTGGCGCAGCTGGCTCATCGCCCTGCGCCATTCGTCGTAGAAGATCGTGCCGACCTTGCGATCGCTGCTGACGACATATCGAGCCAGCGCCGCTTCGGAGCGCGCCATCGACGCATCGAGCGATCGCGTGAGCACCATGATGTCGTAGCTGTGCTGCTCCCGCTGCAAGGCCGCATCGCGGGCGTCGTTCGACCGCGCGACCATCGTCACGACGGCGACCAACAGGCCGATCGCCACCACGACCAGCAGGGCAACCGCGATCGATCGCCGCGTGCCCTGCGACAGGTTCCGTATCCACGCGACGGAAGCGTTGAACGTCATGACCGTCTTGTATCGCACCCGGAGCGACCGGGATAGTCCATCCCGGCTCGTCCCGCGCCGCTCAGGCTATGACGCCGATCGCCCGTCCCGCGCTCTCGAACATCGCAAGAATCTGGTCGACCTGCTCGTCCGTATGCTCGGCGCAGAGCGAGCAGCGCAGCAGGAAGGTGCCCGCTGGCGTCGCTGGCGGCCGCGCCGTGTTGACGTAGAGGCCAGCTTCGAGAAGCCCCTGCCACAGCGCCACGGCTTGCGCCATGTCGGTCAGGATCACCGCGATGATCGCCGACTGGGCGGTCTCGGTGCCGAGCTTGTAGCCCATGTCGCGCAGCCCCTGATGCAGCCGGCGCGAATTCTTCCACAGATGGGCGCGCTTCTCGCCCGCATGCATCAGCTTGCGGATCGAGGTCGCGGCGGTCGCGACCACCGACGGGGGCAGCGAGGCTGTGAAGACATAGGGCCGGCAGACGAGGCGCAGCACTTCGAACTTCGGATGGTTCGAGACGCAGAAACCGCCGACCGTGCCGACCGACTTGGAGAAGGTGCCCACGACGAAATCGATGTCGTCGGCGACGCCGGCTTCTTCGAACACGCCGCGGCCATGTTCGCCGAAGAAGCCCATGCCATGGGCCTCGTCGCACAGGATCATCGCGCCATGCTTTTTCGCGACCGCCACCATCTCGGGCAGCGGGGCGATGTCGCCCATCATCGAATAGACGCCCTCGAGCACGACGAGCTTGCCCGCCTCGACCGGCAGGCGGCCGAGGCGCTTGTCGAGATCCTCGACCGAATTGTGGCGGAAGCGGACGATCTCGGCATCGCCCAGCCAGCAGCCGTCATAGATGGACGCGTGGCTGTCGGCATCGAGGATGATGTAATCGCCCTTGCCCGCCAGGGTGGAGATCATGCCGAGATTGGCCTGATAGCCGGTCGAAAAGACAATGGCGTGCTTGGTGCCGTAAAATTCCTTCAGCGCCTCCTCGCACTCCCGGTGGCCCTGATAGGTGCCGTTGAGCACGCGGCTGCCGGTCGTACCCGCGCCATATTCGTCGAGCGCAGCCTTGCCGGCGGCGATGACATCGGGGTCGAACGTCATGCCCATATAGTTGTAGGTGCCCAGCAAGATGGTCTTCTTGCCGTTGATCAGCGCCTCGGTGGGCGACAGCACCTTTTCCATGACGATCGCATAGGGATCGCGGACCCCGGTCGCGAGCAACGCCTCCCGCTCGGCGATGAGCGGATCGAACTTCGAGAAGAGATCGGTCGCCAAGGTCAGCCCCGCAGCTTCATGACGGCATCGACGAGCTGTCCGACAGTCTCGATTTCCGCCTGCATGTTCATCGTGATGATGATGTCGAACTCGTCCTCGACCGCAGCGACGAAGTCCATCACCGTCAGGCTGTCCCACTCGAGATCGCCCGCGAAGCTGGTCGCGTCGGTCAGGTCGATCCCCTTCTTGTTGAAGGGCTCGATCTGCTCGGCCACGCGGGTGAAGGTATCGTCTCTGCTGCTCATCATCGTTCCTCAGTGCGATTGCGCGACCGTCCCCCTGGGACCGATCGCCTCACGCGGCGAAATGGCGATCCACAAGCGCGGCACCGGCATTGCCCGTTCCGTCCGCTCTAGGATGACAGAGCCGCGCTTGCCAAGCGATTGCGGCGGCTTCGCGGCAGAGCGGAGGCGGGAGCCAATTTTCGGCCGATGTGTCACGAGAATGTCTCTTTGCCGCTTGGATGGCTCGTGCCATTACCGATGCCGGCAAGCAGGGGGGAAAATGGCAGCCGACGAGACAAGAGCTCCACCGCGAGGACAGTTCGCGCCGGACGCGGTCCATCTCCTGCGCACCGCCCAGCAGATCCAGTATCAGCTGAGCCAGATGGCCGATCAGAAGGCCAATATGCTGATGGGCGCCACCTTCGTCATCTTCACGATCACGGTCGGGCAGCTGAAAGCCGGCGGCCAGGCCCCCGTCGCGCTGATGATCCTTGGTGCGGCAGCCTTTCTTTCGGCGCTGCTCGCGGTGATGGCGGTACTGCCCTCGACCAAGGTCCCGCCCCGCGCCAACGGTCCCGCGAACATGCTCTTCTTCGGCTCCTTCACGCAGATCGAGGAGGAGGAATTCGTCCAGTTCGTGCTGGATACGGTCACCGACAGCGACGCGGTCTATGCGGCCTTCGCCCATGACATCTACCAGAATGGCCGCGTGCTCGCCCGCAAGAAGTACCGGCTGCTGGGCTATGCCTATCGGGTCATGCTGGGAGGACTTATCCTCAGCTTCATCGCCTTCATGGCGCAATTGATGGCCAATTTCGGCTGAACGGCAGGTTCAGAGCCAGCCCTGCGCGCGATACCATGACGCGGTAGCGTCGAGGCCTTGCCGGGCAGCCACCTCCGGCCGCCAGATCGATGCCGGAGGACGGGTCCGCGCGACCCAGTCGGGATGGCAGAAATATCGGACACGATCGCCGGTCAGCTTAGCCTTGTCGCCGAGCCTGTGCCGTTCGACGAAGGCCGCCAATTGCAAAAGCAGCTTCGGCATGGACAAGGTGAGGAGCCTGGGCCGACCTACGGCTGCACCGATCATCCGGCCGAATTGCTCGTGCGAATATCCGCCGGTCTCACCGTCGTCCGGCTCGTAGATCTGCGCGTGGCTTTCAGGCGCATCCACAAGGGCGACCAGAAGCCGCGCCAGGTCGCCGGCCTCGATCAGCGACAGGCGCCCTTTCGGTGGCAGCGGCAGGATTCCCCGGCGTGCAGCGACGCGGAACAGCTCCAGCATCTCGCGGTCGCCCGCGCCGTAGATCGCCGGCGGCCGCACGATCGTCCAGTCGAGCGAGGACTGGACGACCATCGCCTCGGACGCGCGCTTCGACCAGCCATAGTCGGACAGATCCGGCTCGCGCGCAGAGAGCGACGAGACATGAACGAAGCGGCGCACGCCGGCGGCTTCGGCGGCAGTGATCAGCGAGGCCGTCCCGGTGACATTGCCCTCGACGAAGCCTGCCAGGGTCGGCGCGTTGATCACGCCCGCGACGTGGATGACCGCGTCCACGCCATCGACCAGTTCGCCGAGCGCGACATGATCCTCGAGCGTCCCGCGCAGCCATTCGACATTGGGCTGCGGCAACTGCGCTCTGCGGGTCAGCGCGCGCACTTCATGGCCCGCTTCGGCCGCGAGACGCAGCACATGCCCGCCCAGGAAGCCGGTGCCCCCGGTGACGGCGACGATCACAGCAGCACCATATGATCGCGGTGGACCAGCGCCGAGCGCGGCGCATAGCCGAGCAGATCTTCCAGCGCCTCGCGCCGCCGACCGACGATCTTGGCCGCATCGTCCGCGTCATATTCGGCGAGGCCGCGCGCGAAGGCTTCACCTTCCGGGCCGCAAATATCGACGACGTCTCCGCGCGAGAAGCGTCCCTGCACGCCCGTCGCTCCCGCCGCCAGCAGGCTGCGCCCTTCGAGCAGCGCCGCCGCCGCGCCGGCATCGACCATGACCTTGCCCTTGGCCGTCAACCGGCCGGCAAGCCACGCCTTGCGTGCGCTGCCGACGCGGCTGCCGACAAACACCGTACCGCGTCCATCGGCATCATAGGCCGCCAGAGGATGGTCGCGTTTGCCCGAGATGATCGCCAGATGGGCGCCCGACCGCTGCGCGATTCGCGCGGCCTCCAGCTTCGAGATCATGCCGCCCGAGCCCATCCCAGACGCCGATCCGCCATCGGCCATGGCCCGGATGCGCGAGTCGATCCGCGCGACCTCCGGCACCAGGCGGGCCGTCGGGTCGCGATGAGGGTTGGCGGTGTAGAGTCCGTCTATGTCCGACAGCAGGATCACGCCGCCGGCTCCCGCCGCCTGCCCGATCCGGGCGGCGAGGCGATCATTGTCGCCGAAGCGGATTTCCTCGGTCGCGACCGAATCATTCTCGTTGATCACGGGGACGACGCCGAGGCTCAGCAGGCGATCGAGCGTGGAGGCCGCATTCAGATAGCGCCGCCGATCCTCGAGATCGTCGAGCGTGACCAGCATCTGCGCCGCGGTCAGTCCCTGCTGATTCAGCAGTTCGGCCCAGCAATGGGACAGCGCGATCTGCCCGGTCGCGGCAGCCGCCTGCGCATCCTCAAGACTCGCGCGTCCGCCCTTGGCCAGGCCGAGCCGCCGTGCGCCCAGCGCGATCGCGCCCGAGGACACCACAGCGATCTGCTGCCCCGCCCGATGCCGGGTGGCGAGATCGGCGACGACGCCCTCCAGCCAATCCCGCCGGACCTTGCCATCGGGATCGACGAGCAGCGCCGAACCGATCTTCACGACCAGTCGGGAACAGGCGGCGGGAGCGAAGTGGCTGGCGGACATCGTCAGATCGGTGACCAGGGCTCGTCATTCTCGTTGGCGGCGGTCGTCTCGGGCGCCGGCCCGAGAATCTCGATGATCTGGTCGAGCACGGCGGGAAGCCCTTCTCCACTCGCGCCCGACAGCAGCATCACCTTCGTGCCGCTCTTCTTCGCGAGCTTCTTGGCGAGCTTGTCGAGCGCCTTGGGTTCGACCGCATCGATCTTGTTGAGCGCCAACACCTGCGGCTTGTCCGCCAGACCCGCGCCATAGGCGTCAAGTTCGCCGCGCACGATCTCATAGGCGTCGACCGGGTCGTCTCCGCTCGCGTCGACAAGATGCAGCAGCACGCGGCACCGCTCGATATGGCCGAGGAAACGGTCGCCGATGCCCGCGCCGTCGGCTGCGCCCTCGATCAGGCCGGGGATGTCGGCGACGACAAATTCCCGTCCCTTGTGGCTGGCGACGCCAAGTTGCGGCCTGACGGTCGTGAAGGGATAATCACCGACCTTCGCATTCGCATTCGACACCGCGTTGATGAAGGTCGACTTGCCGGCATTGGGCAGCCCGACGAGGCCGCAATCGGCGAGCAGCTTCAGACGCAGCCAGACCCAGGCTTCAGCACCCGGCCAACCGGTGCCATGCTGCCGCGGCGCGCGGTTGGTCGACGTCTTGTAGCTGGCATTGCCGCGGCCACCATCACCGCCGCGAAGGAACACCTCGCGCTGTCCGGCGACGATGAAATCGGCCAGCACCTCGGACTTGTCCTCGGACAAGATCTGCGTGCCGACCGGAACCCGGATCACCAGATCCTTGCCGCCGGCACCGGTACGGTTGGAGCCGGCGCCGCCATGGCCGCGCTGTGCCTTGAAATGCTGCGTATACCGGAAGTCGATCAGCGTGTTGAGACCGGCGACCGCTTCGAAGATGATGTCGCCACCCTTGCCGCCATGGCCGCCGTCGGGGCCGCCATATTCGATGTACTTCTCACGCCGGAAGCTGACAGCCCCGGGCCCGCCCGATCCCGAGCGTATGAAAATCTTCGCTTGATCCAGAAAATGCATCGCGCGCCTTTATACCAATTGGCGGCGAAAAGAACCCGTCGGCATCAGCGAGAGCAAGAATAGGGGAGACTGTTACCAGCCGCGCATCACCCGCAGTTGCTGGGCGAGCGTCTGACGCGCCGAATCGCGCGGCAGATCGAGCGCTTCGGCAATCGACTCGCCGAGCAGCCCTTCACCGAGCGCGGTGAGCACGAGGAGATGTGTGATCTGCCTCAGAGGTGCACCGCGATATTCGCCGAGTTCCTCGACGACGGTGTGGACAGCTTCGAGGATCGGCACCAGCCCTTCGCGCTCGCCCGTCAGGACCATCCAGGACACGAGTGCGGCAAGGCCCTGCTTCTCGAAAATGTCGAAGGTGATGTCGACGACTTCGCGCAAGTCGCTCTCGCTACGCCGCGCCTCGATCACCTTCTGCTCGATTTCTGCGACCGCGCGGCTGACCACCATCTCCGCCATCGCGCGGCGAAGGTCGCCGGCGGATCCGAAATGATGCAGCACATTGGCGTGGGTGCGGTTGATGCGCTTGGCGACGGCCATCAGGGTTACGGCCTGCGGACCTTCCTCGATCAGGATGGTGCGCGCCGCATCGATTGCGCGGAACCGCATCTCCTCGGTGGACAGGCGCAGACGGCTATGTGGCATCAGCGGCCCCCCTTAGGCCGTCCCGGCGAAAAGCGGCCAACCAGCCCGACCGCCGCTCTCGTCGCACTAGCATAGCCGCCGCCGGGCGGGCCCAGCATTTTCTGTCATGGAAGCAAGCAAGGCTTTGGCGCTGCGCCGAAAACGGCTCAGGCAGCCAGCGCATCCTCACGGTCGTAGCCGATGCTGGCATCCTCATCGACGCGCGTCGTCGCAAAGGCGCGCCGTTCGAACTCGACGCTGTTCACCACCGCGTCCCGCGCCCGGCAGACGCGCGTACCGACGCTGCCGGTCGGCTGGAAGCCCAGCTTGGCCAGCACACGACCCGATGCGGCGTTGTCGGCGAAGTGACCGGCACGCAGCTTCGGCAGGCGAAGACAATTGTCGGCGATGTCCATCATCGCCCGGCCGGCTTCGGTCGCAAAGCCCAGGCCCCAATAGGAGCGCGCGATCCAGTAACCGAGTTCGACGCCTTCGTCGGTCGCATCGAAAGCGATGCCGCCGACGAGACGCGGAGCACCAAGCGTGCGCGCGAAGATCAGGAAATTGGGGAGCGGACCATGGTCAGCCGCCAGAAAAGCCTCGGCGTCGCCCAGCGTGTAGGGCCAAGGCGCACGAGCGAGCCGCGATACGATGGCGAAATCGCCGATCGCCGCTGCCAGAGCCGGGCCATCCTCTCTCCAACCGGGACGCAGCAACAGCCGCGGGGTACGAGCGAACATTTCATTCTCCCTTATCGCTGCCCCGGAAACGCCTTTGAACCCAAAAGGTTACAGCGGGGCGACAGTTTTCTGAGGGAGAAAAATAAAAAGGGAGAGGTGCGACCCTCTCCCTCATCGGTCCGGCGTGCCGGACCCTCGGGTCGCCTCTCCGGACGACCCGCGACGGATCATCCGTTTATTCAGCCGCCTCGGCGAACGCCGCGACGCTGACATATTTGCGGCCAAGCTTGCCGCTGTGGAATTCGACGCGGCCTTCGGCGAGCGCGAACAGCGTGTGATCCTTGCCGATGCCGACGTTGCGGCCCGGATAGACCTTCGTGCCGCGCTGGCGGACGATGATGTTGCCACCGATGACGGTTTCGCCACCGAACTTCTTCACGCCAAGGCGACGACCAGCCGAATCACGACCGTTGCGCGAAGAGCCGCCTGCTTTCTTATGTGCCATCTCAAACTACTCCGTTTGGCTCTTCGATCAGGCTTCGGCGGCGGCCGGAGCGGCGGCCTTTGCCTTGGAAGCCTTCTTTGCCGGGGCTTCGCCGCCGATCGAGAGAATCTTCAGGATCGTGTGCTGCTGACGATGGCCGTTGCGGCGACGATAATTATGACGGCGACGCTTCTTGAAGACGATGACCTTCTCGGCCTTCGCCTGAGCGATGATTTCCGCCGAAACGCTGAGGCCCTTCACGTCCTTCAGCTCAGCACCCTCACCCGCGAGAAGAACGTCGTCCAGCGACACGGTCGAACCCGCGTCACCCGGAATCTTCTCCACGACGATCTTGTCTCCCGCGGCAACGCGATACTGCTTGCCGCCCGTGCGCACGATAGCGAACATGGCCCTCATCACTTCTTCAAAAGCTGTTAGCGCGGATGCGAAGACACCAGGCCATCACCCCACACAGGAAAGCGGCTCGCTAGAGGTGGGACGTCGGAAAGTCAACCTTTATGCGACTCTCCGGCAAAAACCCCGCAGGCCCTTGGCCCGGCCTCAGCGAATCAGTGCCGGTGCTGGCGACGCAGCTGATAGCGCCCTTCCGAGAAACCCTCGAACAGCCCCGCGATCGCCGGGTGGTCGACCAGTTCGTCGCTGTCGTCGCGCATCAGATTCTGCTGGCTGACATAGGCAATGTAGCTGCTGTCGCTGTTCTCGGCGAACAGATGGTAGAAGGGTTGGTCCTTGGCCGGCCGCATGTCGGCGGGAATCGATTCGTACCATTCGTCCGTGTTGGCGAACACCGGATCGACGTCGAACACGACTCCGCGAAACTCGAACAGCCGGTGCCGGACCACGTCGCCGATCGCGAAACGGGCGTGCGCCACGGGCGGAGGCGTAATTCCCTGGGGAAGGATGCCGGGGGTCGGCATGGCGGAAATGGTCTTCTCAATCACAGGAATAATGTAGGGAAGTCTCCTCCACATGCAAGCAGGCGCTTGGCAAGCGCGAAACTCTGGGCTAATGGCCCGCCCCTGTCGACTGGCGGACGGCTTCACGGCCCGTTCGTTCCACCTCTGCGGAGAGGTGCCGGAGTGGTCGATCGGGGCGGTCTCGAAAACCGTTGTGCGGGCAACCGTACCGTGGGTTCGAATCCCACCCTCTCCGCCAGCCACCATTTGTCGTCGTATCCCGCCATTTCCCGCTCATGGGCCACAGCGGCTACGCCGACGCGGCAGGCGCGACCATTTGATTCGATTAATCACTAGATTCGGTAGCGCAGCCAAACCATCATACCTTCATCGACAAAGGGGGAAATGATGGCATTGGACGAGCAGCGGCAAGAGCAAATCAAGATCCTGTCGGCCGATATACTGCAGATCCTCAAGCGGATCGCCGAAGAAGCCCGCGAACAGCTTCGTAAGCGCAACGCTATTTCGGCCGACAAGCTAGCGCAAGGCAATACGCTCAATACGCCCGCTACGATCGATTCCTTCAATCGGATCGCGCGCGAAGTCGCCGAAAGCAATGCGCGCCTCGCCGAGGAACCGGCTATCGCGCGTGTAGTCGCGGTCGACGACGAAGACAATGAGGCCATCTATTTCATCTCACGTGGCGCATCCTCAATGAAATCGGAGGGCCGCCAGCACTATTGCAGTCACTACGCGCCCGCCGGCGGGCTGGCCTCGATACCCCCCGGAGAAACGCTGGACCTGCGCAAGGGCGATCGGGTCGTAACGCTTGAGGTCATCGAGCGCACGCTCCTCCATCCGTCCGAGACCGGCGACGGCTGGGATTCGTTCGACACCGAATTCCAGGCCGATCAGCTTGGGACGATCACGATACAATCGTTGCTCCGCCTGCTCACAGAGGCACTGCCGGAAGATGATCCGCTGGCCGCGATCGAAAAGCTGATCGCGGCGGCCGAGGCTGGCGACAATGTCATCGAGGGGCGGGTCCGCAACATTATCAGAAAAGCGGAACTGCGCGACCAGGCTGTCCTCGACCGGTACCAGAGCGAGATATTCCGTCTTCCCATCGACAGCCAGTTGGTGATCCTTGGAAGTCCCGGCACGGGCAAGACCACGACACTGATCAGGCGGCTCGGCCAGAAGCTCAACTATGTGGAGTTGCCTGAAGAGGAGAAGGCGACGATCGATACTGCCGCCTCGGTCGTGCCGCACGGCAGCAGCTGGATCATGTTCACGCCGACCGATCTGCTGCGCTCCTATCTGAAGGAAGCGTTCAGCCGCGAGAACGTACCGGCAAGCGACAACGTCGTCCGGACCTGGACGGTCCATCGGCGCGACCTCGCTGGCAACAGCTTCTCACTCTTGAGGACCAGCGGCGGCAGTGGCGGCCGCTTCATCGCGCGCGAGAACGCCGGGACGCTTCTGCCGGACGCGGCCGACCAGATCGCCTGGTTCGAAGACTTCAACACGTGGCAGACCGAGGCGTTTTGGGCCGATCTGTCGACCGCCGCCGATCTTCTAGCCGAGGCGAGCGCCAACGATGTCTCGTCCATTGGAGGCAGGTTGAAGGCCATTCTCGGTCGCACGGCCACGACCGATACGCCATCGACGATCATCGCGCTCGTCAGCTTCAATGCCGAAATCCGAATCCTCATTGAGCAGCTCAACAGCGAAATTGATGAGGCCTATAAGCGCGCGCTTACCGCGCAAATGCGCACCGATCCGCAGTTCTTCGCCAAGCTGACCGAATTTATGAACGGCTTGGCCGACGTGGGCGATCAGATCGACGACGCCGACGATGATGACGGTGACGAAGACGAGGAAGAACCCGCCCGGGCCGTCACCGGCCCGGCTGCGGCGCGAAAGGCTTTCAACGACGCACTGCGCAGGCAGGCCCGCCAGCACGTCACCCGCCGCCGTCCGGGACGGAGCGTAGCTGCTCAGGTGCTCGAATGGCTCGGAGACCGCGGCTTCGCCGAGGGCGAGCGCGAGACCGTCGGCCGCACTTTACTTCTGCTCCAGGCACTGCGCCGGTTCTCCAACCCAGTGCGCGCCCTCGTGCGCGGCGTAGCAACGCGATACGCACGCTTTCGCCGAATCCGCCGCTCGGAGAATCGCTGGTACACCGAGGCCGGCGCCGGGCGCCTCGCTGACGACTTCGAGATCGACATCATCCTGCTGGCGATCCTTCGCGCCGCCAACGGCCTGCTCGCCGACGCGCGTATCTCACGCGCAGCCGACCAACCGGCCTATGCGGCGCTCGCGTCAATGCTAGGCGCGCAGCGCAACCAGATCCTCGTAGATGAAGCGACCGATTTCTCGCCCGTCCAGCTCGGCTGCATGCGGGCGCTCGCCTCATACCGGACGAACTCCTTCTTCGCGTGCGGCGACTTCGATCAGCGGATAACGCCCTGGGGCAGCAAGCGTCGCTCCGACCTTGAATGGGTCAGCCCCGGGATCGAGATAAGACCGGTGTCGATCTCGTATCGGCAGAGCCGGCAGTTGTTCGACTTCGCCCGCGCGCTTGCAGCGCTGTTCGAAAACCACGGCGAGGTCGAACTGCCTCCCGAAATGAACAACGACGCCGTCGATCCAATCCTGCTGCTCGACACGCCAGACCTAGACGACGTCGCTGCCTGGCTGTTTGCCCGAATTGCCGAGATCGAAGGCGCAATGAAGGGGGAACCCCTGCCGACCGTCGCGGTGCTCGTGCACGAGGAAGCGGCCGTCCGGCCGATGACCGACGCCCTGAACCGCGCCTTCACCGACACCAACCTGCGCGCCATTGCTTGCGTCGATGGCCGGATCATCGGCAACGACGATGAAATCAGGGTCTTCGATGTCAAGCACATCAAGGGGCTTGAGTTCGAGGCGGTCTTCTTCGTGGCGATCGATGCGCTGGCCGATGCGAAGCCTGATCTGTTCGACAAATATCTCTACGTCGGCGCGACGCGCGCCGCGACCTATCTGGGCATCACGTGCAATCGGCATTTGCCGAGTCGCCTTGAGGTGCTCAGGGGACTCCTGTCGACGGACTGGAAGCCGATCTAGCAGGGACAAGCGGGCCAAGAAGGTATGCATCCGCCTTTCCGCCTAACCGTGATATGAGGCCCACTCGGTCTATCGTAGTGCAATAGCGTAGGTATAGTGCTCATCTTCATCGGGTGTGACCCGCCATATTCCCTTATTTTCGGGTCCTATTGCGCGCCGGCGGATCGAGCGCAGCAAGAAATGCCCGCGCACAGCTCACGAACCATCGCGGACCGAGCGATTCGCGCAGGCGGCGCTGCCCCTCCTCGACGACCGCGATCCGTGCGCCCTCGTCGGACAGGTAGCGTGAGCAGACCTCTTCCAGATCGGCATAGTCCCAGCGAACGGGCGCATAGGTGACGCCAGCCTCGAACAGGTCGGGCGCGGTGCGGATATGGCCCATGTCGGGTTTCACCAGCAGGCAGCCCGCCTGGATCGCCTCGAAATCGCGCCAGCACAGTTCGCCATAGCCGAAGGGGCTGACACAGATTCGCGCCGCGCGCAGTTCGGCATCGTAAGCGGCCTGGGAAACGCGCTCGCGCGGAACGGCAACCCGCCAACGCCCCGCGAGTGATTCGAGCGCGGCGATGGCGGGCGCGCGCAGGGCGCCGAGCCAGCTGTCCGGCGACACATGCACGCGCCCGCAAATGTCGATCTCGCGCGATATGGCGGGCGAGACGGCGGGCAGCCCGGCGATCTTGTCGTCGAGCGCGATGTTCCAGCCAAGGTGAAGCTTGGCTGGCGTCGTGACCGGCTGCGGCTGTCCGACCGGGATGATGTCGTCGGCGAAGGACAGGCCTGCGATTCGCGCCGCATGGTCGGTCAGGTTGCTCTTGCCGATGAAGGCGCGCCGGTAGTCGGCCAGGTCCGCGAAGAGATGCTTCTTCACATAGAGGTCGACCCGCTCGACCAGTTCAGGCCACAGCACCGCGCTGTCATCGTCGCCGTCGAAATAGACGAGGCGGGTATCGCTGCCGGGGCCGATGGCCTCGCGGAGCTGGCGGACGATATCCAGCACCTCAGTTCCGCGGCAGCGGAAGGAGAGCTTGAGCCCGATGACGTCATAGCCGGCAAGGCCGGGACCGACCGCGTGCCCCTGCCCTTCGAGCAGCCGCCAGTCGACCGCCAGCCCCAGGTCGCGACGCAGGCGGGTGCGATGACGCCAGATCGGCGCGAATTGCTGCTCGCTGGTATATTCACGGCCATCGCTGAGCAGGAGCATCCGGGTCCTGGGCCGGACGAATCCGGCACCGGCCAAAGCCATGACGCCACCGAACGACCGGCGCAGGCGCTCGCGTGCCGGAGTCACCGGCGCGCGCGGCGATAGCTGGCGAGCGCCTGCGCCACCACCTGGTCCATATTATAATAGCGATAGGTCGCCAGCCGGCCGACGAACAGGACATCCGGCAAGGCATCGGCCATTGCCTGATAGGCGCGGAAGCGCGCCTGATTCTCCGGCCGGGGCACCGGATAATAAGGATCGCCCTCGGCCGACGGATATTCGTAGCTGATGCTGGTGGAAGGCGACTGCTGCCCGGTCAGATATTTATACTCGGTGATCCGGGTGTAGGGGACGGCCTCATCGGGATAGTTGACCACCGCCGCCGCCTGGAAGCGCTCGACGGGGAGCGTCTCGTGCCGGAAACTGAGCGAGCGATAGGGCAGCGGCCCGTGGCAGCGGCCGAAATATTCGTCGATCGGGCCGGTGTAGACGAGACGGTCGAAGCGAAGCTGGGCCCTGATTCGGAAGAAGTCGACGCCCGTCGCCACCGCGATATTCGGATGGTCGAGCATACGCTCGAACAGCGCCGTATAGCCATCGGCCGGCATCGCCTGAAAGCTGTCGGTGAAATAGCGATCGTCGTCATTGGTCCGCACCGGGACACGCGCCGTGACCGAGGCATCGAGTTCGGACGGGTCGAGCCCCCATTGCTTGCGCGTGTAGCCCCGGAAAAAGCGTTCGTAGAGCGCGCGCCCTATCCGCCCGACCACGACGTCCTTCGACGTCCGCACCGGCTCCACCGGTTCCGCGATGGTCTGGAGATAGGCCTCCGCTTCGTCGTCGGATGTCAGCGACAGGCCTTCGAGCAGGTTCAGCGTCGTCCGGTTGATCGGGAAAGGCAGGCAGCGGCCATCGACCTCGGCCAGCACGCGGTGCTCATAGGGACGCCAGTCGGTGAAGGCCGAGAGATAGTCGAACACATCGCGGCTGTTGGTATGGAAGATATGCGGGCCATAGCGATGGACGAGGATTCCGGCAGCGTCGCGCTCGTCATAGGCATTGCCGCCGACATGCTCGCGCCGGTCGATGACCAGAACGCTCAGCCCCGCATCGGCGGCGAAGCGTTCCGCCATCACCGCCCCGGCGAAGCCCGCCCCGACGACGAGCACATCCCATCGCCGATCACCGATCTCCGCCTGGCTGACGCGCCGCATCACCGGTCGAGCCACCGTCTTCTGATCGCCAGACCGTAGATGCCCAGCGCCACGGTGGCGAACAGGAACCATTGCACCGCATAACCGCGATGGTTGTTCGGGATCGTCTCGATAGCGGGCGGCTTGCTGGGCGCATAGCCGGGCAGCGGTGTTTCGAGCACGATCAGCCAGGGCATCGGCCCGACAGGGCGACCGGCAAAACGCTCTGCAAGCACTTCGTCAGGAACCAGCACGCCGGCCGCCGACAGCGTCGCGCCCGAAGCCGGAGCAGGAAGCGCGCTGCCGACCCGCTGCCATCCGATATCGGCCAGCATCTCGCGACCATCGGCCAGACGGCAGGGCAGGATCGAACGGAAGCCAGGAGCGCCATCCGGCCCCTGCCCGCCGAGCTGGATCGGGGCGCCGGCCACGACGCAGTCCAGCGACGCCCTCCGGAAGCCGAGCGAATCGGGCAAAGTCCCGGCCGGCAGTCCGGCGAGCGGCGGTGCGGTCGCGGCCGCGCGATATCGGGCAAGCAGCCCCTCCTTCCACTCGGCGCGCTGCAATTGCCACAGGCCGAGCCCGATCATCGCGCCGACGGCGAGCAGGACGACCAGCGTCGGCAGGATCGGAAGTCTGCGCATCAATCGTCCTTCACGATCCGCCCCTCGCGCGCGGCGTTGCGAAACTCCAGCGCGAGCAGCAGTCCCTTGGCAAAGCGCATCAGCACCACCGTCAATCCCAGAGTGAGCGGAAGCCACAGGATGAGGTGGACCACAAAAGGCGGCTCCCAGCGCAGCTCGACGAGGATGGCGAGCAGGCTGACCACGGCACCCACGATCAGGATGAGGAAGGCGGCGGCACCGTCGCCGACGTTGAACGAACCATAATCGAGACCGCATCGCGGGCAGCGCTCGGAGAAGCGCAGCATTCCGGCAAACAGGCCCGGGCTGCCGCATCGCGGACAGAGCCCGCGCAGGGCAGCTTGAAGCGGCTGTGGCGCCGTGCCCTCGGACGGCTCGATCATTCGCTTACCCCGCAAATAGAAAAGGCGCGGCGACAGGTTGCCCCGCCGCCGCGCCCCTTGTTCGACAAGCGTCGGATCAGCCGTGAACCGGCGCGCCCCAGCCGCCCCACACATAGACGACGATGAAGAGGAACAGCCACACGACGTCGACGAAGTGCCAATACCAGGCAGCTGCTTCGAACCCGAAATGCTGCTGCGGGGTGAAGTGGCCCTTATAGGCGCGGACGAGGCAGACGATCAGGAAGATCGTGCCGATCAGCACGTGGAAGCCGTGGAAGCCGGTCGCCATGAAAAAGGCGGCGCTGTAGTTCAGGCCTTTGAAGACGAACGGCGCGTGCATGTACTCATAGGCCTGCACCGAACTGAACACGAGGCCGAGGATGATCGTCAGCCACAGGCCCTTCTTGAGGCCGTCGCGATCGCCGTGCAGCAACGCGTGGTGCGCCCAGGTCACCGTGGTGCCCGAGCAGAGCAGCAGCAGCGTATTGAGCAGCGGCAGATGGAAGGCGTCGATGACCTCGAGGCCCTTCGGCGGCCACAGGCCGGCAGCCTGGGTCACGCTGTTCGGACCGGCGATGATCGAGGTAACACCCTCATTATATTCGAGGGCGACCGGAAAGAGCGAGAAGTCGAACCAGGCCCAGAACCAGCCGACGAAGAACATCACCTCGGAGGCGATGAACAGGATCATGCCATAGCGCAGGTGGAGCTGGACGACCGGGGTGTGGTCGCCGGCATGCGCCTCGCGAACGACCTCCGCCCACCAGCTGTACATGGTGAACAGGACGCCGAGCAGCCCGGCGAAAAAGACATAGCCGCCAAAGGCAGCCTTGTGCATCCACATGATCCCGCCCGACGCCATGACCAGCGCCGACATCGAGCCGAAAAACGGCCAGATGCTAGGCGGTAGGATATGATAATCGTGGCTCTTCGCTCCGGCCATTTTCCGTGCCCCTGATATTTTGCTGGAACGTCCTTAACCGCCCACCCGTCCGGAATCCACAGCGGATTTGTCGGGGTAGAAGGTGTAGGACAGCGTGATTTCGTTGAGTTTCCCGGCTTCCTTGTCGGTCAGGATGGCGGGGTCGACATAATAGATCACCGGCATGCGGATCGTCTCGCCGGGCTTCAGAGTCTGCTGCGTAAAGCAGAAGCATTGGATCTTCGTGAAATAGGCACCGGCAATCTCGGGCGTGACATTGAACGCAGCGGTGCCGGTGATCGCGTGGTCGCTGAGATTGGTCGCGGTGAAGAAGGCCATCTGGCGCGCACCGATGGCGACGCGGGCGACCTTCTTTTCCGGTCCGAACTGCCAGGGCAGGCTGGGCGAGACATTGGCATCGAAGCGGACGTCGATCAGCTTGCCCACGACCGCGCCGGGCGCGACCCCCGTTTCGCTGCGCTGGGTCGTACCGCCGAAGCCGGTCGCCTGGCAAAACATCCGGTAGAGCGGCACCGATGCATAGCCGAGCGCCAGCATGCCGAGCGCGATCATGAGCGCGATCGCGCCCACGCGCTTGTTACGGGCTTCCGGCGCGATCACAGCATCTTCGCGATCGAGATCGCGTAGAAGAGGACCACCATGCCGCCCAGGATCAGGGCGGTCACCAGCGCGCGCGACTTCTGCCGCCGCTGGATTTCCTTCTGCTCTTCAGGGGTGAAGCTCACGCCAGCACCTTGTCGGCCACGAGCAGGCCGAAGATGATGAACAGATAGAGGATCGAAAAGCCGAACAGCCGGCGCTCCGCCTTCATCTTCGCGGGATCGGCTTCGCGGCTGAGCCCCACGCGAACGGCGAGCAGCAGGAAGAAGGCCGACAGCAACGAAGCACCGACGCCGTAGATCGCGCCGGCCAGCCCGAGCGGCCAGGGCGCCACGGCGGTGGCCGCCATCGGTACGGTATAGAGCATGATCTGCAGCCGCGTGACGCGCTGGCCGACGACAGCCGGCAGCATCGGCACACCGGCGCGGGCATAGTCGGGGTTCACGAACAGCGCGAGCGCCCAGAAATGCGGCGGGGTCCACAGGAATACGAGGAAGAACAGCAGGACCGGAAGCGTATCGACACGCCCCGTCGCCGCTGCCCAGCCGATCAGCGCCGGGAAGGCGCCGGCCGCACCGCCGATGACGATGTTCTGCGGGGTCCGGCGCTTCAGCCAGACGGTGTACACCACGACGTAGAACAGGATCGACACCAGCAGGATGAACGCAGCCAGCAGGTTGACCGCCAGCCCCATCAGCAGGACCGAGAAACAGGCCAGACCAACGCCGAAGTGCAGCGCCGACTGGGGATCCATCCGGCCCGACGGCAGCGGACGGCGTGCCGTGCGCGCCATCATCGCGTCGATGTCGGCTTCGTACCATTGGTTGAGCGCCCCCGCCGCACCGGCGCCCAGCGCGATGCAGAGCACGGCGGTGAAGGCGAGCACGGGATGGATCGCCTGCGGCGCGGCCAGCAGGCCGCAGAGGCCGGTGAAGACTACGAGCGTCAACACGCGCGGCTTGGTTAGCGCAAGGAAATCGCGCCACTCGGCCGTTGCGACCATGTCTATCGGGAAAGCCTTGCTCGCCATTGCTCTTCAATCATCGTTACATGAAACCGCCGCTCTGACGCTGGAGGTCGAAGCGGCGGTTCATCGTCAGGAAATCACCGTCGATCAGTGGCCGTGATCGTCCCCGATCTGCGGCAGCTTCTCGAACTGGTGGTAAGGGGGCGGGCTCGACAGCGTCCACTCGAGCGTGGTCGCGCCTTCGCCCCAATAATTGCCCTCGGCCTTCTTGCCCGCGAACAACGACCAGAAGACGTTGATGAAGAAGAAGATCATGCTGAACGCCATGATCTCATAGCCGTGGGTCGCGAGCGAGTTCCACTTCTCGAACGCATCCGGATAGTCCGGAATACGACGCGGCATGCCATCGAGACCCAGGAAGTGCATCGGGAAGAACAGGACGTTCACGCCGACGAAGAACAGCCAGAAGTGAACCTGGCCCAGGAACTCGTTGTACATGCGGCCCGACATCTTGCCGAACCAGTAGTAGAAGCCGGCGAAGAGCGAGAAGACCGCGCCCAGCGACAGCACATAGTGGAAGTGCGCGACCACATAATAGGTATCGTGCATATAGTTGTCGACGCCGCCGTTCGCGAGGACGACGCCCGTGACGCCGCCGACGGTGAACAGGAAGATGAAGCCGATCGCCCAGAGCATCGGCGTCTTGAAGGTCATCGAGCCGCCCCACATCGTCGCGATCCACGAGAAGATCTTGATGCCGGTCGGAACCGCGATGACCATCGTCGCGGCGGTGAAGTACATCTTGGTGTCGACCGACAGACCGGTCGTGAACATGTGGTGCGCCCACACGACGAAGCCGACGACGCCGATCGCGACCATGGCATAGGCCATGCCGAGATAGCCGAAGATCGGCTTCTTCGAGAAGGTCGAGATGATGTGGCTGACGATACCGAAGCCCGGCAGGATCATGATGTACACTTCGGGGTGACCGAAGAACCAGAAGAGGTGCTGGTACAGGACCGGATCGCCACCGCCCGACGCGTCATAGAAGGTCGTGCCGAAGTTGCGGTCGGTCAGAAGCATCGTGATCGCGGCAGCGAGGACCGGAAGGGCCAGCAGCAGCAGGAAGGCGGTGACCAGCACCGACCAGACGAACAGCGGCATCTTGTGCAGGGTCATGCCCGGCGCGCGCATGTTGAAGATGGTGGTGATGAAGTTGATCGCACCGAGGATCGACGAGGCGCCGGCAAGGTGGAGGGCGAGGATGCCCATGTCGACGGCCGGACCGACCGAGCCGCTGGTCGACAACGGAGCATAGACCGTCCAGCCCGTGCCCGCGCCGTTACCGGTGCCGCCCGCAAAGAAGGTCGAACCGAGCAGCAGCGTGAAGGCCGGGATCATCAGCCAGAAGCTGATGTTGTTCATGCGCGGGAAGGCCATGTCCGGCGCGCCGATCATGATCGGAACGAACCAGTTGCCGAAGCCGCCGATGATCGCGGGCATGACCATGAAGAAGACCATGATCAGGCCGTGCGCGGTGATCAGCACGTTCCACATGTGGAGCGCGGTGTCCATATCCGGCGCGCCGCCCATCATTTGCGTCCAGATCGGCAGGAACTGGATGCCGGGGTGCGCGAGCTCGGCGCGCATCAGACCCGAGATCGCGCCACCGACGATGCCGGCGAAGATCGCGAAGATCAGGTAGAGCGTACCGATGTCCTTGTGGTTGGTGGACATGAACCAGCGCTGGAAGAACGCCGGCTTGTGATCGGCATCATGGTGCGCATGATCGTCATGCGCCTGGAAATGCGATGCGTTTGCGGTGATGTCAGTCATCGGATCGTGCCTTAGTTCTGCGCGGTTGCAGGCTGGGACGTCGCCGGAGCCGCCGGAGCGGCTTCGGTGGCGGGCGCGGCCGGCTCGGCAGCGGCGGGGACCGCCGGGACGGTCGCCTCGGCGACCTTCTCACCCGGCAGCGAACCACCCTTGGAGCGGACCCATTCCGCGAATTTTTCCTTGGAGACCACCTCGACCGCGATCGGCATATAGCCGTGGCGGGCACCGCAGAGCTCCGAACACTGCCCGTAATAGAGGCCTTCGCGATCGGCCTTGAACCAGGTTTCGTTCAGACGGCCGGGAACGGCGTCCATCTTGGTCCAGAAGGCGGGAACCGCCCAGCTGTGGATGACGTCATTCGACGTGACGATCATCTTCACGACCGAATTGACCGGAACGACGACACGCTCGTCGACGGCCAGCATGCGCGGCTCGCCACGCTTCTTGGCTTCGGCGTCGGGCAGCATGTTCGAGACGAGCTCGAAGTCGCCATTATCCGGATACTGGTAGGTCCAGTACCACTGGTTGCCGATCGCCTTGATGGTGAGGTCGGCCTTGGGCTGGGCATATTGCGCGGCCACCAGGCGGATCGACGGAACCGCGATCACCAGCAGAATCAGAACCGGGACGAGCGTCCAGACGATCTCGATCATGGTGTTGTGCGACGTCCTGGACGGCACCGGATTGGCCTTCGCGCGGAAACGAATCACCGCATAGACCAGCAGCAGGAGAACGAAGATCGTGATGATCGTGATGATCGGCATCAGCAGGCTGTCATGCAGCCATTGTGCGTCTTCGCCGACCTTCGTCACCTGGGGCTGAAGCTTGAAACCGCCGGGGATCGGCTGGCCGATATCGGCTTCCGGCGCACGATGCTGGAAAGCCGGGGCGGCCGGAGCCGCAGCGGCAGGCGCTGCCGCCTCGGCGGTGGTCGCCACCGCCGGAGCTGCCTCCTGCGCGTACAGCGCCGCCGGCGTCGAAGCCAGCGAGAGCGCCATCATGATAGTCTTCAACGTCTTCATTTCACCCCCGTGAAGCACGACATTTGCGTGCCATCCTGTTGTCGGGCCCTACGAATTCCGGTGCCTTATAGGCACGGCTCCCCGCAGCCTCAAGCACCGCTTGGCTCCGAATGCAAGCAGTTGAAGCGATAATATCATCTCACTATCTGGACGCATTGCTGCGCGCTCGCAGCACAAGACAGGATCCCGACAATGAACGACGAACAGGTGCTGGCCGAATTTCGGGCCGCCGAGGCGCTCCTCGAAGGCCACTTCATCCTGTCGTCGGGACTGCGTAGCCCGCGCTATCTCCAATGCGCGCGGGTGCTTATGAACCCCGCACGCGCGGCGCGCCTTGCAGAGGCTTTGTCTCTGAAAATCCCCGATAAAATCAAGATTCAGCTGGGTGCCGTCGTCGCGCCGGCGATGGGCGGCGTGATCGCAGGACATGAGATGGGACGCGCGCTGGGGCTCGATGCGATGTTCGTCGAACGGCCCGACGGGGTCTTCCATCTGCGTCGCGGCTTCCGGCTCGAGCCCGGCCAGAAGGTGCTGCTGATGGAGGATGTCGTGACCACGGGACTGTCCTCAAGGGAAGCCATCAAGGCTGTCGCCGAGGCGGGGGGCGAGGTCATCGCCGCCGCGTCGCTGGTCGACCGCTCGAACGGTACTGCCGACCTGGGCGTGCCCTTCTTCCCGCTGATCAGGCTCGACGTGCCCACCTATTCGGCGGATGCACTGCCGCCCGAGCTTGCCGCCATCCCTGCGGTGAAGCCTGGCAGCCGCGCCGCGGTGGCCGCCTGACATGGCCGCGTTGAACCGGCTGCGCCTGGGCGTCAACATCGATCATGTCGCCACCATCCGCAATGCGCGTGGCGGGCTTCATCCCGATCCGATCCGTGCGGCCCAGATCGCCAGCGCGGCCGGGGCCGACGGAATCACCGCGCATCTGCGCGAGGACCGTCGCCACATCATGGACGAGGACATTGCGGGGCTGATCGGCGGCATCGCCCTGCCCCTCAACCTCGAAATGGCGGCGACCGAAGAGATGGTGGCGATCGCGCTGCGCCACCGCCCGCATGCCGCCTGCATCGTTCCCGAACGCCGCGAGGAGGTCACGACCGAAGGCGGGCTCGACGCCGCTGGCCAGCACAATCACCTCAAGCCGCTGATCTCGGAACTGCGCGCCGCAGGCATCCGCGTCAGCCTGTTCATCGAGCCCGACGCCCGGCAGCTCGACGCTGCGGCCTCGCTGGGAGCGCAGGTCGTCGAATTCCACACCGGACGCTACGCCCATAGCGAGGGCGACGAGCGCGCGGTGGAGTTGCGGCGCATCACGGAGGCCGCAGCGCTCGCCGTCAAGAACGGCATCGAGCCCCATGCCGGCCACGGGCTGACCTTCGACAATGTAACGCCGATCGCCGCCATCCCCCACATCGCCGAGCTCAACATCGGCCATTTCCTGATCGGAGAGGCGATCTTCGAGGGGCTTGGCCCCGTCGTCCAGCGCATGCGTCAGTTGATGGACGAGGCGCGGTGATCGTCGGGATCGGATCCGATCTCTGCAACATCGAGCGCATCCAGGGCTCGCTGGACCGGTTCGGCGAGCGGTTCGTCAATCGGGTCTTCACCGATACCGAACGCGCCAAGGCCGAGCGCCGCCTCCTGACCCGCGCCGCGACCTATGCGAAGCGATTCGCGGCCAAGGAAGCCTTCTCCAAGGCTGTCGGCACCGGCTTCAAGGCGGGGGTGTTCATGAAGGACATCGGCGTCGCCAATCTGCCGAGCGGCGCGCCGACGCTGGTTTTGACCGGCGGCGCCAAGGCAAGGCTTGACGCGTTGACGCCGCCGGGCCACGCCGTGGACGTTCACCTTACGATGACGGACGATCATCCCTGGGCGCAGGCGTTCGTCATCCTCTATGCCCGCCCCTTGTGAGGAGGAGATCGCGTGAGCGATCGACCGAGTGACCCCATGGACAATGCCAGCGACGTTCCCGTTCCCACGGTGGAGGCTCCGGCCGCGCCGAAGAAGGAGGGTACCGACTGGTGGGCCGAGATTCGCGGCATCTTCTGGCTGATCCTCGCGGTGCTGGGCTTTCACAGCTTCATCGCCAAGCCTTTCTACATTCCGTCCGAATCGATGATGCCGACGCTGATCACCGGCGACCGTCTTGTGGTGACGAAATATCCCTATGGCTGGTCCTATGTCTCGCCCAGCTTCCACATCCTGCCCTTCATCAAGGGACGGCTGTTCGGGCGTCTGCCCGAACGTGGCGATATCGTGATTCTCAAGCCGCCGCAGTCGGACACCGACTTCATCAAGCGCGTCATCGGCCTGCCCGGCGACCGTCTCGAGGTGCGCGGCGGCGTGGTCGTGCTCAACGGCGTTCCCGTGAAGCGGGTGCCCGAAAGCCCGGCGATGATTGCGGTCGACGCCAATGTCAGCTGCAGCGACCCGGCAGTCGCAGGCTTTCGCACGGTCGGGCCCGATGGCAAGCTTTATTGCGCGCTGCCCCGCTTCCGCGAAACGCTGCCCAATGGTCGCAGCTACGACACGCTCGATCTTGGATATGATAAGTCGATCGACGATTATCCGGCGATCACCATCCCGGCCGACCATATCTTCGTGATGGGCGACAATCGCGACCAGTCGGCCGACAGCCGCGTGCCTGCCTATCGCAATGGCCTCGACGGTCCGGTGCCGTTCGAGAATATCGGCGGCCGCGCCGAGTTCATCACCTTCTCGCTCGACGGCAGCACCAAGCTGTGGAACCCGATCAGCTGGTTTACCGCCCTGCGCGGTGGCCGCGCCGGTACCAGCCTGCACCCGCAGGAAAGCCGCTGACGGCGTCGCGGCGGTCCTCACGGACCGCCGTCATTCGCTCTTCGCCGTCTCCGCGCAGACAGTCTTGCGGACCATATAGTTCGCGAAGGGCTTTTCCCTGCCGTCCGGCGAGCGCGCGACGATCTCCCATCTCAGCGTCTGACCCTGCGGGCGCCAGCGATTGACGAAGATCGCATCGGGATAGGCATAGTCGATGTCGAACCCGTCATCCCGGACGATGCCGCGCCCGGCAGCGGCATAGCCCCCGCCGAAACTGTCGGCCCAATAGCCGGTCAGCAGGGATTGGGCCTTTTCGCCTCCGGACGCCGAAGCGCCCAGCGTCAAATGCGCAGCGTAGCGATCGGCGGGATCGTCGATGGCACGGCTCTCCGCGTCCACGACCATCAAGGCGTCGAGCGCGACGGGCCGGGCCCGGATCGCCATTGTCACCGACTTGCCCATCACATGTCCCTCGCCCGTCCAGCAGCCGTCGATCGCCCGCAAGACCACAGGCAGGAGCGGCGCCTCCGCCGCCCGGGCAGGCAAAGCCACCGCGAGAACGGACAGGGCGATGGGGAGGCGCTGAATAATGAACGACATGGCGTGCTCCGTGAGCCCCGCCAACCTGGAGGCGATGGCGAGAGGCGAAAAAAGAAAGGGGCCGCATCGCTGCGACCCCCGTCCTCTCCTATCCGATGGAAGTGGCAGGCCTCACATGCCGCCATGGCCGGGCGGCATCATGCCACCCATGCCGAGCGTCTCGGGCGAAAGCACTTCCTTGAGCTTGACGTCGAACACGACGATCGAGTTCGGCGGAACCTTGCCGGGAATGCCACCGGGGCCGAAGGCCAGCTCGGGCTTCATCCAGAAGCGATATTTGGCGCCGCTGTTCATCAGTTGGAGCCCCTCGGTCCAGCCACCGATCATGCCCTGAAGCGGCATCGGCGACGGACCGCCATGGCGCGCGCTCGATTCGAACACGTCGCCATTGGGGAGCTTGCCCTCGAAATCGACGAGGACGAGATCGTTGACCGTCGGTTTGCGACCGCTGCCCTCTTCGAGCACGCGATATTGAAGGCCGGACGCCGTCTCGACGACGTTGCCGCCGCGATTCGATGCCAGAAACTCTTCCGGGGTCATCGCCATGACGACCTGGCTCTGGGTGCTGACATAAGCAGCACCCACGGCGAGAGCGACGACCGCCGCGATGCCTACCCACAATTTGGTAAGCGATCCCTTCGCGATCGGACGAAGGGGGACGGCGGTTACTTCCGACATAGACGCTTCGCTCTCTCAGCCATGAATGTAGAAAGGGAGGCGCGGCAGGGCCTGCCTCCCGACAGCGTTCTTACCGAACGCCGTCACGCTCCATCCGCTTGCGCTCCAGCTTGCGGGCGCGGCGGATCGCAGCGGCGCGCTCGCGGGCACGCTTCTCGGATGGCTTCTCGTAATGACGACGCAGCTTCATCTCGCGGTACACGCCTTCACGCTGCAGCTTCTTCTTGAGCGCGCGGAGGGCCTGATCGACATTGTTGTCGCGAACGATGATCTGCATAAAAAAACCGGTCTCCAAAATCCTGCGGAGCGAGCCATCCACGCCGCCGATCCGACGGAGTCTCCAGCTACGACGCAAAAACATTAGTCGTCGCGGAAGCTTTTTCCGCGCCGTGAAGAGCGGCCCCTATCAAGGGAGCCGTGATTCTTCAAGCGAAAGCATGTCTTTTTTCGCTATGTCCCCGCAGGCGCTGGGTTATGAGGGGCCATGACCAGGTTCACCGTCAATGGCCAGCCCGTCCATTACAAGATGGATCCGTCGACCCCGCTACTGTGGGCGCTGCGCGATGCCTCCAACATGACCGGCACCAAATATGGCTGCGGCGCAGGCCTGTGCGGCGCCTGCACGGTCCATATCGACGGCCAGGCGGTGCGATCGTGCAGCGTGCCGATCGGTTCGATCGAGGGTAGTTTCGTGACCACCATCGAGGCACTGTCGCGCGACCGCAGCCATCCGGTGCAGCAGGCCTGGGTCGCGGAAAACCTGCCCCAGTGCGGCTATTGCCAACCGGGCATGATCATGGCGGCGGCGGCTCTGCTCGAAAGCAACGCCTCGCCCAGCGATGCGGAGATCGATGCCGCGATCACCAATATCTGCCGCTGCGGCACCTATCCCCGCATCCGTCGGGCGATCGGCCGTGCCGCGCGGATTCGCAGAGGCGAAGAGACGGTCGCCGCCGCCCCGCCCCCCGGCATCGACCCTGCCGACGCCGCGCGGGCGGTACCGGCGCTCGATTCAAGGCCGACCGAATGAGGTCGTAACCGACTCCGATTCTTTCGGCAGGCTGACGCACGGGTTCAGCCGGCGCTAAGCCCCGCGCCGTTAGAAGAAGATCAGGCAGGCATCGCGCCGGCCGTCGGGAGATGTTTCGATGCGTAGCGTTTCGCGGGTGATGACCGGCCTGTTGCTAGGTTCCGCCCTGGTCCTTCCGTCCTTGGCCGCCGCCCAGGATGCGCCGCCGCCCCGTCCGCGTGCCGGGCAGGGCGACATGCGCGGTGCGATGATGAACGCCGACAGCCGCCGCGAGGCAATGGAGCGCTATCGCGCCTCTCAGGGCGCGCCCGAGCAGCCCCGCCCGGCCCCTGCGCCGGCCGCCCCGTCCCGCGACTGGAATCGCGAAGGCAACCGCGATGACCGCCACCCGGCACCCCCTGTGCAGGCGACGTCGACCCCGCGCCCCGGAGCTGGCACGACGCCCCCCGACCGTAACTGGTCCTCGGACCGCCGCACCTGGGACAGGGACGGCGACCGCAACTGGTCGACCGATCGTAGCCGCTGGGGCGGTGAGGATCGGCGCGACGGACGCCCGACGCCCCCTCCGCCCGGATCGCCGGACAATGGCGGCGACCGCCGCGACCGCGACGGGCGCAATTGGGATGGGCGCGACCGTGACGGACGTGACGGACGTGCCGGGGAAGGACGAGGCTGGGACGGCCGCGGCGCCGATCGCCTCGAACAGGATCGCCGGGACCGCGACCGGGAATTGCGGGATCGGAACGACCGCGGCTGGGACCATGCCGATCACGACCGCGATGGCCGTTCGTGGGACAGGAATGACGGACGCCGCGACGATCGTCGCTGGGATCGCGCCTGGCGCGACGACCGCCGCTATGACTGGCGTGGTTATCGGGACAGCCATCGCAACGTCTATCGCCTGCCGCGCTATGTCGCGCCTCGAGCCGGCTTCGGTTACCGACGCTGGTACCCGGGCTATCGCTTCGATCCCTGGTTCTACGGGTCGAGCTACTGGATCGGCAACCCGTGGCAATATCGCCTGCCGCCGGCCTACGGCGACTATCGCTGGGTGCGCTATTATGACGACGCGGTTCTGGTCGACCTCCGGTCGGGCGAGATCGTCGACATAATCTACGACGTCTTCTTCTGATCACGGCTCCGGCAAGAGAGTGGCCGAGAGGGGCCCGGCGGCACGTCCGCCGGGCCCTTTTCGTTGCGTCCCGTCGCCGACCCCAACCTTTCATTTCGCTGACGATCGGGTTCGCGCCCGGTTCATCGCCCCTGTGCGAATCAGATGCCAGTGCCGGAGGAGGAACAGGGCCCCCGTCACGGAGTCTTGACGAAGCGAATTTCGAGAGGAGTATATCTCATGCGTAAACCGATCATCCTGGCCCTGCTCGCTGCCGTGGCCATTCCTTCGATGGCGTCGGCCCAGTCGCTGCGCGAAGCGCGGGAAAGCCAGCGCGACGTTCGTGAGGCGCAGCGCGATGTGCGCGAAGCCCAGCGTTACGGCGACCGCCGCGACGTGCGCGAGGCCCGCGAAGAGCTGCGCGACGCACGTCAGGAAGCGCGCAGCGACTGGCGCGACTATCGTCAGTCGCATCGGGACGTCTTCCGCCGCCCCGCTTATGTCGGCCCGCGTGGCTTTGCCTATCGGCCGGTCACGCCCGGCTACCGCTTCGCGCCGGCCTATTATCACTCGCGCTACGTGATCGCCGATCCCGTTCGCTACCGCCTGCCGCGCCCGGCCGGCTATAATCGCTGGGTGCGCTACGGCAATGACGTGGTCCTGGTGAACGTGCGGACCGGTCGCGTGGTCGAAGTCCACAACCGCTTCTTCTGGTAACGCCATCGGAAGCACAGGAGGCCCCGGCATCCCCGCGATGTCGGGGCTTCTTGCGTCCACACTCTATGGGTGAAATAGCACGGGCATCACAGACAGGATGCCTGCTCCCATGATTCTCCGTACCGCGCTGCTCGCAGCCTCGGCCCTTTCGGCCGCTCTCATAATCGCCCCCGGCGCGGCCCACGCCGCCCCTGCAGCGACGACCGCTCCCGCCTCCCCTCTTTCCGCGCAGGACAAGGCCTTGCTCGATCTGTTCCGCGAGAGCGACGAAGCCTCGCTACGCCGCAATCCGCTCAGCGCGCTGTTCCGTGGCGACATGCGCTATGCCGATCGCCTCGGCGATTATGTCAGCGACGGCTATATGGCGGGCGAGAAGGCGGCGGTCGAAGCCGACCTCGCGGCGCTTGCGAAGATCGACCGGTCCAAACTCAACCCGACCGACCAGATCGCCTATGACGTCTTCAAATGGCAGAGCGAACTCAACCTCAAGGGATTTGCGTCCGACCTGATGGCAGTAACGGTCGTCCAGCCGGTCGACCATTTCCAGGGTTTCCACACCTTCTATCCCGGCTTCGCCTCAGGCGAGGGCGCGGCGCCGTTCAAGACGGTCGCCGATTATGAGAACAACCTGAAGCGGCACCGCGAATATGTGGTGATGGTCGATCGCTGGATCGAGCGCTTCCGCCAGGGCATGGCCTCCGGCGTCGTCGAGCCGAAGCTGATCGTCAACAACATGATCGAGCAGATCGATACGCAGATGGCGCAGGGCGTCGAGGGCTCGGTCTTCTACGGCCCGGTCAAGAGCTTCCCGGCCGAGATCCCGGCCGCCGACCAGCAGCGGCTGCGCACCGAGACCAGCGCCATCATTCGCGACGGCATCTTTCCCGCCTATAAGCGGTTCCGAGATTTTCTGAAGAACGACTATCTGCCGGTGGCGCGCGACAGCGTCGGGCTGGTCGGGCTGAAGGGCGGCGACCGGCTCTACGCCCATCTGATCGAAGTCCACACCACCCTGCCGCTGAAGGCGGAGGACGTTCATAAGTTGGGGCTGCAGGAAGTGGCGCGGATCACCGCCGAGATGGAGAAGATCAAGACGCAGGTGGGCTTTAAGGGCAGCCTAGCCGAATTTTTCGTCTATCTGCGCGAGGATCCGAAGTTCCAACCGCAGAGCGCGGACTGGCTGCGCGACGAATATTTCCGCATCGGCAAGCGCGTCGACCAGCGCATCCCAGAGCAATTCTCACTGCTCCCGAAGAGCCCGCTCGAGATCAAGGCGGTCGAGCCCTATCGCGAGAAGAGCGAGGCTGCTGGCAGCTACCAGTCGGGGACGCCCGACGGCAGCCGGCCTGGCGTCTTCTACTTCAACGCCTATGACCTGAAGTCGCGCACGACGCCCGGCATGGAGACGCTCTATCTCCACGAGGCCGTGCCGGGGCACCATTTCCAGATCAGCCTGGCGCAGGAGAATGATGCGCTCCCCGCCTTCATGCGGTTCGGCGGCAACACCGCCTTCGTCGAGGGCTGGGCGCTCTATGCCGAGACGCTGTGGAAGGATCTGGGCATGGAAAACGATCCCTATCAGCGCTTCGGCGGGCTGTCGGACGAGATGCTGCGCGCCATGCGACTGGTCGTCGATACCGGCATCCATGCCAAGGGATGGAGCCGCGATCAGGCGATCGAATATATGCTGTCGCATTCGAACATCGGCCGCACCGATGCCACCGCCGAGGTCGAGCGCTATATCGCCATGCCCGGCCAGGCGCTGGCCTACAAGATCGGCGCGCTGACCATCCTCCGGCTCAAGGACAAGGCTCGCAAGGAACTGGGTGAACGGTTCGACCCGCGCGCCTTCCACGCCCAGGTCCTCGACACCGGCGCGCTGCCGATGACGGTGCTCGAAGCCAAGATCGACGACTGGATCCAGCAGACCCGC
Organism: Rhizorhabdus antheiae; assembly: GCF_049889055.1. Classification (NCBI taxonomy): domain Bacteria; kingdom Pseudomonadati; phylum Pseudomonadota; class Alphaproteobacteria; order Sphingomonadales; family Rhizorhabdaceae; genus Rhizorhabdus; species Rhizorhabdus antheiae. The sequence continues at coordinate 53,924 of NZ_JBLTWO010000007.1, read as the reverse complement.
GCGCAGCGCTGACCATGGGTGGCCGCGCCGCGTGATACGCAACGGCGCGGCCGACATGCGCGGAGCCGCGCAATGCCAGTCCGAAAGGGGTTGGACCGGCTCGGAAACGCTGCAGAAAGCCAGGGTTTCCCTTGGCTTTCAAAAAATTACGCTCAGGCGAGCGCCTCGGCGATCAGGCGGCGGCTGTTGTCGATGCCGTAAAGCGCGATGAAGCTGCCCATGCGCGGGCCCTGCTCGGCGCCCAGCAGCGTCTCGTAAAGAGCCTTGAACCAGTCGCGCAGCGAGGCAAAGCCATAAGCCTCGTCCTTGCCGATCGCATAGACTTCGTTCTGAATATCCTCGGCGGCGGTGCCGGCCGGCATTTCCGCAAGCTTGGCGTCGAGCGCCCGCAGCGCCGCAGCCTCGTTCTCGGTGGGCTTGCGGCGCTTGAGCGTCGGTGCGACGAAGTCGCGGTTATAGGCGAGCGCGTGGCCGATGAGCCGATCAAGCTCGGGATATTTCTCCGCCGAGGCATTCTCCACATAGTTGGAGAGATAGCCCCAGACCTGCTCGCGCGACGCATCGCCCATCACCCCCACCAGGTTCAGCAGCAGGCCGAAGGTGACCGGCAGCGTGCTCTCCGGGACCGGATCATTGGTCGCGCGGTGGATGTGATGAACCGGGTTGCCGAGCTTCTGCTCGATCGGCTGAGCCGGATAATTGCCGCGGAACTGCCAATATTCGTCGACCGCGCGCGGGATCACGCCCATGTGCAGCTGCTTGGCCTTTTTCGGCTCGCGATAGGCGTAGAAAGCGAGGCTCTCCTCGGGGCCATAGGTCAGCCATTGTTCGAGGCTGAGGCCATTGCCCTTCGACTTGGAGATTTTCTCGCCCTTCTCGTCGAGGAACATCTCATAGTTGAAGCCTTCGGGCGGGCGGGCGCCGAGCTCGCGGCAGATCTTCGACGACTGGACGACCGAGTCGATCAGATCCTTGCCCGACATTTCATAGTCGACCCCGAGTGCGACCCAGCGCATCGCCCAGTCGACCTTCCACTGGAGCTTGGCCTTGCCGCCCAGGACCGACTGGGTGATCGTCTCGCTCCCATCATCGAAGCGGATCAGCCCGGCGTCTGCGTCGACCACCTCGACCGGGACCTGCAGCACGATGCCGCTGGTCGGGCTGATCGGCAGGACCGGCGAATAGGTGGCCTGGCGTTCCTTGCGCAGCGTCGGGAGCATGATTGCCATGATCCCGTCATAATGGCGCAGCACGTCCTTAAGCGCTTCGTCGAACTGGCCGCCCTCATAGGCTTCGGTCGACGAGCGAAAGTCGTAATCGAAGCCGAAGCGGTCGAGAAACTCCCGCAGCATCGCATTGTTGTGATGCGCGAAGCTTTCATACTTGCCGAACGGATCGGGAATGCGCGTCAGCGGCTTGCCCAGATGCTCGCGCAGCATCTCCTGGTTCGGGACATTGTCGGGCACCTTGCGCAGGCCGTCCATATCGTCGCTGAACGCGATCAGCCGCGTCGGCAGGTCCGACATCTCCTCATAGGCGCGGCGCACCATCGTCGTGCGCAGAACCTCGTTGAAGGTGCCGATATGCGGCAGGCCCGACGGGCCATAGCCGGTCTCGAACAGCACATAGCCTTTCTGCGGCGCACCCTTCTCGTAGCGCTTGAGGAGCTTGCGAGCTTCCTCATAGGGCCAGGCCTTCGAGACGAGCGCGGCTTCGCGCAGCGCGGCGGGGGTGATGCTGTCGGTCATGATCCGGTCCTGTAGCGCGCGCGGGGCGCGAATCAACATCGGCGGCGACACCGCCAAATCCTGTCGGATGCCTGTTCCCCAATCGTTCCTTAGCCCCTAGATGGGAGCCATGCTCCCCGATCTCCCCTATCCGGCGCTGCACGCCACTCATGGCGGCATCTGGCTGGCCTCGCCGCAGGGCGAGGTCCGGGGCATCGGGCGCGGGGAAGCTGCGGCACGTGCGGCCGAGACCCCGATGATCGTGCTGAACGCTGCGGTGACCGCCAGCCGCCTCGGCATCGCGGAGTTCTCGGGTCTCGATCTGCTTGAACTCTTCGCCTTCGTCCATCCGGCGCGCTTCGCCGTGCCGACCCCCGCCGGCCTCGCCCGGGCGCTTGACCTCACGCCGCCGGTCGACGATGCGCGCGCCTCGCTATTTCTGATCGAAGCCGCCCGGGCGCTGCTTGCGCGCATGGCGCAACCCGAAGACTGGGCCGAGGCTTACGGCGCCTATAACAGCGCGCAGTCGCTCGCCCGGCTGCGCTGGCCGTGGTCGGGGCCGATCGGGCAGATCCTCAAATCCCCGGCTCAATCCGAACGCGGACTGTTCGCGCGCCTGCCCGAATGGGACGAGGCGAACGCCCGTCCCCAGCCCCGCAACGTCCGCCTCGACGAGCAGGAGGTGCTCGACCGCCTCGGCACGCTCGTCGGGCCGCAGGCCGAAAGCCGCGAGGGGCAGCGCAGCTATGCGACCGCCAATGCCCGCGCCTTCGATCCCCGCGCCGGGGAAGGAAGACCGAATGTCGTTCTCGCCGAGGCGGGAACGGGGATCGGCAAGACGCTCGGCTATCTGGCGCCGGCCTCGCTCTGGGCCGAGAAGGCCGATGGCGCGGTGTGGGTGTCGACCTACACCAAGGCGCTGCAGCGTCAGCTCGACAAGGAGACGCGGCGAATATTCCCCGATGCAGCCGAGCGCGCGCGCAGGGTGGTGGTTCGCAAGGGGCGGGAAAATTACCTCTGCCTGCTCAACCTCGAGGATGCGTTGCAGGGCGGCTTCCAGAATCGCGCCGCGATCCTGGCGCAACTGGTTGCGCGCTGGGGGATGTACACGCGCGACGGCGACATGGTCGGGGGCGACCTGCCCGGCTGGCTCCCCACGCTATTCCGCCGCGCGGGATCGACCGCGCTGACCGACCGGCGCGGCGAGTGCGTCTATGCCGGCTGCCCGCATTATCGGAAATGCTTCATCGAGCGCGCGGCTCGCGCGTCGGAAAATGCCGATATCGTGATCGCCAACCATGCGCTGGTCATGATCCTGGCGCAGCGGCGCGCCGACGAGGGGCAGCCTCTGGCGCGGCTGGTGTTCGACGAAGGCCATCACCTGTTCGACGCCGCCGATTCGACCTTCGCCGCGGCGCTGACCGGACAGGAGACGATCGAGCTCCGCCGCTGGATCATCGGTCCCGAAGCCAAGGCGCGGGGGCGGCGGCGCGGCCTGTCGGCCCGGCTGTCCGACGTCGCCAGCTATGACGAGGAAGGTGGTCTGGCGATCGAGGCAGCGGCTGCGGCTGCGACCCTGCTGCCGGCCGACGGCTGGCTCGGCCGGCTCGGCGAAAGCCTGCCGCTCGGCCCGATCGAGCGACTGCTGTCGGCGGTGCGCGCCACCGTCTACGCCCGCGCCGATGCGCAGGATGCGGGCTATGGCCTCGAAACCGATGCCGGCCAGCCCGAACCCGAACTGATCGACGCCGCCCGCCCCGCGATCGAAGCGCTGGAAGCGCTGATGCGGCCGATGGCGAAACTGCGGCAGAGGCTGGCGGCGGTGATGGAGGACGGGCCCGACTGGCTCGACGGACAGGCCCGCGCGCGGATCGAGGGGGCGATTGCCGGCCTCACCCAGCGCGGACAGCTGGTCGCGTCGTGGATCGCGATGCTGGCGCGGCTGGGCGGGCCGCTCGATCCCGACTTCGTCGACTGGCTGGCGGTCGACCGGGTCGAGGGGCGCGAGCTCGACATCGGCCTCCACCGGCACTGGCTCGATCCATCGCGACCGCTGGCAGAGACCGTGCTGAAGGCCGCGCATGGCGTGCTCGTGACCTCGGCGACGCTGCGCGACGGCGAGGATTGGGCCGGCGCCGAGGCGCGGGCGGGAACCGTCCATCTCGACAACAGCCCGCGTCATGTGTCGGTGCCGAGCCCGTTCGATTATGCCACCAGCGCCGAAGTCCTGGTCGTCACCGACCTGAAGCGCGGTGATGTCGCACAGCTGGGGCAGGCCTATCACCGCCTGATCGCGGCGGCCGGCGGCGGCACGCTCGGCCTGTTCACCGCCATCTCGCGCCTTCGCGCCGTCCACGCCCGCATCGCCGACCGGCTCGCCCGGGACGGGCTGCCGCTTTACGCGCAGCATGTCGATCCGATCGACACCGGCACCCTGGTCGACATCTTTCGCGACGATCCCCGCGCGTCACTGCTCGGCACCGATGCACTGCGCGACGGGGTCGACGTGCCGGGCGAATCGCTCCGGCTCGTGGTGATGGAAGGTATCCCCTGGCCCCGCCCCACCGTCCTCCACGCCGCACGCAAGGCGGCCGGCGGCGGCAGCGTCTATGACGACCGCATCGTCCGCGCCCGCCTGCGCCAGGCCTTTGGCCGGCTGATCCGCAGCGCTGGTGACCGGGGCCATTTCGTTCTGCTGGGCGCGGCCACGCCATCGCGCCTGCTCGACGCCTTTCCGGGCGGTGTGCCCGTGCTGCGCGTGACGCTGGACGAGGCGATCGGACGAATCGCCGGTCAGCAACGACCCGATCGCCACAAGCCGCTGGCCGCCGGTATCGAACATACGGGCCCCGATTTCCTGCCCAGGCTGGCCGATGACAAGCATGAGGGCCGTCGCGACGACCGCTGATCCGCAGGCGAATAGCTGCCGCAAGCGGACTTTCTTCCGACGCCTGTTTCGGGCATCACGGCCCAAGGTCGAGGGAGTGTGCTGCCACCGTGAAGAAATTGACGCTTTTGCGCCATGCCAAGTCGGGGTGGGACGATCCCGTCGCCCGCGATTTCGACCGGCCCCTCAATGCGCGCGGCAAGCGGGCGGCGCTGCGTATTGGGCAATATCTGCGCGACAACGGCCTGCACTATGACCATGTCCTGTCCTCGCCGGCGATACGCTGCGTCGAGACGATCGAGGAGCTGGCGCAGGGCGTCGGGGAGACGATCGCCCCTGCCTGGGACAAGCGAATCTATCTCGCCTCGGCCGTGTCCTTGCTCGATGTCGTACAGGAAACCGACGACCGCCATGATTCGCTTCTGCTGGTCGGGCACAATCCCGGGCTCGAGGACCTCGTCCTGATGCTTGTCCCAGACCGGATCGACGATGAGGCGCGCGACCAGGTCGAGGAGAAATTCCCGACCGCGAGCGTCGCGGAGATCAGCTTTCCGGTGGAGCGCTGGGAGGACGTGCGCGCCAATGGAGGCACCTTGTCGCTGTTCATCCGCCCGCGCGATCTCGATCCCAGCCTCGGCCCGGATCAGAACTGAAGCCGCGAGCCTCAGTCCATATCGGTGGCGAGCGCCTCGACGAGAGCTTCACGAATGGCGAGCAGCTCAGCCCGTGCGGGCGCCGGCAAGGTCTGATTGACCACGAGGACCGGCTGCGGCGCGATCGGCGCAGAGGGCCGAGCCGGTTCGGCAGCGGCTTCCATGTCCGATTCGGGGAGCGCCATCGCCTGAGCCGGGATGGCAGCGGGCGCCGGTTCAGGCGGTGCATCGTCGACGGGGGTCTTCTGCGAGAGCAATTTCTGCACACCGCGAATCGTATAGCCCTGCTCGTTAAGCAGGCTGTGGATGCGACGCACGAGGGCGGCATCGGAAGGTCGATAATAGCGCCGGTTGCCCGCGCGCTGAAGCGGCCTCAGCTGCGGGAAACGCGTCTCCCAATAGCGGAGGATATGCTGCTGGATACCAAGCTCCGCCGATAGCTCCCCAATGGTCCGAAAGGCGTCGTCGGATTTTTCACCAGCAGAAGTCATTCAAGAAAAAGCCTTAATTCCCCGCAACGATCCGATCGCGGAGCATCTGGCTGGCCCTGAAGGTGAGAACACGCCGCGGTGCGATCGGCACCTCGACCCCGGTCTTGGGGTTGCGGCCGATCCGTTCTCCCTTCTGGCGGAGGATGAAGCTTCCGAAACCGGAAATCTTCACATTCTCGCCGCGCGCCAGGGCAGAGCTCATATGCTCGAGGATCTGTTCGACGACCGCCGCCGAGTCGGCGCGGGAGAGGCCGATCTCACGATGGACCTCCTCTGACAGATCCGCCCGCGTCAAAGTGCCCCCATCCAACGCCATAGAACCCCCCGGTCGGTTACGTATCGCTTATCTTACGTACAGTAGCGCACGAATCAAAGCCGATTCCAAGGGCTTCAATAGCGTATCGCAGCGGCCCCCCACGTAAATCCGCCACCCATGGCTTCCAGCACCAGCAGGTCGCCGCGCTTGATGCGACCGTCGCGGACAGCCGTATCGAGCGCGAGCGGAACCGAGGCAGCCGAGGTGTTGGCATGCTGGTCCACGGTGATGATGACGCGCTCGGCCGGCAGACCGAGCTTGCGTGCCGTAGCGTCAAGAATGCGGCGATTGGCCTGGTGCGGAACGACCCAGTCGATATCGGCGACGGTCAGGTCGGCCGCCGCCAGCACCTCGCGCAGCACCTCGGCGAGGTTCGTCACCGCATGGCGGAAGACCTCCTGTCCCCTCATGCGGAGCTTGCCGACGGTTTGCGTGGTCGACGGACCACCATCGACATAGAGCAGCTGATTATGGCGGCCATCGGCATGGAGCCGGGTCGCCAGCACGCCGGAGTCGCTGTCCTCGCCGCGCAGAACGACCGCGCCCGCACCGTCACCGAACAGGACGCAGGTCGTGCGGTCCTCCCAGTCGAGGATGCGGCTGAACGTCTCGGCGCCGATCACCAGCGCATGGTTGGCCGCGCCGCTCTTGATCATGCTGTCGGCGACCGACAGCGCGTAGAGGAAGCCCGAACACACAGCCTGCACGTCGAAAGACACGCAATCGTCGATGCCGAGTGCGGTCTGCACGATCGTGGCCGATGCGGGAAAGGTCTGGTCTGGCGTGGCGGTGGCCAGGATTATCAGGTCGATCGCCGACGGCGCGATCCCTGCGCTCTCGATCGCCCGCCGGGCGGCGTCTGTTGCCAGCGAGGAGGTGGTTTCCCCCGCCCCCGCGATATAGCGCATGCGGATGCCGGTCCGCTCGACGATCCACTCGTCGGACGTATCGACGGTCTCGGCGAGCTGCGCATTGGTCACCTGGCGGCGCGGCAGAGCCGAGCCGGTGCCGGCGATAACGGCGCGACGCACCCGCTCAGCGCTCATGCGACATCTTCCGGCTGGACGACGCTGCCCCGGAAATCCTCCAGATCGTCGATGATCCGGCGAGTGAGGTCCTCGCGAGCGATCTTGGCGGCAAGGCTGATCGCATTGGCGATTCCCTTCTCGTCGGCGCCGCCATGACTCTTCACCACAAGCCCATTCAGGCCGAGGAAGACGGCACCATTGTGATTATTGGGGTCGAGATGATGGCGCAGCAGCTGGAACGCCGGCTTGGACAGAAGGAAACCCGCCTTGGACCGGATCGAGCTGGAGAAGGCGCGGCGCAGCAGATCGGTGATGAAGCGCGCCGTACCTTCGATCGACTTGAGCGCGATATTGCCCGAGAAGCCGTCGCTGACGATGACGTCCGCCTCACCCCGGCCAAGCCGATCGGCCTCGATGAAACCGTCGAAGCGCCATCCACTGCCGGTCTGCTGGCGCAGCTGGGCTGCCGCATCCTTGAGTTCGCCGGTGCCCTTGAGCTCCTCGGTGCCGATGTTGAGGAGCCGAACGCGCGGCTGCTCGGTGCCGAGCGCCAAACGCGAATAGGCCGCCCCCATGACGGCGAACTCGACGAGATTGCGCGCGTCGCAATCGGTGTTGGCGCCCAGATCGAGCATGACCAGATCGCGCTCACCCAGCGTCGGCAGCAGCGCGGCGAGCGCCGGCCGATCGATGCCATGCATCGTCCGCAGCGACAGCTTCGCGATCGCCATCAAAGCGCCGGTGTTGCCGGCCGACAATGCAGCGGCCGCGTCCCCGGCCTTCACAGCCTGGATCGCGGCTCCCATCGAGCTGGTCTTGGACCGACGAATCGCCTGGCTCGGCTTGTCGTCGCCGGTGATCACGTCAGGGCAGTGAACGACGTCCGAATCGGCCATGCCCGAGTGGCGACGCAACTCCGCGCGCAGCGCGGCGTCATCGCCGAACAGGGTGAATCGCAATGATGGATCACGCTGGCGAGCAAGGGCGACGCCGGCAACGATCGTCGCCGGCCCACCGTCACCGCCCATCGCGTCAATGGCGATTCGCGGTGCTTCGTCCACGGTCATCCCCCGGATAAGGCCTTGGTCAGGCCTCGACCGAGAGGATCTCGCGGCCGTTATAATGACCGCAGGCGTTGCAGAGATTGTGCGGGCGCTTCAGCTCGCCACAGTTCGGGCACTCCTGGAACGCTTCCACCGTCAGCGCGTGGTGGCTGCGGCGCATGTTGCGCTTGGAGGGCGAGGTCTTTCTCTTGGGGACGGCCATGTCGGCACCTGTTCCTAGCTAAACAAATAAAGCGACGAACGCCCGTAACCCTGTGGGGGGTCGGGCTCGTCGCGAGCGCGCGACCTATAGCGATTTCGCTCCGCGTTGCAAGTATCGGTACGACCTGCCAATCAACGCGCTTCCAACCAAGGAGGGGATATGATCCTGCCCATCACGCTGACGATCGCCGGCGCCGCTGCCATACTGAACATATGGCTCGCCATCCGCATCGCGACGATCCGCGTCAAGGACAAGGTGCTGATCGGCGATGGCGGCAAGCCGCTGCTGCTGGCGCGGATGCGCGCCCAGGCCAATTTCATCGAATATACGCCGATCATTCTGATCCTGATGGCGCTGATCGAATTCACTCAGGGGACGCAGAACTGGCTGTGGGGTGCCGGCATTATATATATAGCCGGCCGCGTGCTTCACCCGTTCGGCATGGACCGGCAGACGCCCAACGTCCTTCGCGCGGCCGGAGTCCTCATCAGCTTCGTCGTCACCCTGGGCCTGGCCGGCTATGCGCTGACCATCCCTTACACGACCAAGAACGGCATGGTCACGACCGTCACCAACGACGGCCTTACGGCAGACCGCTGACCCGCGACGGGGGCGGCAGCAATGCCGCTCCCCGCATCAGGCGCCGACGACCCGGTCCGCCACGAACGGATTGTTCATCCGTTCATGGGCAAAGGTCGACATCGGTCCATGACCGGGCACAAAGGCGGTGGCGCCGCCCAGCGGCCACAGCTTGCCGGTGATCGAAGCGATCAGATCGTCATGATTGCCCTTCGGAAAGTCGGTCCGGCCGATCGATCCCTGGAACAGAACGTCTCCGACCAGCGCCAGCTTCGATGGGGCATGGTGGAAGACGACATGCCCCGGGGTGTGCCCCGGACAGTGGATCACGTCGAGCTCGAGCTCCCCGACCGTGACCTTGTCGCCGTCGTCGAGCCAGCGATCCGGCTCGAACGCCCGCCCCTCGATGCCGTAATTGCGGCCATCATCGTCCAGCCGCGCAATCCAGAAGCGATCGTCGGGGTGCGGTCCTTCGATCGGCACGCCAAGCTGCTCCGCCAAAATGCCGGTGCCGCCACAATGGTCGATATGGCCGTGGGTCACGAGCAGCTTTTCGATCGTTACCCCATGCTGGGCGGCGGCAGCCTTCAGCCGTTCGAGATCGCCCCCGGCGTCGACGAACGCGCCCCTCATCGTTTTGGTGCACCAGATCAGGGTGCAGTTCTGCTGCAAGGGCGTGACCGGCACGATGGCGGCCTTTAGGGGCGGAGTGGCTTGATTGGTCATTTAGCGGACATGGCGGCGCGAGGAACCAGATGCAATATGCCGCGTGGCCCAGGCTTCTCGACAGCCACGGACGGGACCAACGGCGATAAGCCCTTTTGCTCGGCACGGTTTCGCACCATAGGGAGGGCAGGGCCAATGAGCGCCGCCCACGGGGCGACAGGGAGCAGCGGAAAGCCATGACGTCGACGGCGTTCGACCTCATCGAAACGATGCGTTTCGAAGCCCTTGACGGATTCGTCGAACTCGAACGCCATCTTGAGCGGATGCGCCGCAGCGCCGACGATCTCGGCTTCCGGTTCAACCGGCATGACTGCCGCAACGAATTGCAGGCTGCGACCTTTCGCCTGACCCATGATGCGCGGGTGCGCTTGCTGCTGGGTCGCAGCGGCGCGATCGCCATCGAAGTCCGGCGCCTGCCGCCCAAGCCGACCGAACCGGTCGATGTGGCACTGGTCGATCTGACCGTTCCCGCAGACGACATAAGGCTGGTCCACAAGACCACCGACCGCGACTTCTACGATGCCCCGCGTCGGGCAGCCGGCACATTCGAGATCGTGTTCTGCACGCCCGACGGGGGCCTGACGGAAGGCAGCTTCACCAACATCTTCGTGCCGCGCGGCGATCGGCTGGCAACCCCGCCCGGCCGCGGGCTGCTCCCCGGCATTCTCCGCGAGCGTCTGATCGACGAAGGGCGCGCTTATGAGGAGCGGCTGACCGCAGCCGATCTCGCCGACGGCTTCTTCATCGGTAATTCGCTGCGCGGCCTCATCGCGGCACGCCTTGTTGCGGCGGCGCACAACGGAGGTTGAGGCAGAGCCCCCTCTCCCCTATAGCGCGGCCGTTTCCATCAGCGCAGCAACAGGAAAGCGCCTCGCCATGAGCCTCATCGCACCTGCCCTCAACCGCATCTCGCCCTCGCCCACGCTCGCCATGACGAGCCGGGTGCTCGAGCTGAAGTCGAAGGGCATCGACGTGATCGGCCTTTCGGCAGGCGAGCCCGACTTCGACACGCCCGACTTCGTCAAGGAGGCGGCGATCGAAGCGATCCGCAAGGGCCAGACCAAATATACGAATGTCGACGGCACCGCCGAACTCAAGGCTGCGATCGCGGCCAAGTTCAAGCGCGACAACGGCCTGACCTACGAAGCCTCGCAGATCAGCGTCAATGTCGGCGGCAAGCACACGCTGTTCAACGCGCTCGTCGCGACCGTCTCGGCGGGCGACGAAGTGATCATTCCGGCGCCTTACTGGGTCAGCTATCCGGACATCGTCCAGTTCGCGGGCGGCACGCCGGTATTCATCCGCGCGGGCGCCGATCAGCTGTACAAGATCACCCCCGAGCAGATCGAGGCGGCGATCACCCCCAAGACCAAGTGGCTGCTGCTCAACTCGCCGTCGAACCCGAGCGGTGCCGCCTATAGTGCCGACGAGCTCAAGGCGATCGCCGAGGTGCTGCGCCGCCATCCGCATGTCTGGATCATGTCCGACGACATGTACGAGCACATCCTGTACGACGGCTTCGAATTCGCGACGATCGCGCAGGTCGCGCCCGACCTCTATGAGCGCACGCTGACGGTGAATGGCTGTTCCAAGGCCTATTCGATGACCGGCTGGCGCATCGGTTTCGCGGGCGGCCCCGCACAGCTGATAAAGGCGATGTCCAAGCTGCAGTCGCAGTCGACCTCCAATCCCTGCTCGATCGCCCAGGCGGCGGCGACCGCCGCGCTGAACGGCGACCAGTCCTTCCTGGCCGAGCGCGCCATCGCCTTTCAGAAGCGCCGCGACCTCGTCGTGGCGATGCTGAACGAGGCCAAGGGCATCAACTGCCCGCGCCCCGAAGGCGCCTTCTATGTCTATCCCGACGTGTCGGGCCTGATCGGCCTCAAGACCCCGACCGGCAAGACTATCGCGACCGACGCCGACCTGATCGACTATTTCCTCGACGATCACCGCGTCGCCGCCGTCCATGGCGCGGCCTTCGGTCTCGAGCCGGCCTTCCGCGTCAGCTATGCCACGTCGGAAGCGGTGCTGACCGAAGCCTGCACCCGTATCCAGGCCGCCTGCGCGGCGCTCGCCTGACGATTTCCCGCCCTCCCCGCATCGGGGAGGGCGCGGTCGTATCGCCTCATCCCGACACGATCGCAAACACCGCCCGGCTTGAATCCGGTTGGCGGCTCGCTATCTGTGTGACATAAACGTCACAGGATCGAAAAAAAGGATGACCTTTTGACGGACAGTCCTAACCGACCGATGATCGCTGGCATTTGCGCTGGCGTGCTGCTTCTGGCCGCAGCTGGAACGATGGCCACGCGCAGCCCGGCCATCGCCCCGGCCCCCAAGGTTGCGCCCGGCCCCATCGTTCGCGTTCCAGCGCCTGCGGTCGACCCCGCGGATCGGGCCGCTACCGCAACCGCCATTTTTGCCGGCGGATGCTTCTGGGGCGTGCAGGGCGTGTTCCAATATGTCGAAGGCGTCCAGTCCGCCGTATCGGGCTATTCGGGCGGCTCGGCCGACACCGCCAATTATGAGGCCGTGGGATCGGGAAGCACCGGCCATGCCGAAGCGGTGCGTATCACCTATGATCCGTCCAAGGTCAGCTACGGGACGTTGCTGCGCATCTTCTTCGCGCTGGTCGCCGACCCGACCACGCTCAACCGGCAGGGCCCCGATCGCGGCAGCCAGTATCGCACCGCGATCTTCCCGACGACGCCGGCACAGCGCACGACAGCAGAGGCCTATATCACCCAGCTGTCGGCCGCGCGGCTGTGGAAGGCACCGATCGTGACGAAGGTCGAGCGTTATCGGGCCTTCTATCCGGCCGAGCGCTATCATCAGGACTTCCTCCTGCGGAAACCCGACTATCCCTATATCGTCTATAACGACCTGCCGAAGGTCGAGGCGCTGCGCATCGCCTTCCCCGAGCGGTTCCGCAAGCAGCCCGTGATGGTCTATCCCAAGGGTTGATCCCATCGCTCAGGCGGCGAGCGGGAAACCCAACAGCCGCTCCTGAACCGCGATCAGCGCCCGCGCACCGGCCCCGACCGTCCCGAGAATGACGGGATCGGCCGCATCCATTCCGCCGGTCAGAACGCCGAAGGACGGCAGGATCAGCTTGGTTGCGCCCGCCACGAAGCAGGGCCGGGACACCCGCCGCCCGCGCAACATAACCATATAGCGGGGGTGGTAATGCCCGGAGATCTCCGGGCGAGGGTCACGGCGGTCGGCCTCGTGGCGGAGCACCAGCCCGGCCAGCTCCGCCTCGGCGACGATATGGCCGCCCAGCGGATCGGCGATGGCGTGATCATGGTTGCCGACGATCCAGGTCCAGCGTGTTTGCGCCGTCAGCAGGGCGAGGAGGCCGAGCGCCTCGTCGGTCAGACGCTCGGTGCCTTTCCTGTCGTGGAAGCTGTCGCCGAGACAATAGACCGCTTCCGCTCCTGTGCGTTCGACCAGCGCCAGCACACGACGAAGCGTCTCGATCGAATCATAGGGGGGCAGCATCTGCCCGCGCCGTGCGTAGCTGCTCGCCTTTTCGAGATGGAGATCGGCGAACAGCAGGCTGGCCGTCGGCGCGTGGAACAGCCCGCCCTCGCCGAGCGCCAGCAGATCGACCGAACAGAACGAAAAGGGAACCATGGCCTTGCATAGCCCTGCACCGGCGCGATGGGCAAGGGGCTGGTCTTTGCAACGATCCGATCACCCACCGAAACCGACATTCTGTGGCGCTTGGGCCTTTCCCCGAGCGGCGAAAATGCTCTAGCCCTGCAGCCATGGATTTGTACCTGCCCATTGCCGGACTGTCGGTGAACATCCTGGTGATTATCGGCCTGGGCGGCCTGGTCGGCATATTGTCGGGCATGTTCGGTGTCGGCGGCGGGTTCCTGACAACGCCGCTGATGATCTTCTACGGCATCCCTCCCGCCGTTGCCGTCGCCTCCTCCGCACCTCAGATCACCGGCGCCAGCGTATCGGGGGTGCTTGCCCATGGCACGCGTGGCGGCGTCGATTATCAGATGGGGGGCGTGCTGGTCGCGGGTGGCGCGATCGGATCGCTGCTGGGCGGCTTCCTGTTTCGTTTGCTGCAGGACATCGGCCAGATCGATACGGTCGTGAACGTCATGTATGTGCTGATGCTGGGCAGCATCGGCATCGTGATGGCCAAGGATGCGATCGGCTCATTGCATGCGCAATGGCGCGGAGTCGCGCCGCCGGCGAGCGGGCGACGCCACCATCCGCTGATCGCGATGATGCCGTTCCGCTGGCGCTTCTACCGCTCCGGCCTCTACATCTCGCCGCTGGCCCCGTTCCTGCTCGGTCTCGCGACCGGTGTCATGACCGTGCTGATGGGCGTCGGCGGCGGTTTCATCCTGGTGCCGGCGATGATCTATATCCTCGGCATGTCCGCGCGGGTGGTCGTCGGCACCTCGCTGTTCCAGATCCTTTTCGTGACGGCGGCGACGACGATGGTTCACGCCCTCACCACCCGCGCGGTCGACCTGGTGCTGACCGCCCTGCTGCTCGTCGGCAGCGTGACCGGCGCGCAGGTCGGCACGCGCATGGCGCTGAAGATGAAGCCCGAATATCTGCGCCTCGCGCTTGCCTTCATCGTCCTCGTCGTCGCGATCCGCATGTTGCTGGGCCTTACTTGGCGGCCGCCCGAAATCTTCACGGTGCAGCCGCTATGAGGGCCTTGCTCCTCGCCTGTCTGGCACCGGCCCTGATCGCGGCATCGAGCCCCAAGCTCGTCCCCGACGTATCGCAACGCAAGATCGAGATCATCTACAGCTTCACCGGTGCCGAACTGCTGCTGTTCGGGGCGATCCTTTATCCGGGCGGACGAACGCCCAGCGACGACGCCCAGATCGCCGTGGTGGTGAAGGGCCCTTCCGAGCCCGTGCTGGTGCGCGAGAAGCGCAAGATCGCGGGCATGTGGATCAACGCCGACAGCAGCGACTTCCGCTCGGTGCCGTCCTTCTACGCGCTCGCCTCCTCGCGCCCGATTGCGCAGCTCGTCGACCAGCGCACGGCGGTCATCTACGAGCTGGGCATCGACAATCTGCAGCTGTCCCCCGCCAGCTCGGGCAACCTTGCCGAGGATCAGCGCTTCGAGGAGGGGCTGATCGAGCTCAAGCGGCGCGGCGGCTATTATTCCGAGACCGACCGGGGCGTCGAGATCAGCGAAGGCGTGCTCTATCGGGCACGCATCGCCATCCCGGCACGCGTGCCGGTCGGGCGCTACACCGCCGAGACCTTCCTGATCGAGCGCGGCCGCGTGGTTGCTGCCGCGACCCGCGAGATCGAGATCCACAAGTCGGGGATGGAAGCCTTCGTAGCCCGCGCTGCGGAACGTCACGGCATAGTCTACGGCCTGACCGCCGTCCTTCTCTCGCTCGCGCTCGGCTGGGCCGCGAGCGTGGCTTTCCGTCGCCTGCGCGAATAGCAAGATCCTGCGCGACGTGGCGGCTTTGTTAACCGCCCGCCGCTAGACCCCCGGCCATGGATCGGGACGCTTGATATAATGAACGAGATGACGCGCGACCTGCAGCCGGCCGGCGGGATCGGAGACATCAGGCTCGGCAGGGTCGAGGCCGTCTCCGGCGGAGGGGCTCGGATTCGCCTGGACCGGCAGAGCCTCGACCTGCTTGCCGAACATCACGACAGCGCGCTGGCCATGGCCGGCGAGATCGGCTCGATGCTGGCAATGACCATTGCGGGTCGCAGCGTGATCGCGACCGTTCATGCCCTCGACCACGATGCGCATGGCGTGCTCGCGCATCTCGCCTTTCTGGGCGAGGGGGAGCGCGATGCCAATGGCCGGCTGACCGCCTTTCGTCGCGGGGTCACGCGCTTCCCGCTTCCCGGAACGACGGTGACGGGTGTCGCCACGCCCGACATGGACGCCATCTTCGCAGCGCGCGACGTCCCGAACATAGAGGTCGGAACGGTGCACCCGACCAGGAGCACCCGCGCCGCGCTGCACGTCGACGCCATGCTGTCCAAGCATTTCGCGCTTCTCGGGTCGACCGGTACCGGCAAGTCGACCGCCACCGCCCTTATCCTGCATCGCATCTGCGACATGGCACCGCATGGCCATATCGTGATGATCGACCCCCACGGCGAATATGCAGCAGCGTTCGACAGCGTCGGCGCGGCCTATGGTGTCGCCAATCTGGCGATGCCCTATTGGCTGATGAATTTCGAGGAGCATTGCGAGGTGCTCCTGACGACCAGCGGTGCCGAACGGCAGATGGATGCCGACATATTGGCCAAGTGCCTGCTCGCCGCGCGCCAGCGCAACCGCGCGGCCGAGGGCGTCAGCCGGATCACCGTCGACAGCCCGATCCCCTATGTGCTCTCGGATTTGACGACGATCATCCAGACCGAGATGGGCAAGCTGGAGAAGGCATCGAGCAACGCGCCCTATCTGCGCCTGAAGCACAAGATCGACGAGATCCGCTCCGACCCGCGCTATCATTTCATGTTCTCCGGCATGCTGGTGGGCGACAGCATGAAGAGCTTCATTAAGCGAATCTTCCGTCTGCCGGGAGAAGGCCGGCCGATCTCGGTCATCGACGTCTCGGGCGTCCCGTCCGAAATCACCTCGGTGGTGGTCTCGGTGCTCGCGCGCTGCGTGTTCGACTATGCGATCTGGGCGCGCAACAGCGCCGAGCACCCGATCCTCCTCGTCTGCGAGGAGGCTCACCGTTACGTGCCCTCCGACGGGCAGCAGAGCAGCGGGCCGGTGCGCCGCATCCTCGAACGGATCGCGAAGGAAGGCCGCAAATATGGCGTGGCACTGGGGCTGGTGACGCAGCGTCCCTCCGACCTAGCCGAAGGGGTACTCTCGCAATGCGGCACGATCATCGCGATGCGCCTCAACAACGAACGCGATCAGGCCTTCGTGCGCGCGGCTATGCCGGAAGGCGCGCGCGGCTTTCTCGACACCATTCCCGCACTGCGCAACCGCGAAGCGATCATCTGCGGCGAAGGCGTCCCGATCCCGATCCGTGTGGCATTCGACGATCTCGCCCCCGAACTCCGCCCCGCATCGCACGATCCGCTCTTCTCGGACCTGTGGAAGCGCGGCGGAAACGAGGATGCCCTGGTCGAACAGGTGATCGGCCGCTGGCGCAACCAGGGGCGCTGACGCAGCTTCGCGCTGAAATCATGCAGTCTTGCGGCAGATGATCCGACGCAGGCTCCACCGCACGATATGGACGCCGCCCTCTTCGGTCAGGCCGACGGTCTCGGCCAGGGCGTCCGCAACCTGCTCGGCCGATTGCCCGTCGATGCCGAACATGTCGCGGCAATACAGCCCCGCGCTGATCCGGTCGCCGAAGACCCATGGAGTCCCGACCTGCCGGTCCTCGACGATCTCGAAACCCGCCGATACCAGCAGCCTGGCCGTTTCCTTATCCAGGAACCGCCCCTCATGCCCCATGCTGTTGTTCGCATGCACGTAGACATTGAGGAAATGATCGGCACTGCTCCCGAGACCGACATCGGCAATCACGAGCTGGCCGCCGGGTGTCAGCAACCGATACATTTCGGCGAAGATCACTGCGATATCGGGCGCGTGGTGCAGTCCGGCGAGCGAGATGATCGCGCCGGCTGCGCCATCGGGTGCCGGCACCGCTTCCACAGGCGCGAGAAAACTGCTCGACCGGTCGTCGGACGGGCAGCGCTGCTGGAAATATTCGGCGGGTTCGACCGCGACATAGCGGATATGGTCCGCGATATAGCCGCGCAGCCAGCCGCTTCCCGACGGCATGTCGAACACAACGGCGCAATCGGGATCCAGACAATCGGCGACCGCCGCAAACTCGGCGTCCCGGGCCTTCGGAAACATGTCCATCGCGCGATAATAGCGATCGGCGCGGCGGGCGAAGATGTCGGCATAGCTGTCGAGCATGTCAGCCTGCGATCATCGCATCGAAGGCCGCGGTCGCCTGTTCTCGGGCGCTATGCCCGTAAGCGAAACGCGGATCCGTCGACACAGGGAAGAACATCATGGTCGCGTTGGCCTCGAACAGGATGACCCGACCGTCGGGCATGATGTCGAAATCGATTCCGAAGAAATCCAGCGGCATCCGCCGCCTGATATCGCCCAATATGCGCTGAACCTGCTCCGGCAGCGCAGCGAGGCCACCTTCGACGACACGCTTTTCCTCTGCGATCTCGTCGGGATAGTCAGGCATGACGGCTTCGCGGGCAGGCCCGTGGACATTCCAGTTGTCGGACACCAGCCGGTGCCGGACGACCGCGCGGTCACCGAAATAGAAGACGCGGAACTTGCGATAGAGGCCGGTCGGCTGGCGCAGGTCGAAGAACTGGGTGAGATAATAGGTCTGCTTCGGATCGATCTGCCGCAACACGGCATCGACATCCGCGCACACCCCGTCGACCCGCCCGTCATGGTGCCCGGCGATCCGCAGAATCGCTGGAAATCCGAGGCCGACCTTCTCGATTGCTGCAATCGCCAGAGTGGGGCGCCCCTTGAACTTGGCCACGGGCGGAACGATCAGCCCTTCGACATCGGCCATGCGCGCCGCGACCCGGTCCCGCCGACTCTCCATCACCCCCTGGGGGCGGTTGAGCACGCGCCCCCGAAACCCCTTCAGAAAACGGTCGGCGAGTCCCAATACCGTGGGGTTAAGATCCGCGTCGGTGATCAGATTGAGAACGACGCCGACCCGATCAAGCGACGGGCGCGTCTTCAACCGGAGGAAGTTGACCGGAATGTTGAGCCGGACAAAATCATTCTGGTCCCCCGACTGCAGCAGGCGGACGTCGGTCGTGCCGACCACGCCGTGTCGCTCCTCACCCGCCCAGAGCTTCCCATGCTGGCTGTCCGATCCGAACAGGACGCCAAGCTTGCCGCCGTCCTCCACCTTCGTCGCCAAAGCCGATCCCCCAGTTCACGTTGCTGGCGGTTCACACGGTTCCGCTTCGGAACGCAACGGAGAATTGACCGCTGATACATCCAGTCCGCAACTCCGGTGCCGGAGCCTTCACTTGAAAAGTCCGCCCAGAATGCCGCGCACCAGCTGGCCGGCAATACCGCCCGACGATGCCCGTCGACGCCCGCCGCCGAGGACGGCGCGGCCCACTTCATTGGCGATCTGCCGCCCGATCGAAGACGCCGCCGCGCGGGTGGCCGATTGCAGCGCTTTCTCCACAGCGCCCGGTTTCGCCGCCTCCCGGTCGGCGGCGGCCTGACGGCGCGCATTGTCCCGCGCCTCCGCTTCGCGTTGCCGGGCTTCGAGCTTGGCCTGATTGGCTGCGGCCCGGTCTGCCTCGGCCTGCGCCTTTGCGGCGCCGGCTGCCGCCACGGCGGCATCGGTGCGCGCCGCCAGGATTTCCTCGGCCGACTCCCGGTCGATCGCCTCGTCATATTTGCCCGCGACCGGAGAGGTCGACAGCAGCAGCGCTCGTTCCCGAGTATCGACCGGCCCCAGCCGCGAACCTGGCGGCGCGATCAGGGTCCGCTGCACGATCGACGGACTTCCGTCCTCCTGCAGGACCGAGACGAGCGCCTCGCCCACCTTCAGTTCGGTGATGACTCTCGCCACGTCGAGACCGGGATTGATCCGGAAAGTCTCGGCGGCGGCCGCAATCGCCTTCTGGTCGCGCGGGGTGAAGGCGCGCAGCGCGTGCTGGACGCGGTTGCCGAGCTGGCCTGCGACATCTTCGGGTATGTCGATCGGGTTCTGGGTCACGAAATAGACCCCCACGCCTTTCGACCGGATCAGGCGCACTACCTGCTCGATCTTGTCGGTCAGCGCCTTGGGGGCGTCGTCGAACAGAAGATGTGCCTCGTCGAAGAAGAAGACGAGCTTTGGCTTGTCCGGGTCGCCGACCTCGGGCAGCACCTCGAACAGCTCGCTCAGCAGCCAGAGAAGGAAGGTCGCGTAGAGCTTCGGGCTCTGCATCAGCTTGTCGGCGGCAAGGATATTCACATAGCCGCGCCCTTGATCGTCGATGCCGAGGAAATCCTCGATCGCCAGCGCCGGCTCTCCGAAGAAGTGGCCGCCTCCCTGGCTTTCAAGCTGGAGCAGCTGGCGCTGGATCGATCCCACGCTGGCCTTGCTGACATTGCCATAGCGCGCCGAGAGCGTGTCGGCCTGTTCGGCGCAATGGACGAGCATCGCCTGCAGGTCGCCGAGGTCGAGCAGCAACAGCCCCTCCTCGTCGGCCAAGCGAAAGGCGATGTTGAGGACGCCTTCCTGCACCTCGTTCAGGTTCATCAGCCGCGCGAGGAGCAGCGGCCCCATTTCCGAGACGGTCGTACGGATCGGGTGACCCTGTTCGCCGTAGAGATCCCAGAAGACCACCGGATTGTCGCGCCAGCCGAAGCCTTCCATCCCGATTTCCGCAGCGCGCGCGACCAGCTTGTCGGCATTCTTCGCCACCGGTGACCCCGCCATGGCCATGCCCGACAGATCGCCCTTCACATCCGCCATGAACACGGGCACGCCCGCTGCCGAGAAATTCTCGGCGATGCCTTGAAGAGTGACGGTCTTGCCTGTGCCGGTGGCGCCGGCGATCAGACCGTGGCGATTGGCACGCCTGAGGTTCAGATATTGCGCGTCGATCGAAGAGCCGGACAGGCTCCCACCCAGAAAGATACCCTGCCCGTCGACCATGAAACGCCTCCTCCTGCGGAGGTATCAGCCTAGCCTTGCGGACGGCGCGACGAAAGCGTCGGCACGCCAGGCCGCGACGACATGCGCAGAATTTACCTTCGGCGGATCAGCCTTTGCGCGGCTTGGCGCGGTCGCCGGCTTCGGCGCTCTTGTCGGGCGTTTCGGACGCGGCAGCATGCCCCGCCACACGCACCGCGAGAAGATTGCTCAGCTTGGCGCGGAAATTGGCGAGATCGCGTCCCGACAGCTGCTGGACGGTGGTGAATTTCAGCGAGGTCGGATTGATCGGTCGGCCATCGCGATACATCTCATAATGGAGATGCGGTCCGGTCGAGAGCCCGGTCGAACCGACATAACCGATCAGCTGCCCCTGCCGCACGCGCTCGCCGATCCTGGCGATGATCCGGCTCATATGGGCATAGCCGGTCGCGATCCCACCCGAATGGCTGATACGGACATAGTTGCCATGGCCACCATGCCGACCGGCGAAGACAATGACACCGTCGGTCGCCGCAACGATCGGCGCACCCATGGGAGCACCGAAATCGACACCCTGGTGCATCCGCGAATAGCCGAGGATCGGATGCATGCGCATGCCGAAGGTCGAGGTGAGATGGCCGAGCACCGGGCGCTGCATGACGCCCTTGCTCTCGCCGACGCCGGAGGCCTCATACCATTGCTGGCGGCCGCCGGTGGTCCATTTCAGCATCTGGACCTTCTTCTTGCCCTCGGTGACGCCGGCATAGAGAAGTTCGCCGACCTTGACCTCGCCGGTCTCGGCGCGGGCATATTCGACGATCGCGTCGA
This sequence comes from Rhizorhabdus antheiae, assembly GCF_049889055.1. Lineage (NCBI taxonomy): Bacteria > Pseudomonadati > Pseudomonadota > Alphaproteobacteria > Sphingomonadales > Rhizorhabdaceae > Rhizorhabdus > Rhizorhabdus antheiae. The sequence goes on along the minus strand of NZ_JBLTWO010000007.1, from coordinate 32,798 downwards.
AGCGGGCGTCGGAGCCGATGCTGCGCATCGACAGCTTTTGCGACACCGCCTTGATGAAGGTCTCGATCGCGCCGGCGGGCAGGCCGGCGGCGCGCGCGGAGCGATAGAGGCTGGAACCGACGCGGCCCTGGATGCGCAGCGGCGTGTTGTCGACGCGGATCGGGATCCGCTGGAGACGCAGCGCGCCATCGATGCGCTCGACCGCGAGCTTGAGGTCGAAGCGGGCGCGGAAAGCCAGATTTTCCAGCGGCCGGGCATCGCGTTTGGATTCGCGGCGGCCGAGCACGAGGTCCATCCTGGTGCCTGCACGCAGATCGTCCAGCGGGACCGTCCGGTCGACCAGCGTGGCAAGCTGCGCGGCTTCGTTGCGTGCGACGCCGGCACGCTCGAGGACGCGGGCAAAACCATCGCCCTGCCCCAGCGTGGCGGTAAGTTCGATGCGGGGGCGCTCTGGCGTGTCATCGAGCGTTTCGACCTGCGCGGTGGGCGCAAGCCGACGGCCGGTGTCGGCGCCGAGCGCCAGCGGCGCTATGGCCAGGGTGCGTGCCTGCTCATATTGCGCGGCGCCCATCTGCGGCTCGGCCGGCAAGCGGACCGGCCGGAAGTCGGGCACCATGAGCCCGGCAGCGGTGCACAGCGACAGACAGGTGAACAGCCCGCGAAACCATTCGCGCGACCCGATGCGTGCGCCGAGATCGACGACGAGATCCGCGCCGGCGAGCCGGTCGACGGCGGTGACGAGCGGGCTATCTATCAGCCGGTCGAATTGGGGAAAACGAGCGGGCCGTACGAGCGCGAGGGCACGACCGCCGCCAGCGGCGAGCCCTTCCGATGCCAGATCCTGAGCGCCGCCCCGAAACAAAAGCCCCCGACCTTTCAACGAATCGCCTATCCGACTGCCCTGACGAGACAAATTCGTGTCGGACGCAGTCAGTCTGCCCGGACATGGTTAATGTCAAACTAAAGGGTCGAGCCGAAATGGCCATATGCGATGAATCGAGTCCTTTGCGGCCATGAGTCGAGTCGGCCTGCGGTTTCGCGCTTGCGTTCGTCACGCGACGCGCCGATCCTCGCTCCATGGCCATCTTCAGCGCCCAGCCGGTCGTGGCCGTGTTGGGTCCGACCAACACCGGCAAGACGCATCTCGCGATCGAGCGGATGTGCGGCCATTCGAGCGGCATGATCGGCTTCCCGCTCCGCCTGCTGGCACGAGAGGTCTATGACCGGGTCGTCGCGATCAAGGGCAAGGAGCGCGTCGCACTGATCACCGGCGAGGAGAAGATTCTGCCGCCCCATGCGCAATATTATCTGACGACCGCCGAATCGATGCCGATCGACCGAGACTTCGCCTTCGTCGCACTCGACGAAGCGCAGCTCGGCACCGATTCCGAACGCGGCCATGTGTTCACCGATCGACTGCTGCGCGCCCGGGGCCGCGAAGAGACGATGATCCTCGGATCGGAGGCGCTCCGCCCGATGGTGCGCGCGCTGGTCAAGGACGCTGAGATCATTGGCCGGCCGCGCTTTTCGACGCTGAGTTTCGCGGGCGCGACCAAATTGTCGCGGCTGCCGCCCCGTTCGGCGATCGTCGCCTTCTCGGCCGAGGAAGTCTATGCGGTGGCCGAGATGCTGCGTCGCCTGCGCGGGGGCGCGGCCGTGGTGATGGGGGCGCTCTCGCCGCGCACCCGCAACGCGCAGGTCGCGATGTTCCAGGCCGGAGAGGTCGACTATCTGGTTGCAACCGATGCGATCGGCATGGGCCTGAACATGGACGTGGCGCATGTCGCCTTCGCCTCGCTGCGCAAGTTCGACGGTCGGCGAACCCGGCGACTCACGATCGCAGAGATGGCGCAGATCGCCGGACGCGCCGGACGCCACCAGCGCGACGGAACCTTCGGGACACTCGCGCTGGAGGGCAGCAGCGGTGCGCGATTCGAGGATGAAGAGGTCGACGCGATCGAGGCCCACGCCTTCCAGCCGATCGATCATCTGTTCTGGCGCGAGGGGCAACCGACCCTCGCCTCGCTGGACGGGCTGATCACCGATCTCGAAAGGCGTCCTGACCGGCAGGTGCTGCGCGCAGCGCCCCAGGCGATCGACCTCGCTGTACTCAAGCGGCTGGCCGAGGAAGACTGGGTCCGCGAACGCGCCCGAAGCAAGCCTGTCATCGCCCGCTTGTGGGCGGCGTGCGGACTGCCCGACTTCCGCAAGACCGGCCCGGAACCGCACGGTCGCCTGGTCGCACGCATCTTTCGCCATCTGAGCGAGGGCAACGGCTTCCTTCCGGTCAGCTGGTTCGCGGACGAACTCGCCCGGCTCGACAGCGTGCAGGGCGACGTCGAGACGCTCGCCGACCGCATCGCCGGGGTCAGGACCTGGGCCTATATCGCTCATCGGCAGGACTGGCTGCCCGATGCGGACAGCTGGGCGGAGCGCACCCGCTCGCTCGAAGAAAAGCTCTCGGATGCGCTGCATCAGCGCCTGACCCAACGCTTTGTCGATCGTCGAACGTCGGTGCTGATGCGCGATCTCGGCGCCAAGGGCGGCGATCTGCTGCTCCCCGTCAAGGTCGACGAGGACGGGATCGTCACCGTCGACGGAGAGCCGATCGGTCGGCTGATCGGCTTCCGCTTCAAGGCGGATCACCTCGCGCGGCATGGCGACATGAAGCGGCTGATGGCGGCGGCGGAACGGCGGCTGGGCGTGGAACTGTCGAGCCGCGCACGACAGCTGGCGGCCGACGGCGATGCCGAATTCTCGCTCGCCACCGATGCCGGGCGGCCGGTGGCGATCTTCTGGAGGGGCGACGTCGTGGCGCGGCTCGAAAAGGGGCGCAGCCTGCTGAGCCCCCGTGTCCGGCTACACCGCGCACTCGATACTCTCACTCCGGTCGATCGCGCCGCCGTCGAACAGCGCGTAACCGCATGGCTCGAATCGCGGATCCAACGGGAGCTGAAGCCGCTTGCCCGCTATGCCGATGCAGCCCGCGACCCGGCCTGCCCGCCGTCGCTCCGCGCACTGCTGGCACCGCTCGCCGAAGCCGGCGGCATTGTGCCGCGCGACCAGCTCGCCTCGGCGATCGAGCATCTCGAACGCGAGGACCGGTCGCGCGCCGAGCGACTGGACGTCAAGATCGGGACGATCGATGTCTATTCCCCGACCCTTCTCAAGCCCGAATCGACGCGCTGGCGCCTCGCTCTGTTCGCTGCGGCTGAGGATCAGATGATGCCCGACCTGCCGGTCCCTGGCGCGGTGTCGATGCCCACCCCCGCCGACAATGCCGCCTGCGAGGCGATGACGCGTGCAGGCTATCGGGCGCTCGGCGCGCAGATGCTCCGCGTAGACTTGGCCGAGCGGCTCGCCCGAATCGCCCATGAGGCGCGCACGGGACGGAAGCCTTTCACCCCCGACCCGGCGCTGTCCACCTCGCTCGGCTTGCGCCCCGCCAGCTTCACCCAGCTGATGTTGGCGCTGGGTTTCCGCGCCGCCCAACCAGGCAATAGCGAGGAATGGACGTGGAAGGGCAAACGTCCGCCGCGCAAGCCCGAAAGCCAGCGTCCCGGCAATATGTTCGGCGCGCTGGCCGATCTCTACCCGTCACGGTCACAGCGGAATGCGGCTCGATAAATTCCTCTGGTTCTCTCGTCTTACCAAGACCCGTGCGCTTGCGCAGGACCTCGCCGAGGCGGGGCATATGCGCATCGATGGCCGGGTCATCGACCGGGCCCATGCAACGGTCAGGATCGGCAATGTGCTGACCTTCGCACTCTATGACCGTGTCCGCATCGTGCGGATCGAGGCACTGCCCAACCGCCGCGGACCGGCCCCTGAAGCGGCGGCCTGCTATACCGACCTTTCGCCGCCCCCTGTTGACGAGCCGCGACGCGCAACCTAACGGGGGCCGCGTCAGCCCCTGGGGAAAAGTGGATAATGACCTACGTCGTCACCGATGCCTGCATCCGTTGCAAGTATATGGACTGTGTCGAGGTGTGCCCCGTCGACTGTTTCTACGAGGGCGACAACATGCTGGTGATCAATCCCAGCGAGTGCATCGACTGCGGCGTTTGCGAACCCGAATGCCCGGCCGAGGCGATCCTGCCCGACACCGAATCCGGCCTGGAGCAGTGGCTGGAACTCAACAATACCTTCGCCGCGCAGTGGCCCAACATCACGCGCAAGCGCGAAGCGCCCGCCGATGCGGACGAGTGGAAGGGTGTCGAGGGCAAATATGAGAAGCATTTCTCGCCCGAGCCCGGCCAGGGCGACTGATCGCACCATTCGCAGCTGCAAAAAGCGACCGGATTTGTCCTATCCGGGCCGGAATGGGCCCGGATGCTGGCTTTTCGCTTACTGATGTGTTACAGGACTCGCGTCCGGGCGCGATCCAGCGCGCCTGCAACAAGGAACCTGCGAGTCGCCGTATGAGGATTGCCGTCGGCCGCTAAGGGGAGGGCGGATCGGACGGAACTGATACGGCATCCCAATGAAAGGTCTGCTAAATGGCTGCCAAGGCGCTGAGCTTCGTCGTCGGCGATTATGTTGTTTATCCCAAGCATGGTGTCGGCCGCGTGGTCGAACTGCAAAGCCAGGAAATTGCTGGAGCCAAACTCGAACTTTACGTTCTGCGTTTTGAAAAGGAGCGCATGACGCTCCGCGTTCCGACAAACAAGGCCGAGGCCGTCGGCATGCGCAAACTCTCGTCGAACCTGACGATGAGCGAAGCGCTTGCCACGCTCAAGGGCAAGCCCAAGGTCAAGCGCACCATGTGGTCGCGCCGCGCCCAGGAATATGAAGCGAAGATCAACTCGGGCGACCTCGTGTCGATCTCCGAAGTGGTCCGCGACCTGTTCCGGGCCGACGACCAGCCCGAGCAAAGCTATTCGGAGCGTCAGATCTTCGAAGCGGCCACCAGCCGTCTCGCACGCGAACTCGCCGCCATGGAAGCGGTCGATGAGCCCACGGCGCAGGAGAAGATCCTCGACATCCTCCGCAAGGCGGCTGCGATCCACAACAAATAAGCCCCTTCCCCGGAAGGACGAATGAGGCGGCCTTCGCGGGCCGCCTTTTTCTTTGCCTTCTCTCTGGCCTGTGACCGCCGTCTGTGTATTATAGATACAACACAGTCGGGAGGGTAAAATGCGCGTGCCAGTTCTACTGCTGATGTCCGCCGGGCTCGGCTCGCCTGCGCTGGCCGACACGGTCGCCAACCGCGATTTTCCCGTTGCAGGGTTCAACCGGGTGGTGGTCGAAGGCCCCTATGATGTCGACATACGCTCCGGCAGCCGCCCCGCCGCCTCCGCGCGAGGCCCGCAGGAGCAACTCGACCGCCTGATCCTGGTGGTTAAGGGCGATGTGCTGGTGGTGAAGACCCGAAAGTCCAGTTGGGGCTGGAGCACGGGCCGCAATGCCACGCGCGTTGCGATCACGGCGCCTGCGCTCCGTTCGGTTCAGCTCAGCGGTTCGGGGAATATCGTGCTGGATCAGGCGAAGGGGACCAGTTTCTCTGCCGGGGTGAGCGGTTCGGGCGACATGCGGATCGACCGGATCGAGGCCGACACGCTGTCCTTGCGCGTCACCGGATCGGGCGATCTCGCCGCACGTGGCACCGCGCAGAACGTGACCGCCAGCGTGACGGGGTCCGGCAACATCGCGGCGGGCAGCCTCGCCGCGGCCGATCTTGTGGCAACGGTGACCGGATCGGGCGATATCGATATGGGTGCGACCCGTTCGGCAAAGGCGACCGTCACGGGCTCGGGCGATATCAGGATAGCGGGCCGGCCGAATTGCACCCAGCGCAAGACGGGGTCGGGATCGATCCGCTGCGGCGGCTGAACCGGGCTCAGAGCAACCCGAGGGTCGCCAGTTCGGCCTGAAGCGTCGCCGGGATGGCGTCGCCGTCGGCGGCATTCTCGTCGATGTCGCGCGGCGCGTCGGCCGCCGTCAGATAGCGCCAGCCCTGATGCGCGCGCCGGGGGCGCGGTTCTACCGGGATCAGTATCGGCGCAAGGACAATGGCGCAGCGACCGCCTTCGATATCTTCGAAGCCGATCAGCGGCTGCCGCAGGCCAAACCGATGCTGGGAGATCCAGTAGAGCGATCCGCCGTCGAGCTCCTCGAACCTCTTGGGCTTGTAGCGTGTCGTCAGCAGGATCGGCTCGCCGCGCTCGATCCGCGGCGACAGCCGTGCACGCAGGTCGTCGAAGCCGTCGCAACCAAAGGCGATCTTGGTGATGTGGAGGTCGCTCATGGCGCCCATATCGGCAAGGAGCCGGCCGGCTTCAACCGTGCAATCCCCAAAGGGCAGCCAGCCCGAGGAAGGAGAAGAAGCCCATCACGTCGGTCGCGGTCGTCACGAAGACGGCCGAGGATACCGCAGGATCGGCGCCGGCCTTGTCGAGGCCGACCGGCACCAATATGCCGGCGAGACCCGCCGTGATGTTGTTGATGATCATCGCGAGGCAGATCACGATCCCGAGGTCGCGATTGCCATAGATCAGAAAGACCGCGAGCCCGATCAGCGCACCGAGGCAGAGGCCGTTCATGATCGCGATGCGGAATTCGCGGAAGATCATCCGGGCGGTATTCGACGAGGTGAGCTGGTTGAGCGCAAGCGCGCGGACCGCCACCGCCATGGTCTGCGTACCCGCATTGCCGCCCATGCCCGACACGATCGGCATCAGGACGGCGAGGACCACGAGCCGCGCGATCGTGTCCTGAAACAGCCCCACGACCGACGCCGCGAGGATCGCGGTGCCGAGGTTGACCACCAGCCAGGTCAGCCGGACCTTGACCGTTTCGAGAACGGGTTCGTTGATATCGCCATCGCCCGCGCCCGACAGCTTCAATATGTCTTCGCCGGCCTCTTCCTGGATGATGTGGACGATGTCGTCGACGGTGATCATGCCGACCAGCCGGCCCGAATGATCGACCACAGCCGCCGAGATCAGCGCATATTTCTGAAAGCGGAGGGCGACCTCTTCCTGGTCCATGTCGACCGGGATGAGGGTCTGCTCGCGCGCCATGACGTCGCCGACCGAGACCTGGCGCGGGGTGCGCATGATCCAGCTGAGCTTGCAGGTGCCGATCGGCCGATGCCCGGCGTCGACGACGAACACTTCCCAGAAATCGGTAACGAGATCCTCGTTGCCACGCAGATAGTCGAGCACATGCCCGACCGTCCAATGCTCGGGCACCGCGATCAGGTCGCGCTGCATCAGGCGGCCGGCGGACTCTTCCGGATAGGAAAGCGCCTCTTCGATCGCAGCGCGATCGTCGGGCTCCATCGCGCGCAACACCGCGCGCTGATCCTCTTCCTCCAGCTCCTCGATGATCGCAACGGCGTCGTCGGTGTCGAGCTGGGTGGCGATCTCCGCCACCTCATGCGGGTCGAGCGCGTCGATCAGCTCTTCGCGCACCCACTCGTTCATTTCCGCAAAGACGTCGGCATCGAGCAGGTCGGAAATGGCGGAAGCGATCGGCCGCCGCATCTCCTGCGGCGCCAGTTCGAACAGGTCGGCGACGTCGGCCGGGTGCAGCGGCGACACGAGCGCCCGGGCGCCGTCGGTGTCGCCCTGCTCGACGCATTCGATGACGGCGTCGACGAAGCTAGACTTCAGCCGGTCATCCTCGTCGTGGAGCGTCTCTGCGGCGGAGGATTCGAGGATTTCGCTGTCCGTCTCGCTCACGCCATCCTCCGCACGCCTGGCTGGAGCGCCGGTCTAGGGCCGGGACCGGCAAACGGCAATGGCGGTAATCACGCCTTTTGCAGCTTGCCGGACATTTAGCGCCGGCTGGCTCCGGGCCCGCTCAATCAGCACTCGCCTCAAACGCCATCTGCCGATAGGGACGGAGCGAAGTCGCATCGACCAGAAGGAGTTCCCGATGTCCGCAGATCCCGAAAACACCCTGATCATGACGCTGGAGGGCGGCGATGTCGTCATCAACCTGCGCCCCGACCTCGCCCCCGGCCATGTCGCCCACATCAAGGAGCTCACCCGCGAAGGCTTCTATGACGGCGTCGTCTTCCACCGCGTCATCGACGGCTTCATGGCACAGGGCGGAGATCCGACCGGCACCGGCATGGGCGGTTCGGACAAACCGAACCTGAAGGCCGAGTTCAACCGCGAGCCGCATGTCCGCGGCGTCTGCTCGATGGCGCGCAGCGCCAACCCGAACAGCGCGAACAGCCAGTTCTTCATCTGTTTCGATGACGCGCGCTTCCTCGACGGCCAGTACACCGTGTGGGGTATCGTCGAGTCGGGCATGGAGCATGTCGACGCGCTGCCGAAGGGTGAGCCGCCGCGCGCGCCGGGCAAGATCGTCAAGGCGCGCATCGCCGCCGACGCCTGATCTTCATATCCAGCATCCGAACATGCCTCTCCGGCCCGCCGGGGAGGCATTTTCTTTTTTCAGACGGTCGAGATCGCCTCGAACAGCCAGTCATGGAAGATGCGCACAGCGCGCGTCGACAGCGCGGGACGGCGACAGGCGAAGAAATAGCCATAAGGGCTGTCGATCGACTCGTCGAAGATATGCGTCAGCCGCTCGTCATGCGCATCCTCGAGATGGCTGCGGAGCATGAAGGCGACGCCCAGGCCCTGAGCGGCCGCATCGAGCATCAGCTGCCCCGAATCGAACACGTCGACCGCCGCCGGCTCGAGATCGGGCCGCCCCAGCGCCTCGCGCCAGATGGTGAACAGTTCGGGCATGTCGCGGTGCAGGAAGATCGTCAGGCGGGCCAGATCGTCGACCTTGCTCACCGGATAACGCCCGGACAGCAACGAACGGTTGACGATGCCGACCACCGTGTCGCGGTCGATCCGGCGTGAATAGAGGCTGGAATCGACGTCACGTGTCAACACGATCGCCGCATCGACGCCCTCCCCCAGCCGCGCGAGTGCATGGCTGCCGGTGTCGATATCGATATGCAATTCGGGATGTCGCCCGCGCAACTCCGGCAGGCGTCCCATCAGGCGCTGCGACGCGAAGAGGGGCATGACGCCCAGGCGCAGACGTACGAGCTCGGTCTCGCCAGAACTGGCGTCGATCGCCAGGGTCAGCTGATCGAGGGCCGGCGCGATCCGCGACAGCAGCTTCTCCCCCTCGGCGGAGAGGATCATCGCCTGATGCCGACGCTCGAACAGGTTGCGGCCCATGAATCGCTCCAGCGCCTGGACCCGACGGCTCAACGCAGGCGACGACAGCGCCAGTTCCTCGGCGGCGGCCTTGACCGAACCCAGTCGGGCGACCTGGACGAACGCCTCGATGGCGGTCAGCGGGGGCAGTCTGCGCATGCGACCCTTTCATTCCGCCGCTTTGCACTGCGATGCAAAATGCAATCGCGGCGCTCAGCAACGGCGTGTAAACATCTTATGGCAGCAATGGCCGGAGATTCAAGATTGCAGAAATTGCAATCTTCATTCCGAATTTCGCACTTGCGAGATTTCATGCCGCAGCGCAAAAAGGTTCTGCCTTTCAGGCATCCTCTCCTAAAACTTTCAGGCCGGCGCCTTCGGGCAGCCGGCCTTTTTTTTCGTGCTCCGTCCGGATTCTGCAACCCGCACCCGCTCTGAGGCGTCCTGTCGTTTCCATCGCCAGCATCGCTTGCCATGCGCTGCGGCTTTTGCGACGGAAGCTGACAACGACAGATCCGATGGGACGAACATGGGTGATTTGATGGCTGAAGGAACGCTGGACGGCGGTGTGGCGTCCCGTTCATCGCGAAGCACGGCCAGCCCCATGGCGTTGTTCTTCCGGGAATTTCTGCGGCACCCCGCGATGATCGGTTCGGTCATCCCCTCCTCTCGCCGGACGATCGAAGCCATGTTGTCCGACGTCCGCTGGGACGAAACGAGACTTTTCGTCGAATATGGCCCCGGTGTCGGCACCTTCTGCGACACGATCCTCGAACGGCTGTCCCCGGACGCCACCCTTCTGGTGATCGACACCAACCCCGTCTTCGTGGATTTTCTGCGGCGCCGCTATGCCGACAGCCGCTTCATTGCGGTCCACGGCTCCGCCGCCGACGTGCAAGAGATCATTGCAGCGCATGGGTTCGAGAGCGCGGACTATGTTCTGTCAGGCCTGCCTTTTTCGACCCTTCCGGCCGGCGTGGGCGCGCGAATCGCCGAACAGACCTTCGCGGCGCTGAGCCCGGGCGGCAGCTTCCTGATCTATCAATATTCGCCCTATGTCCTGCGTCTGCTCGCGCCCCATTTCCCGCGGGTGGACCGGTCGTTCGAATGGCTGAACATCCCGCCCTGTCACCTTCTCAAAGGGCGCAAGCCCGCCGAGAGCTGACGCGCCATATGGGCCGATCGGGCATTTTCCTTTACATTCGGGCCCGCCCCTGTTAGCCGCGCCCTCTTTCCGAAGTATGAGTCAGAACGGAGCGTTCTATGGCGCGCGTCACAGTCGAGGATTGCGTCGACAAGATTTCCAACCGGTTCGACCTGGTGCTGATGGCAGCCCAGCGTGCCCGCCAGATTTCTGGCGGCGCCGAACTGACGGTCGACCGCGACCGCGATAAAAACCCGGTGGTCGCGCTGCGCGAGATCGCCGAGCAGACGGTGACCCCGACCGAGCTCCACGAGGCGGTGGTTTCGTCCCTGCAGCGCGTCCGCGTCGACGACGACGATGCGCCGGACGAGATCGGCTCGCTGGCGGCCTCGGCCGAGGCGCTCCGCCTCACCGCCGCCGCGCCGCCGCGCAACCAGAATATCGGCGGCGACTACGACTGATCGTTGTAGCGACGACAATTTCGACACGGCCCGCTTGCCCATGGCAGGCGGGCCGTTTCGTTTCTGATGCAATTGGGACACGCCGAGCCGACTGTCGGCAGATAATCGGCCTTTTCGCAGTTGCATCATGGGCAATCGCACCCCAATCATGGATATGTGCTGAGACAATATGAACTAGTGGACCGGGTCCTGAGCTATGACCCGGATGCCGACGAGGCCCTGCTGAACCGGGCCTATGTCTTTTCGATGCAGGCGCATGGCAGCCAGAAGCGGGCCAGCGGCGATCCCTATTTCAGCCACCCGATCGAGGTGGCCGGCATATTGACCGATCTCCAGCTCGACGACGAGACGATCGCCACCGCGATCCTCCACGACACGATCGAGGACACCGTCGCTACCCCCGAGCAGATCGAGAAGAGCTTCGGCCCGTCGGTTGCGCGGCTGGTCGACGGCGTGACCAAGCTCTCCAAGATCGAGGCGCAGACAGAGAATGAGCGCGCTGCCGAGAATTTGCGCAAATTCCTGCTGGCGATGTCGAGCGACATCCGCGTGCTGCTGGTCAAGCTGGCCGACCGGCTGCACAATATGCGCACGCTCCACCATATCGCCTCGGAACAGAAGCGCCGCCGCATCGCGCGCGAGACCATGGACATCTATGCCCCGCTCGCCGAGCGGATCGGCATGTACGAGTTCATGCGCGAGATGCAGACGCTCGCCTTTCAGCAGCTCGAGCCCGACGCCTATGACTCGATCACCAAGCGTCTCGAGCAGCTCAACGAGGGCGGCGGGGATCTGATCTCGCGGATCAGCTCGGGCCTGCGACTGCAACTGGGGCGCGCCGGCATCCAGGCCGACATTCAGGGGCGCGAGAAGCACCCCTATTCGATCTGGCGGAAGATGGCCGAACGCCACATCAGCTTCGAGCAATTGTCGGACGTGATGGCCTTTCGCGTGATCGTGAAGGACGTCGAGGATTGCTACAAGACATTGGGGGTGCTGCACCGCCGCTGGCCGATGGTCCCCGGCCGCTTCAAGGATTATATCTCGACGCCGAAACGCAACGGCTATCGCTCGCTCCACACCTCGATCATCCATTCGGAAAAGATGCGGATCGAGATCCAGATCCGCACCGAGGAAATGCACGCCGAAGCCGAATTCGGCCTGGCTGCGCACTGGGCCTATAAGCAGGGCAAGCAGACCGATCCCAACGGCAATCACAGCTGGATCCGCGATCTGGTCGACATCCTCGAACATGCGGGCAACCCGGAAGAGCTGCTCGAACACACCAAGATGGCGATGTACCAGGATCGCATCTTCGCCTTCAGCCCGACGGGCGAGCTGATCCAGCTTCCCAAGGGATCGACCGCGATCGACTTCGCCTATGCCGTGCATACCGACGTCGGCGATACCACCGTCGGCGCCAAGGTGAACGGCCGCGTCGTTCCGCTGCGGACGCCGATAGAGAATGGCGACCAGGTGCAGATCTTGCGGTCCAAGGCGCAGGAGCCGCAGGTCGAATGGCTCGCCTTCGCCTATACCGGCAAGGCGCGGGCCTCGATCCGGCGGTTCGTGCGGCAGAAGGAGCGCGACGAGACGATCACGCTCGGCCGCAAATTCTACGAGGAGATCGTCCGGCGGCTGCCGGCAACGCTCAACGCCGACGCCATGCCCGATGCGCTCAAGCGGCTGAAGCTGCCCGACGAGGACGCGCTGATGGAGGCCATCGCCCGCAAGCTGGTCGACGACGCCTCGGTGATGGATGCACTCATGCCGGGAAGCGCCGAAAAGGCAGGCGTCAAGCGGCGCGATCCGGTCCAGCGCGATGCGATTTCGATGAAGGGCCTGACCCCCGGTGTGGCCTTCCAGCTCTCCAAATGCTGCAACCCCGTCCCCGGCGACCGCATCATCGGGGTGCGCCAGCCCGACCAGCCGGTGCAGGTCCACACGATCGACTGCCGCGTCCTGGCCGAAAGCGACGAGTCCGGCTGGGTCGATCTCGCCTGGGGCGACGGATCGGACGGCGCCAGCGCGCGGCTGACGGTAATCGTCAAGAATGAGCCCGGCGCGCTGGGCGTGATGTCGGGCATCCTCGGCACCTATCACGCCAATATCGTCAATCTCAGCCTGTCGCATCGCGACGCGGCCTTCCACACCTATGACGTGACGGTCGAGGTGGACGACCTCCAGCATCTGATGAAGATCATTGCAGCGCTGCGCGCGGCGGACGCCGTGTCGTCGGCCGAACGCACCCCTTCGGGTTAAGCGATAGCGTCTTGCTGCTCCACCAGGAGCGGAAAGGCGCCGCGGACGAAGGTGCGCACGCGAAAGCGGGTCTGTCGCTCCAGATCGGCATCGAGCAGGCCGATGCCCATGGCCGTCGTACGAGCCGGTCCGCCGACGACGAGGTTGAGGAAGGCCGCCGCCGCATCTTCGGTCTCGTCGGCTTCTATCCCGCTTCCGCCCCAGCGCCGCCGGAACATATCCGCCAGATAGACGATCGTGCGCTGCGTCCCCCGCTGATAAGCGTAACGGCCGATCTCGGGCAGGTGATAGGATTCGCAGTTCACCAGCCGTATCAGACGCAGCCCGCGTGAGCTGAGCAGGTTCGAGACCAGCAGCCGGGCAATGTCCTGCAGGCAGCGCTCCACATCATCGCATTCGAGCGCCTCGAAGCGCTCGGGCGGGACCGCCCAATCGTCGATGGCCCGCTCCAGCGCCGCCTTGAACAGGCCCTCCTTGTCGCGATAGCGCGCATAGACGGTCCGTTTGGCCATGCCGACCGCAGACGCGATCCCCTCGATCGTCGTCCGTTCGAAACCATGGTCGAGAAACAGCGCCAGCGCCTGATCCAGCAGTTCGGCATTGCGGGCGTCGATCTCGTCGCGGCGGGGCCGCCCGGGCCCCGGACGGCGATGTTGCACCAGATGGTGGACATTATCGAGCATGGCGCGGCTCCCCGGCTGAAGCTGGCGGAAAGGAAGCTGGCGATCCGCCTCGTGCCGCCGGGGGGACAGCAGCCCTGGCTGCATGGCACATCCTGCCAGTCCCTCGTGGCGCCATCGACATAGCCTCCCCAGCGGGCTGCGCCTGTCCGGCGGAGCTCCGACGCAAAGGCTGCACGTATTCCCCCCCTGTTACAAGCCGCAAGCTCGGCGTTCGACCGACAGTCGGCCATCCTCGATCCGCAGGATGCAGTCCGCGCGGTCGAGCAGCCAGCCGCCATGGCTGATCGACAGGATCGTCATACGCCCGTGCAGCGCGGCGATGGCCTCGGCGATGGTAGCCTGATTGTCGGTGTCGAGCGCGCTTGTCGCCTCGTCGAGCAGCAGCAAGGCGGGCCGATCGAGCAGCGCTCGCGCCAGCGCCAGCCGCTGGCGCTCCCCGCCCGACAGGCGCACGCCATCGTCACCGATGGCAGTGTCGAGCCCGGCCGGCAGTCGATGAACGAACTGGGCCGAGGCCGCCTCCAGCGCAGCCCATAGTTCCGCCTCGCTTGCATCGGGGACGGCGGCGAGCAGATTTTCGCGAACCGTCGCGTTGAACAGCATCGCATGCTGGTCGACATAGGCGACCGAGCGGCGCCAGGCGATACGGTCGCCGCCCGACAGGACCCGTCCATCGACCTCGACATGACCGTCGTCAGGCGCCAGCAGGCCGGTTACGAGATCGGCGAAGGTGCTCTTGCCGCTGCCCGATGGCCCCACCAGCACGGTCGTGGTGCGCGCCTCTATCCGGCAGTCGATGCCCTCCAGCGCAGGCCGATCACGCCCCGGATAGCGCAGCGTGACCCCGGACAGGCGGATATCCCGCTCCAGCGCGATGCGGGCCGAGGCCGGGGCCGGCTCGGCCGCGGCATCGATCTGCGCGATCAGGCGCTGCACGGCCTCTACAGTGGGAGCCGCATGGACCCAGATGTTCCAGCTGTCCTGTGCGCCACCGATCATCGGACCGATACGGACGATCGCGACCAGCAGCGGCAGGAGCATGCCAATCGGCAGGCCGATCAGCGCATAGCCGAAGGCGACGAGTCCGACCGCGACGAAGGCGGTCACCAGCTGGGCTGCGCCGCCGATCAGGGCGACATCGCGGCCATGGCCGATCTGGACGTCGCGCAGCCGCTGCACCGCCGCGCCGAGTTCGGCCTCGGCCGCCGGCTGCCGGTGGAGCAATCGGTTCAGGCGCAGTTGCGTTACCCCCTCCTGACCGAGGCGGTGGACATGGTTCGACAGCGGGGTGACCTGCTGCGCCAGCCGCGCCACCCGACCACGCTGTTGACGGAAGATCGCTGCGATCAGCGCACCCGAGAGGATAGCGGCGAGCGCCGTCTGCCAGGAAATGATGAGCGCGACGCCGAGATTGATGCCGATCGACACGAGCAGGCCCAGCACGCGGATCGCCGAATAGAGGCCGGCGTTGATGCGGCCGAGCTGGGTGGACATGGCCGCGACATGGTCGGCGCCACGCTGCTGCGACAACCAGCGCCACTCTGCCCGCCCCAGCGCGCCGAAGATCCGCATCCGGAGTCCGTCGACCACATCCTGCTCAAGCCGACGCCGCTCCACGTTGAGGGCCAGATTGATGGCGACGCGCACGACCACAAGCAGGAAACCCAGCCCGAGCGCCAGCAGCACGAATTGCGCCTTCGACAGCCCCAGCATGTCCAGATAGCGCGCGGCCCGCCAATCGCCCGCTTCGAGCGACAGCAGCAGCGGCACCATGATCAACAGCCCGATCCCTTCGGTCAGGCTCGACAGGATCGACAGGCCGACGACCGATCCGATGCCTCGCTGCCCCTGCAGCAGCGTGCGCAGCGTCGTCAGCGCATCGGGCGCAGTGGCGGGATCGGGCGGAACATCCATGATCCGTCCATAGGCAGAGGCGGCCGGTTCATCCAGCACCCTCGATATCCGCACGTGGATATCGTCGGGCGGCTCGACGCCGCAGCGGCGTGATCAGAGCGGACCGGCTGTCCGGACGCCAGGGATCTCGCGCATCTGTGCGAGCAGGCTCGCGTCGACCTCGACACCGCCGGGCATTTCCATCGTCACCGTCATCGTCCGGCCGTCGCGCAGCATATTCATCTTCTGGGGGAGGCTGTCGCGCGCCACGAGCAGATCGAGCAGCCGGCCGGTCACACCGAGATCGGCCTCAGCCTCGAGCGAAATGCGGGAGCGCAGGGCGACGGAGGTGGTGTGTGTGACGGGGCTCATGGCAGTTCCGGTGCATGTTTCGACAGGAAGGCTTTTAGCCGGTTCAGCGGAGAAAATTCGTGCTCATTCCCAGATAATCATGGCATGATGAGAATAATTTTTCGATGAAAACGATAATGCGAGTATAGTCTTCTGATGAAGCTCGACTCCTATGAACGCAAGATCCTCGCCCTGCTGCAGGAGGACTGCTCGCTCTCCGCCACCGAAATTGCCGAGCGGGTCGGCCTGTCGACCACGCCGTGCTGGCGGCGCATCCAGCGGCTGCGCGAGAGTGGCGTGATCGCGCGCCAGGTGGCACTCGTCGATCGTCGAAAAATCGGCCTCAATGCCCAGATTTTCGCGCAGGTGAAGCTCAACGCCCATGGCCGGCAGCATCTCGACGAGTTCACAGCCGCGATCCGGGAGTTTCCGGAAGTGCTCGAAGCCTTTGTGCTGATGGGGCCGGTCGACTTCCTGTTGCGCATCGTCGCCGCCGATATCGACGCTTATGAGCGCTTCTTCTTCGACAAGCTCAGTCGGTTGCAGGGCGTGCAGGAAATCAACTCGATCGCCGCCCTGTCCGAGATCAAGTCTACGACCGCGCTGCCGCTTCCGCCCGCCTGATCTCTACAGGCGCGCGAACAGGGCAAAGGACAGGACGTGGTTCATCCGGCGGCGCCCGCCGGTCTGGTTGACCAGCTGGTTCAGATAACCGAGCTCGATCGTGGTCTTGCCGACGACGGGAATCTCGGCGCCGACGAAGCTGCGCAGCTGGTCGAAGCCGGACCGGGCGCCCCAGTCGGTGTCATTGAACGCGATGAACCCTTCGGCATAACCTAGCGCCGCGAGACCGTTGCTCGCCACCGGCACCTCCAGCCGGACCATCTCGCGCAGCCGGTGGCCGACATCGTCGCCATCGGCACGCCAGCGCTGCTCCAGCCGGGTGCGGGTGGAGAACTCGCCACCCCAGGGCTTGCCCATGACCCAGCTGAGCTGCTGGAAACTGCGATGCTCGCGCAGATCGCGCGCCCCCTCGCGCTTGGTGATGACCCGCGCATAGCCCTGATAGAGCGTCATGGTCGGCGACAATTTGACGCCGACCGCCGGGCGCAGCAGCAGTTGGTCGAGCCGGCTGACGCCGTCGCCGAAGCGCGGCTGCACCTCCGCAAAATAAACGATCTTGCCCGTGAGCGTTCCCATCACCGTCAGGTTCACCCAGGCCTGCTCGTCCTTAGTCGTACTCGAAAAGGCAGGCTGGGCTGCCGAAATCAGGCACAGGCCGGCGAGAAGGGCGCGAAAAATCTTCATCAGGGGGAGTGCTCTGCTGGGAAAGGGGAAACCTGACCTTGCCACAGACGCTGTTACGAAATGGTTTCCCCTCTCCGACCTTATGTCTCTTCACCATTGCGCCGCCCACGCCGGTACGCGGCCGGCGAGTGCCCGGTCCAGCGCCGGAACGCCGCCCGGAAACTGCCGGTATCGCGAAACCCGCAGCGCAGCGCGATCTCGTCGATGGAACGACCGCCGACCGCCAGTACCTCGGTCGCAAGGCCGCGTTGGGCTTCCTCGCGCAGGGAGCGGATCGACTCGCCACTATCGGCCAGGTGCCGCCGCAGGCTGCTCTGGCTGCGGCCTGTCAGCGCCGCGAGTTGATCGAGCGTCGGGAGGCGCCCGTCCCGCGCCAGCGCCATCGCATAGAGCGTGCGCACCCGGTCGGTAAGCGCCAGACTGTCGGGCGACGCCGCGAGAAAATCGAACGGGAAGTCGACCAGCAGCCGATCGAGATCATCGGGCGTCCTGACGATCGGCATCGCCAGCATGTGCGCCGGCAGGGAAATGCGGTTGACCGCACAGCCAAAGGCAAGCTCGCCAGAGAAAAAGTCGGACACAGCCTCTGCGGCATAAAGCTCATCATAGGCGAGCCCGACCGAGAAGACATGCTCGCCCGTGCCCAGCAGCCAGCCATAGAGACGACAGAACATCGACATGCCGGCGAGGTCGGACAGAAAGCTGCTGAGGTTGGTCCGTCGCCGCAGCGTGTCGACCAGGACATGCGCCGTTCCGTCTCCGCGCTCCAGCCGGATGGTCGAGATCTTCTCCAGCCGCGTGCGGAAGAAGGCCGCCTGCCGCTCGATCACCTGTTCGAGCGTCCGGCAAGTGATGACGCAGTGACACATCAGCCGGAACTCGTCGGGATGCATTTGCGGCTTGCGGTCGAGCCGGCTCGAATGCCAACCGATGGTGACGATCGCCTCGCGGTAGATCGCGACCAGCTGCCGCCGGTCGATCGCCGTGACCCGACCATGTTCGAGGTCTTCGAGCAGGAAGGAGGCTCCGGCCTTGCGCAGCAGATCCGCAGGCTCACCGCCGATACGCGATATCTTCTGCAGCAGCTTGAGCAGTTCGGCCACAGAGCCGGTGCCGTCGATCATCCCCGCTCCCGAACGAAAACCCTCTATTCAATGAAGGAATATCCTATCCAGTTCCAGCCTGCGTCATCCTATCGTCTGCCCACATATAAGGCGCGCGCGGATCGTGCCGGTCGATCGGAGGATGAGGATGAGCGAGAAGGACGGGTCGCCGATCTCCACTTGGGCGCCGCCACCACGACCTGAGTGGCTGGCGCAGTTCCTTGCCGAGACCTCGGGCTGGGACGCGGACGCCGTCGCTCCGCTCGACGCGCAGGAGTTGATCGCCACCGCCAGCGCGCGGACGGGTCTGAGCGATTTCGGCAGCGACGACTGGCGCGAGCCGCTGGAGATCATGGTCAGGGCGATCAACGAGGAGGCTGAGCTCCACCTCTTCGGCCGGCTGTGGACCCGACAGGAGCTGCTGCACTTCCTCGAGGTCCGGCTGCAGGTGGAAGAGGCCTATCGCCAGCACCCCGAGATCGAGGATGAGGTGATCGACCGTCCCGTCTTCGTCACCGGCCTGCCGCGTTCGGGCACCTCGATCCTGTTCGAGCTGCTGGCGCAGGACAGGCAGTTCCTGGCGCCCGCCAATTGGGAGTTCGTCCTCCCCTGCCCGCCGCCCGAGGCGGCCACCTATCGCACCGATCCGCGCGTCCCCCGCGCGCACGACATGATCACGCAGATGGGCCGCGTCGCCCCCACCTATCAGGCGATGCATGAGATGGGCGCGTGGATCCCGAACGAGTGCGGCGTCGCCTTCCGGCTGACGTTCCGCTCGCAGCATCTCGCCGCCGCCTTCCAGGTCCCGACCTATGTGAACTGGCTGTTCGGCGCCGATCAGACCCCGGTCTATGCCTATTATCGTCGGCTGCTGAAGCTGCTGCAGTGGCGCAACCCGCGCGATCACTGGCTGCTCAAGGCGCCCGAGCATCAGAGCTTCCTGCCGACCCTGTTCGATGTCTTCCCCGATGCCCGGGTGATCGTCACCCACCGCGATCCGGTCAAGGCGCAGGGCTCGGTCACCAACCTGCTCGGCACCATCTACTGGATGCGCAGCGACAAGGCATTCGACGCGCGCGCCTTCGAGGAATTGCTGACCCCGGAAGGAACGGCCGCGCGGCTGGAGCAGATGATCGACTGGATCGAGCAGGGCGCGATCCCGGCCGACCAGATCGTGCATTCGCATTATGCGGCGCTGATCGACTCTCCGCTCGACGCGCTCGAGACGCTCTACGCCCGGATCGGCCTCCCCTTCACCGAGCAGGCCCGCTCGGCGGTCGCCGATTATCTCGCGCACAAGCCCAAGGGGAAGTTCGGCGCGCACGCCTATCGGGTCGACCAGCAGGACCGCACCCGCCAGCTGTTCCACCGCTACCAGAGCTATTTCGACGTCCCCAGCGAAGCCTGAACCGAACCACGCCCGTCACGAAAGGATCGAGCCGATGACTGCGGACCATGACCTGCTGCTGCGCGATGCGTGGAACGCCTTCTGCGACTCGCTCAAGCGCGCCGGCGAGATCAGCTTCCGCGAGACCGCCTCGTCGAATCCGGTCGACCGGGCGGCCGCGATAAGGCTGCTGTCGCGTAACATCGGCCTCGCTCTGGCCTTCGAGCTGGAGAACAAGGACCCGCTCCACCCCGAAATCATGCATTATTTCGATCCGATGCGGAAACAGGGCGGGGACAACAGCGACGCCCTCTATGTCGGCGCCCCGATCAACGGGACCGACACCTACCGGGTCAGCGGCAAGCGCGGCAACGCCCGCTATTTCAGCGTCACCGTGGTCGAGCGCGGCGCCACGCCCTGGGGCGGAGCTGTACCCTCGGTGTTGTTCGGGGATGATCTGGAGGTCGACGCGGACGGCAATTTCGAGCTGTGGGTCGGTCCGGAGGAACGCCCCGGCAACTGGATCCGCACCACGCCCGACACTTTCCGCCTGACCTTCCGCCAGTTCTTCGCCGACTGGGAGGGCGAGAAGCCGATGGAAGCGCGGATAGACCGCATCACCGGCGACGGCGCCCCGCCCCAGATCACCCCCGAGACGGTGGCGGACGGTCTCGCTGCCGCGGCGCACTGGCTCCACTGGTCGGTGACCTATTGGGCCGACATGATCGACAAGTGGAAGGTGCAGCCCAACCGCTTCCTGTCCTATCGGCAGCTCGACGACAACAAGATCGATGCGACGCCGGGCGGCGAACCGCTGATCTGCTACTGGATGCTGCCCAAGGACGAGGCGCTGATCATCCGCGTCCGCCCGCCCGAGGCACG
Source organism: Rhizorhabdus antheiae (assembly GCF_049889055.1). Lineage (NCBI taxonomy): Bacteria > Pseudomonadati > Pseudomonadota > Alphaproteobacteria > Sphingomonadales > Rhizorhabdaceae > Rhizorhabdus > Rhizorhabdus antheiae. Next base: position 12,190 of record NZ_JBLTWO010000007.1, on the reverse strand, counting down.
CTACTGGGCGGTCGAGTTCGGCAATTACTGGTGGGAGACGATGGACTATCGCTACCGCCTGGCCAACACCAATTGCCATTATGCCGCGCTGGAGGAGGATGGCGAGCTGATCGTCGTCGTCAGCCATGACGACCCGGGCGTGGCCAACTGGCTGGACCCGTCAGGCCATAGCGAGGGCTATGTCACCTATCGCTGGATGATCGCCGATCATTATCCGGTTCCGACTTGCCAGCAGGTCAAGCGCGGCGCGCTGTTCGATCATCTGCCCGCGGGGATGAAACGGATCGGGCCGGAAGAACGGCGCGAGCAACTGGACGGCCGTCGCCGCGGCATCGTCCAGCGCTTCAAATGGTAAGCGGGGCGCCTGCCAGGGCGAGCGCCCCGGAAACCGGTCAGGCCCAGCTATACTCCTCACGCTTCGGCGCGCTCATCGCCTCGGCGAAGGCGTCGTAGCTCCACGGCCAGGTCAGCGGCACGCCGTTCTTGTCGAGATACCAGCTGGTGCAGCCCGAGCCGAAGATGGTGTTGCGGGCGGCATCGGCACGACGCCGGTCATAGTCGGCATGCGCCTCGGGGGTCGGCGCGACCGCTCTGGCCTGCCCCTCGACGATCGGCGCGAACAGCTGCGCGATATAGCCCCATTGCTGCTCGGCGATGTCGATCAGCGAGAAATTGCCGACGGGGCCGGTCGGGCCGTTGAGCATGAAGAAATTGGGGAAGCCCGGCAGCGTCACCGCATAATGGGCGGTGGGCCGCTCGCGCCACAGCTCGTCGAGATCGGCGCCATCCTCGCCGCGCACCACGGTCGGCCGGATGAAGCGGTCGGCGCGGAAGCCGGTGGCCATCACGATCACATCGAGCAGATGCTCGGTGCCGTCCTGCATGCGGATACCGGTCGCGGTAATGCGGTCGATCCTGCCCGTCTCGATCTCCACCGCAGGCCGCTGCGCCGCCTCATAATAATTCCAGGAATAGATCAGGCGCTTGCACGCCGCGCGGTAACTGGGGCGCAGCTTCTCGCGCAGCACCGGGTCACGGACATTGTCCTCGAGGTTGCGGCGGCACAGCTCCTCGATCTCCTGCATCGCGTCCGAATCCGGGTCGACCAGCCCCTTGTTGAAGCGGCGCACACCGTTCCAATAATCGTCGCCATAGCGGATGGCATCGATCTTCGAGAGGTTGCTGCGGAAGGCGGCACGGTCCTCGTCGCTATAGGGGAATTGCTGGACCGGCATGATCCACTGCGGCGAGCGCTGGAAATGGACCAGCTTCGCCGCGCGGGTCGACAGCGCCGTGACGATCTGCACACCGGTCGAGCCATTGCCGATGATGCCGATCCGCTGCCCGTCGAGCGCGACGCTGTCGTCCCAGCGCGCCGAGTGGAACAGCGCACCCTGGAAATCGGCCATGCCCTCGATCTCGGGCATATTGATATGGTGCAGCACGCCCGAGGCGGCGATGACGATATCGGCGGCATCGCTGCTGCCATCGGCCAGTCGCAGCTGCCAGCGGCCGCCCTGCCAGATGCATTCGGTCACTTCGCGTTCGAGCTGGATCATGTCGCGGACGCCGAAATCGTCGATCACCTTCTCGAAATAGCGCTGAATCTCTGGGCCGGGCGCATAGAAGGCGCTCCAGTCGGCATGGGGCGCGAAGCTGTAGGTATAGCAATGGGCCGGCACGTCGCAGGTGAGGCCGGGATAGCGGTTCTCCCGCCATGTGCCGCCGATCGTCGCGCCCTTCTCATAGACGGTGACGTCGCTCTGCCCCTGCTCCTTGAGCTTGATCGCTGCCAGGATGCCCGACATCCCCGCACCGATCACCACGAACCTCAACGCCTTCGCCATGTCGACCCTGTCCTTTTCTTGCAGGGGTCGGATCGGCCCGAAGCCAGGCCGCGTGCCGATCCTCTCCCATATGTGATGCGGGCATAACGGGCGGCGCCGGGCCGGGCATCGTCCGCTTCGACTAGGCCGAACGGCCTATGCCCCGAAGGTCAGGGTGCGGTCGTGCCCTTGGCGCCCGTGCGGTAGCGGTCGAACCAGGCGATGATCGCTGCAGCCTTGGCCGCCGACTGCGACGGGCGCGCAGCGATGCCGCCATGGCTCGCCCCCGGCACCTTCACCAATGCGGTGGGCACCCCCTGAATCTGGAGCGCGGCATAATATTGCTCCGACTCGCTGACGGGCGTCCGGTAATCCTCGCTGCCGACCACCACCAGCGTGGGCGTCTTCACATTGCCGACCAGGCTGAGCGGCGAGCGGTTCCAATAGCCCATCGGATCTTCCCAAGGCAGCTTGGGAAACCAGTAGCGCGACGTGAACAGGGTATTGTCCATCGTCAAAGCCTCGCTGACCCAGTTGATCACCGGCTTCTGCGTCGCCGCCCCGCGGAAGCGATCGGTCTTGCCGACGATCCAGCTGGTCAGCACGCCCCCGCCCGATCCGCCCGTAACGAACAGATTGTCGGGATCGGCGACGCCCGCCGCGATCGCCGCATCGACCGCCGCCATCAGGTCGCCATAGTCGTCGCCCGGATATTTATGGTGGATCAGCTGGGCGAACTGCTCGCCATAGGAGGTCGACCCGCGCGGATTGGTGTAGAGCACCGCATAGCCGGCGGCAGCATAGAGCTGGTCGTCGGTCGAGAAATGCGGGCCATAGGCGGTGTGCGGGCCGCCATGGATTTCGAGGACCAGCGGGACCTTCTGCCCCGGCCGATAGCCGGGCGGGGTGACCAGCCAGGCCGGCACCTCGCGACCGTCGGGCGCCTTGACCGCCAGCTCGCGAACCTGGCCCAGGCTCTTGTGCGCCAGGAAGTCGTCGTTGAGCGCGGTCAGCCGGCGCGCCTTCCCGCCACTCACGACCGACAGGTCTGCAGGACGTAGCGCCGATCCGCTGGTGAAGGCGATGACGCCACCTCGCGACACGGTGAAGTCGCCGCCGCTATAGGGTCGGTCGAAAGCGGTGCCGGTCAGCCCCGTCGCCAGTTCGGTGAGCTTGCCGTCGAGCGTGATCCGCGCGACACGGTTGACCCCGCGCTCGTCATATTGGGCATAGAGCGAGCGGCCGTCGGCAGCCCATTCGACCCGGTCGATGCTGCGGTCGAGCCCCGCCGTGATCGCCCGCACGCCGCTGCCGTCGCGGTTCATGACGTAGAGCAGCGTGTTCTGATAGGAGAGGCGGCGATCATCATAGCCGAGATAGGCGACCGTGGCGCCGTCGGGGGAGACCACCGGCGCAATGTCCGGCCCGCGCCGATCGGTCAGCGCGCGGATCGCGCCGCTGCCCAGATCGAGCGCGTAGATTTCGGGATCGAACACCTCACGCTGCCAGTCGGGCTTGCGCACCGCGCTGAACAGCAGGGTCCGACCGTCGGGCGACCAGGAGAGCGGCCCGCCATGCTGATAGTCGCCGCTGGTCAGCTGGCGCGACGGGCCACCATCCGCCGCGACGAGGAATACATGGTCATAGCCCGGCTCGACATAGCCGCCGCCATCGCTGCGATAATCGATCCGGTCGATCACCTCGAGCGGCTTGGCCCATTCGGCGCCTTCGGGCTTGTCGGGCGCCTTGCCCAGCTTCATCGGCTCGCCCGGAACGCGCATGACATAGGCGATGCTCTTGCCGTCGGGCGACCAGCTGATCGCGCTGGGGCTGTCGGGCAGCCCGGTCACGCGAACGGTGGCGTCCTCGGCGATCCAGCGAACGAACAGCTGGGCATTGCCCTTCGCGTCTGCCGCGACATAGGCCAGCCGCCGCCCATCGGGCGACCAGCGCGGCTGGCTCGCGCCCTCGACCAGCGGCCGCTGGCGACCGCTGGTCACGTCGACGAGCCAGATCGCCCCCTTCTGGCGGTCGGTCATGATGTCGCCCTGCCGCCGCACATAAGCGACGCTGCGGCCATCGGGGCTGATCTGCGGATCGGCCGCGACCTGCAGTGCGAAGATATCCTTCCCCTCGAAGCGCGAAACCGTGCTCGCCGCCTCCTGGGCAAGGACCGGCGTGGCGAAGATGGAGGCGCCCGCGAACAGGGCGAGCAGCGACGTCTTGATCATGGCATCCCTCGAAACTGACAGACCGCCAGCGTCGCGCGTTTCCGGAACCGACTCAAGGCTTTGTGGGTAGCCAATCCAGAGCGAGGCTCAGATGGTCACGACGATCTTCCCGATCTGATCGCCGCTGCGCAGCCGTGCATAGGCGTGCTGCCAGTCGGCAAAGGCGTAGCAGCGGTCGAGGACCGGCCGGAGCGCGCCACTTTCGAGCAGCGGCGTGATCACGGCGAGCGCCTTCGCCCGCCGCGCGGGATCGTGGGAGAAATTCGGCGTCGAGTAGGCGTGCAGGCGCAGGTCGCCGCGAACCCCCGCGATCAAGGGCAGCCGCACCTCGGCGTCGCCCGAGAGATTGCCATAAGCGAAGATGGTGGCGCCGCTGGCCAGTGCCCCGGCATAGCGGCCGATGAGGTCGCCGCAGACGGCGTCGTAAGACAGCCGGATCGGATGTCCGGCGGCGGCGGCGTCGATCGCTTCCGCCAGATCCGCGACTTCGTCGCTGGCGACCACCGCATCATAGCCGATCTTCAGCAGCGCGGCGCGCTTTGACGAACGCCGGGTAAGTCCAATTACGCGGGCGCCGCGAATCCGCGCGAGCTGACAGGCGCCGATGGCGGCGCTGCTCGATGCCGCGGAGACGATGATGGCGTCGCCGTGCCCCACCGGCGTCAGCTCGAACAAGGGAAAATAAGCCGTCAGATACTGCATCCAGACGCTGCAGGCTTCGGCGGCGCTAAGCGCGGAGGGCCAGGGTGCCAGCCATTCCGCCGGCGTCACCGCCCAGCCGCCGTTGACCCCATAGGCGTCGCTGGCGAAGGGGATCGAACTCACCTTGTCGCCTATAGCCATAGCGACGACATCCGGCCCAACCGCATCGACCATCCCGCAGGCCTCGTAACCCAGCCGCGCACCATCAAGACGCGGAACATAATGGCGATCGTCGGCAAACAGCAGCTCGGACCGGTTGAGCGCAAAGGCCGCCACGCGGTAGCGAACCTCTCCGGGACCCGGTGCCGCTGGCATGACGCTATCGCGGCAGATCGCGCCAGCGCGATAGCGGATGACCATGTCCATGGTGTCGGTCGCCATGCCGATCTCTCCCTGACCGACGGCCCGGTGGCCGTCGCGACCATGGATGAGCCGGACGGTCCGAAACGCAATCTCTGCCGACGAGAGGATCGTTGCCGCTGCTGCAACGGCGACCGGTCAGCGGTCGCGATGGATACTGAAATGCGCGATCGAGCGGAGCAGATCGGCGGAGGGACCGAAGGGGGAAAGGCTGCTTACCGCCCGGTCGATCAACCCACTCGCATAGTTGCGCGCGCTCTCGCGGCCGAGCATGCGAACCAGAGTTTGCTTGCCCTGCTCGTCGTCCTTGCGGAGACGTTTGCCCACGGCCTGTTCATCGCCTTCGACATCGAGCAGGTCATCGGCAATCTGGAAGGCCAGGCTGACGCATTGGGCATAATGCGACAGTGCCGCGCGCTGGCCGGCATCGGCCGCGCCGAGAGCCGCGCCGGCACCGACGCACCAGCCGATCATCGCGCCGGTCTTCAACTGCTGCAGCTGGACGACCGCATCCATGTCGAGCGTCGCATCGATGGCGGCCATGTCCATCATCTGTCCGCTCGCCATGCCCGACGCGCCGGCGGACGAGGCGAGCGTCGAGATCAGTTCGGCGCGCACCAGCGCATCGGCATGGGTTTCGGGCCGCGCCAGAAGCTCAAAGGCAAGCGCCAGCAGCGCATCCCCTGCAAGTACGGCGGTCGCCTCGTCGAACCGCTTGTGCAGCGTCGGCCGGCCACGCCGCAGATCGTCATCGTCCATACAAGGCAGGTCGTCATGAACCAGCGAGTGGACGTGGACGCACTCGACCGCGACGCCTGCGAGCAGGGCGTTCTGCGGCGCGACTTCGAACAGCCTGGCCGACGCAACCACCAGCAGAGGTCGCATCCGTTTGCCGCCGCCGATCGCGGCATAGCGCATCGCTTCGTAAAGCCGCTCGCTCGCGCCGGGCGGGGTCGCCAATATGTCGGCAAACACCGCGTCGACCGAATCCGACACCTGCCGCATCGCCGTAGGCAGGTCCTGGTCAGTCAACATCTCGATCGTCATGCAGCGGTCTCCCCCTCAAGGGCATCGACTTCGCCCGCGCATCCATCTCGCCGATCGAGAGCCTGTTTCTCTCAGTCAGCGCGGACAGGGCCCTGTCGACGCCGTCCTCCACCGTGATGCGGCATCGGACAATCCGACGATGCCGCATCCTTCGAGACTTTGGAAGCAGATCGCGTCGCCAGTCGCGACGAACGGAACGGACAAACACCCGGTGGCGGGCGCCCTATCGCCTGGTCCCGAGGCTTGGCACGAGCGATAGTCACACGCAGGGCTTCATCGCAGCGACCTAAGGTACAGCTGTCCGCGTCACAGCAGATAGCGGACCCTGATCGCCTCGGTATTTTGCCCGGCCTTCACGTCGATGCGCGCCGCGTCGAACCGGGGCGGGCCGAAACCGATCTTGGGGTTTCGCGAGAAGCCGAAACCTTCGCGGGGTATTGCCATTGTCTTGTCGAGCCGCGCATTCGCATTCTCATCATGAAAGAGCGATATGGCGTAAGGCCCGGGTTGGAGCGCGGTCACAATGAAGCAATGGTCCGGCGCAGCACCGATCGGCACATCCCGGCGAACCGACGCCCCTGCCTTGCAATCGGGAAAGGCCGACGCTTCGCGCGCGAGGCATAGGCGCAGCATGCCCCGCGTGCTACGCAACCCCTCCAGACACAGCCGAAGCTCGGCGGTAGCGGCATGGCCGGGCTCCGCGCCGAGGGTCACCGCGACGATAAGGGCCACCCATTGATATCCGCGCCTCGCCATCATCCTGCCCTTCCTTCGGTCTGCCCATGCCGGGACGCGGCGCGGAACGCCGCATGAAGCGGCGTGTCCTGCTTCTGGGCGGCGGTCTCGCCGGAGGGCTTAGCGCACTCGCCCTCCATGCGAGAAGGGGCGATGTCGAGCCGATCCTGGTCGAACGCGGCGATCGCTTTGGCGGCAATCATATCTGGTCCTTTTTCGATCAGGACGTGGACGCCGGCCACCGCTGGCTCGTCGATGCGATCGGCCCGACCCGCTGGCCCTCGCACCGGATCGCCTTCCCGGCGCGGCGACGACATATCGGTCTCGGCTATAACAGCCTGCGATCGTCCGACCTCAACGACGCTTTGCTCCGGACCCTGCCCGCCGCGTCCTTGCGGCTCGGCCGGGAGGCCGTCGAGGTGACGCCGGAGGGCGTGCGGCTGTCCGATGGCGAGACGATCGCCGCCGATGCGGTGGTCGATGCACGCGGAGGCGGCCCGATCGAAGGACTGGATCTGGGCTGGCAGAAGTTCGTCGGGCGCCATCTGCGTTTCGCGGCGCCCCACGGGGTCGCCGAGCCGATGATCATGGATGCCGAGGTCGACCAGGCCGACGGCTATCGCTTCGTCTATCTCCTCCCCTTCTCCTCCACCGAACTGCTGGTCGAGGACACCTATTACAGCCTCGATCCGGCGCTGGACGTAGGCCTGCTGCGGCAGCGGATCGACGCCTATGTCGACGATCGCATCGGACGGACGTTCGAGACGCTGGGCGAAGAAACCGGCGTGCTGCCGATCGTCCTCGGCGGCAGGCTCGACGCGCTGTGGCCGGACGACTACCCATTTGGACGGATTGGGATGCGCGGCGGCTTCTTCCATCCTACCACCGGCTATTCGGTTCCGGATGCGGTCGCCAATGCCATGCTGCTGACCGAGGCATCCGACATGACCACATCGGGGCTCCGCCGGCTTCTCCACGACCGTGCAAAACGCCTCTGGCGTGAACGCGGCTTCTACAGGATGTTGAACCGCATGCTCTTCCACGCCGCCCCACCCAAACAGCGCTACCGCGTACTCGAACATTTCTATCATCTGCCGGAGGCGAGTGTGGCCCGCTTCTACGCGACCCGCCTGACTGCGCTCGACAAGCTGCGTACGCTCAGCGGGAAGCCGCCGGTCGGCATCTTCGCCGCGCTCTCGGCGATCGCAGGCCGCGCATGAAGAGCGCGGCGGTCATCGGTTCGGGCTTTGGCGGCCTGGCGCTCGCGATCCGGCTGCAGTCGGCGGGGATCGCGACCACGATCTACGAAGCCCGCGACCGCCCCGGTGGGCGGGCCTATTATTGGGAAGAGGACGGCCATGTCTTCGATGCCGGGCCGACCGTCATCACCGATCCCGATTGCCTGCAGCAGCTCTGGGCGCTGAGCGGCGCGGAGATGGCGAAGGATGTCGACCTCGTCCCCGTGCGGCCCTTTTACCGTCTGTCCTGGCCCGACGGATCGACCTTCGACTATGACAATGACGATGCCGCGCTCGAGCGGCAGATCGCCGCGCTCGACCCTGCCGACGTCGCCGGCTACCGCCGCTTCCTCGAATATTCCGCAGGCGTGTTCGAGGAAGGCTATCGCAAGCTCGGCACGGTCGCGTTCCTCGACTTTGCCTCGATGCTGAAGGCCGCACCGCAACTGGCACGCTATCAGGCCTGGCGGTCGGTCTATTCGATGGTGTCGAGCTTCATCCGCAACGAGAAGCTGCGTGAGGCCTTCTCCTTCCACACCCTGCTGGTCGGCGGCAATCCGATGACGACCAGCGCCATCTATGCGCTGATCCACAAGCTGGAAAAGGATGGCGGCGTATGGTTCGCAAAGGGCGGCACCAACGCGCTCATAAGCGGCATGGTGCGGCATTTCGAGCGGCTCGGGGGCGTGCTGCGCCTCGACGATCCGGTCGTGAACATAAGCAGCGGCGGAAGCCGGGTACGCGGGATTATCACGCGCTCCGGGCACAGCGCACGCTATGATGCGGTCGCATCCAACGCCGACGTGGTTTCGACTTATGGCCTGCTCGGTGACGAGCGCAAGCAGCGCAAGCTAAAGGCCAAGCGCTTCTCCCCGTCGCTGTTCGTCGTACATTTCGGCACGACCGGGGACTGGCCCGATGTCCCTCACCATTCGATCGTGTTCGGGCCGCGCTATCGCGGGCTGCTCGACGACATCTACAAGGGCGGCGGTCTCGCGCCGGATCCCTCGCTCTATCTCCATCATCCGACCGCTACCGATCCGTCGATGGCGCCGACCGGCCATTCGACTTTCTACGTCCTCGCGCCGGTACCGCATCTGGGCAAGGCAGATATCGACTGGGAGGTCGAAGGACCGCGCTATCGCGACCAGGTCCTGTCGATTCTCGAGCAGCGCTTCATGCCGGGCCTGCGCGAGCGGATCACGACGATGTTCCATTATACGCCGTTCGATTTCCGCGACGACCTGGCGGCGCATCTCGGTTCGGCCTTCAGCCTGGAACCGGTGCTCACCCAGAGTGCCTGGTTCCGCGTCCACAACCGCGATTCCGACATGGGCAATCTCTATTTCGTCGGGGCGGGCACCCATCCTGGTGCGGGCATTCCCGGCGTCGTGGGAAGCGCGAAGGCCACTGCGGCCCTGATGATCGAAGACCTCGCCGGGTGAGCGGAAACGCACCTCTGACCGTTCCGAACGATCGGAGCGAACTGGTCGACTGGGCCGGGTCGACGATCCGGATCGGCTCGCGCTCCTTCCATATGGCCAGCCAGTTGTTCGACCGTGCCACGCGCGAGCGGGCGTGGTTGCTCTATGCCTGGTGCCGCCATTGCGACGACCGCTGCGACGGGCAGGAGCTGGGCGGTCCGCTCAGCGCCAGCGACGCCGATATGATCGACGAACTGCGCCGCGAGACGCACCGCGCGCTGGCGGGGGACATGTCGGTCGCGGCGCCCTACCGTGCGCTGGCTTCCGTCGCTGCCGAACGTCGCTTGCCAGTCCGCTATATCGACGATCATCTGGAGGGGTTCGCCCTCGACTGCGCTGGCTGGACGCCCGAGAGCGAAGCCGATCTTCTCCGCTACTGCTATCATGTGGCGGGCACGGTGGGCTGCATGATGGCGGTGGTGATGGGCATCGATCCGGACGACGACGCCACGCTCGACACGGCCTGCGCGCTCGGCCTGTCCTTCCAGCTCGGCAATATCGCGCGCGACGTGGCCGAAGATCATGCCGGCGGCCGCTGCTATCTGCCAAGCGCGTGGATGGATGAGTTGGGGGTGGATCCTGCCGATCCGATGAACCCGGCGCGGCGCGAAGCGCTGGTTGCGCTGGTCGGACGGATCGTCGATCTGTCGCTGCTATACGAGGAGCGGGCGATGGCGGGGATCGACCGGCTCGACTTCCGCTCGCGCTGGGCGATCCACAGCGCCCGATCGATCTATGGCGGCATCGGTCGGGAAGTCGCAGCCCGCGGCGCTCAAGCCTGGGATGAGCGGGTGGCAATATCGACGCCGCGCAAACTCGCGATCGTTGCGCGCTCGCTGCTACGCGCCGCCGCCTGACGGCGTAGCCGCTTGGGCCACCGCTCGCCGGCGTGCCGCCGGCAGGCCCCACCAGGGGACATGCGGCCAGCGGTGGTGCTCATGATGATAACCGAAATGGTAGCAGCTGAGCAGCGAAGCCCAGACAGGCACGTCGGCGCTCCGCGCACGGTGCCGGTCGACGAAGTCGTCCCCGGCGCGGTGCGGCAGATAAGTGCCGAAGAAGAACAGCTGCATCGACGACAGGATCGAAGGCAAAGCCCAGAACAGCAACAGATTCTCGTAACGGGCGCCGAGCAGAAAAAGATAGACGGCGATCATCGCCGACATCATCGCCAGTTCGCGCAGACCGAAATATTGACGGAAGAAGGCCCCGTACCAGCGCAACAGACTGCGCGGCGCGGGCGCATGGAAATCGGGATCTTCGCCCGTCCCGGCATGGCGATGGTGCGCCATGTGCTTGGGAAGAAGCCGATCGAAGGAAAAGCCGGCATAGACGAACAGGCATAGCCGGCCGATCGCGCGGCCCAGCGCCGGCCGTCCCGGCGCGAGCGAGCCATGCATCGCGTCGTGGGCGACGATGAACAGCCCGACGCTCAGCCAGCAGAGCAGCAGCACCAACGATGCCGTCAGCCACAGCGGGGCCTGACCGATATCGATCAGGAAGACCGACCAGATGTGCAGCGCAGCCCAGCTACTGAGCACGAGGGTAGCGAGTAGCAGGCCGCGTGTCGGCGAAACATCATCCACGGCGGCGCTGCCGATTATGGCGAAGCCGCTCGGCGAGCGCCTTGAGCGGCGGTGCATAGAGGAACCCGAAGGACACCGCTCCATCGCGCCCCTGGGTGGCGTGATGAAGATGATGCGAGCGGACGAGATGGCGAAGGTAGCCGTTCATCCGATCGAAGCGCAGCGGCAGGCGCCGATGTACCAGCCCGTCATGCAGCACGGCGTATAATGCGCCATAGAGGGTCATGCCTATGCCGACCCAGTAGCCCGGACTGTCGAGCGGCTTGCTCATCAGCAGCGCGACACTGATCAGCGCAAAGAACAGGCCGTAGAGATCGTTCCACTCGAGCCACCCGCCAGACCGCACATGATGTGACCGATGCAGAATCCATCCCGGCCCATGCATCACATAGCGGTGTACGGCCCAGGCGACCGCTTCCATCGCCATCGTGACGATCAGCGCCACGAACAGGCCATGCCAGAGCGAGAGACTCATGATCGGTTGGTCGCGGAGGCAAAGGAAAACAGTATCATGGCGCGACCATAACCGAATCTCGCCCTTCCCGCAGGTGGATTTGTGGGAAGGGGTCTCGAACGGAAAGCCCTGATACGCGTCAGCTGCCGGTGTTGGCGTCCCCGGCCCCACCGTTGAACTGCTCGGTCAGATCGGACAGCTCGATCACGCGCAGTTCGGGCGCGCCCCAGTTTGCCAACGGCACGGTAGGTTCGCTGTTTTGGATCTCTTCTTCGCTCATTGTCAGGACTTTCTCGTTGTGGTGTCGATTGGCCGGCTCAATCGGGTTCTTGGCGACAAATAGAGTCCTGACGCAATCAGGACCAATGCGGATGTCGGCCGTCCGGTCGCCTTAAGGGCGGCACCTTTTTTAGACGCTCTGGGTTGGTGTTGGAAGGCGAGGCGGCCATTCGAGAGAGCCGTACCGGCACATGGGAGCCGAGACACACAAAGGCACGCCGGGCGGGAGCCTGGCGGGCCTTTATAGT
>NZ_JBLTWO010000006.1:0-285392 GCF_049889055.1 Rhizorhabdus antheiae | reverse complement strand
CTTATTGTTTTACCCCGTTTTCCGAGTCACCAGATGATTCCATCTGGTTCGAAAACGCTCTAGCAACCCCATGCTCGTTCGGATCGACGGCGAAGATGATCGCCTGACCCGGCGCACCGACCAACAGCGCAAATAGCATGCACCACGCCGTCGCTCGCAGCGCCCACGCGCGCATGAGATGCTATAAACGGCTTGGCGAGGGGTGCTGCCCTTGTTCGATGTGCTTGCGCAAGGCCGTGAGTTCGCCGATCGACGAGTGCACATTGCGGTAAAGGGTGGCAAGGGCGACCTCGACGTCGGCTGGCCGCTCACCCGCATCGCGGTGCACCCTGCTGATCTGCCCGGCAAGAAATTTCTCCCCACGGAGCAGTTCGTCCACTGCGGCTTGCTCGCCATCGAGCAGTGCCGACTTCAGATCGAGGAACAGCCGGTGCGCGGTACCGAGCAGCGTGCCGTGCTGTTCGGTATGGCCGCCATAGGCCTCGCCCGCCCGCCGCAGCGCGATGGCGAGCCGCTGCCGCTCGAGTGCGTGCATTTCGCAGTAGTTGTACCAGCCGAAGCCATATGTGTGCGAGGCGATGTGCTCATAGCCTGCGACACTGTCCATGACAGTTTCGACCAAAGCTTGGATGGCCGCATGAAGCCGCTGAGACATGACGGAACACCCTCCGGTCCCGATGCTCGGCTCGTGAGTGGCTTAAATCAATTCAGGACAATTCCTGTTATCCTGCGGATTCCACTTAAGAAAAGACCCACCTGAGGGTGGGCCTTTGATGGTCTCGAAGATGAAACGGCCTTACATTGCCTGCAGGACCGTCGGGTGCGTGCGGCGTCCGCGCAGTACGGCGCCGACGAGGCCGAAGCCCAGAATGAGCATGGCCCAGGTCGAAGGCTCGGGGGCAACGACCGGATTGCTGCTGCTCGACAGGCTGGACAGATCGCCTTGGAAATAATTGTTGTGGATCTCACCATTGGCATTCTGGCGAACATTGTTGCCGATCACCGTGCCATCGATATTGCCGCTGTTGCCGCCCGTGATGTCGGCGAAGACGCCGAGGATCGAGCCGCTGAACTGCCGGCCGATATCGACCGTGGTTGCCTCGTAGAAGTTGAACAGAACGCGATTGTCACCGGTGAAGCGGTTGAAATTGCGGTTGAAGTCGATGTCGGTGCCCGCGACGTTTATGACCAGCGTGGCGTTGGTAGGTAGCGTTATCTGCAGCTGCTGGTTCGAATTGCCTTCAAACATCGCTTCCGACCAGTTGAGGACGTTGAGTCCGCTATTGGCGACTGTGATCGTCTGGTTGTTGCTGTCGCCCCCGACGGTCACGCCGGCCGTGTTGGCAAGGGTCGCGAGATTCTGGCTGAGGCTGGTCAGCGATACCTTGATGTCGTTGGTCTGTGCGTTGATCGTGCTGGCGAAATTGGCACCGCCGGACTGAAAGGTCGTGTTGTTGGCGAAGGCGCTGTTCGATCCGCCATAGGTCACGACATTATTGCCGTTGTTGTTGAAATTGCCGCTGATCGACCCGCCGACGGCGATGCCGCCTCCGGCATTGACGCTGCCCGCCATCTGCGCGCTGCCGCCAACGGTGAGCGCCGGCGTGCCATATTGGCTGGCGGGGATATTGTTGTTCTGGATCGTGAAGTTGCTGCCGGCCGTGAAGCTGCCGCCGACATAGACCCTGCCGTCGACATGGTTGTACGACTGGAAATTGTTGAAGGAGACGACGTTCCATTCCTTCATCGCCGCGATGCCCGTCGAGATCGACTGTCCGACCAGCGCAGCTTGCGCCGCTCCCGCAGACAGGATGGCCAGGGCTCCGGCGATGAGCATCGGAAGCTTGAGGAACGGACGCATTACAATACTCCACGGCGTCGGTTGCGAGGCAGAGCCCCATCAGTCGAGAACAGCCAATACTCCATTCCCGGTATCATTTCCAGTAACAAATGCAGGAACTGGCGAAGATTGGCGCCACTTGAGTTGTAAAAAACTCCGACACTTTTGTATCAAGAAGCCGCAATCATGTATAGCTGAAGTCATAACGAAGTAAAAAAACGAATAAACCGTAAACTATTGCAACGGCAAAGCGCAAAAAAAGCCCCCGCACGGGAGTGCGAGGGCGGAGAATGCGGTACCGAAGGCCTGGTCAGGTCAGAAGCGGGACGACCTGGTGCCAGCCTTCCCAGATCATCTTCACCGCGACATAGAGGATCACGATGAGGCCGACATAGGCGATCCAGCGATAGCGCTCGATATATTTGGCGATGACGTTGGCGGCGACGCCCATCAACGCGACCGACAGCAGCAGGCCGATCACCAATATCCCGGGATGCTCGCGTGCAGCGCCGGCGACCGCGAGCACATTGTCCAGGCTCATCGACACGTCCGCGACCGCGACCGCCCAGGCGGCGCCGAGGAAGGTCTTGGACTGCGGGATGCCGTCATGCTCGGTCGGATCGTCGCCTGCGTGCATGCCCGAATGTCGGATTTCGCGGAACATGCGCCAGGCGACCCACAGCAGCAGCAAGCCGCCGGCGAACACCAGTCCGACGATGTTCATCAACCTGCTGACCGACACGGCGAAGATGATGCGGAGCACCAGCGCGGCGACGATACCGATCAGGATGACCTTGCGACGCTGGCCTGCAGGCAGGCCCGCAGCAAGCGCGCCAACGACAATCGCATTGTCGCCGGCCAACATGACGTCGATCATCAGCACTTGCAAAAAGGCCGACATGGCCGCCGGGCTGGTGATATTCGCGAAATCCGCGACGATATGGTTCCAGAGTTCGAGCATGTGACCTCAGTAGCCGAAACGCCATTTCTGTCGAGACTGTTCCGGCGTCCGCTTGCATAAGCCGGGCTTGCGCGCCATGGGGCGCGCTAGCTCTCTGACAGGGACCAGGATGCCGTCGATCATGGTGGCGAAGCGCGATACCCCCTTCCGCCTGTGCTTCCTGTTCAACGCCCAGCGTCATCAGATGCTGCACGGCCTGTCGACCGCCGCCTTGCTCGGCCGCCGCAGCGACATGGAGGTGTCCATCCTCTCGCCGGCCCCAGGCCATCTCGACTATGCCCGCTGGCTGGTCGATCGCCTGGGCGGAAGTTCGATCCGCTATGAAGGCTTGCAGTCGTCCCTGCTCGAAGGCGCGCGGCGCCTGACCGGCGCGGCGGTTCCGCCGAAGATATTGACGCTGATGGTCCTTGCCCGCCGCTTGCGGCATTATGATGCCATCGCCCTGCCCGAGCGCACGTCGATCGTCCTGAAACGGCTGGGCGTGCGGCATCCGCGCTTCATTCATCTTGACCATGGTGCCGGCGATCGCGCCGCCGGCTTCGATCCGCGCATCCGTCTGTTCGATTTCGTTCTGATGGCGGGGTCCAAGCACCGCCGGCGGATGCTGCGCGACGGGCTGATCCGGGAAGGCGCGCATGCGGTGGTCGGCTATCCCAAGTTCGAAGCCGCCGACGCCGCGCGCGATCCGGCCTGGACACCCTTCCCCGGCGATGATCGGCCGGTGGTTCTCTACAACCCTCATTTCTCCGAGCTGGGATCCTGGCAAGTCATGGGTGCCAAGCTCATGGCTGCCTTTGCCGCGCAGGATCGCTATAATCTGATCGTCGCCCCGCATGTCAGACTGCTCGACGGGCAGCGCGCGCGCGCGCGGTGGCAGCCGCTGTTCGACCGCTATCGCGGCCATCCGCGCATCCATGTCGATCCGGGCAGCGACCGCTCGATCGACATGAGCTATACCAGCCTGGCCGACCTCTATGTCGGCGACGTCAGCAGTCAGGTCTATGAATATCTGCGCGAGCGGAGGCCCTGCCTGTTCCTCGATGCGCATGGCGTCGACTGGCGCGAAGACGAGAATTACGCGCATTGGCATTTCGGCCCGGTCGCAGGTGCCGACGCCGACATCATCGCTGCCGTCGACCAGGCGTTCGCCTCGCACGAATCCTATCGGGCGGTGCAGGACCAGGCCTATGACGAAACCTTCGATGCATGGGGCGAGAGCGGTTCGCAGCGGGCGGCCGACGCCATTGCCGGCTATCTCCAGAGCCTGACCGTCGTCCGCTGAACCCCGGCTGCTAAACCCGAAACCAGCGCGCCGCCACAAAGCCAAGCCCAACCGCGAGCCCGACGAAAAGGCTGAACCCCGTCACCACCCAGAAGGAGGCGGGATGATGGGCATAGGGAATGCCGTCGACATTCATGCCGAACAGTCCGGTGACGAAGGTCAGCGGCAGGAAGATCAGCGCGACGATCGCGACGATCAGCGAGCGGCGATCGATCTTCTCGGCGCGCAGGTCGGTGATCTGCTCGTGCAACAGCGCCGACCGCTCGCGTACCGCCTCGAGCTCCTCGCTCATCCGCGCGAAACGGTCCGCTGCTTCGCGCAGGTGGACCCGGTCGTCATCTTCCAGCCAGTCCTGTGGCAGCTGCGCCATCGCCTCCAGCGCCTGCCGCTGGGGCACGATGAAGCGGCGATAGCCGATCGCCGCCGAGCGCGCGCGAGCTATGTGGCGGCGCAGGTGGAGCGTGTCACCCGACAGGGAGAGCTCACACTCATCGACCTGGTCGCCCAGATCGGCGACGACCGGATCGAGCCGGAGGCTGATTTCGAGCGCCAGTGCGGCGATCAGGTCGCCGGGATCGCAATAGGCCCCCTGCTCCATCCGTTCGCGGAGCTCGTCGAGCCCCGCCAGCTGGCGGAAACAGACTGAGACGACGCGGCCCCGCTCCGCCCACATCCGGATCGAGACGAGCGCATCGCCGTCGTCATCGGGGTGGAGGCGCAGGCCGCGCAGGTTGATGAGAACTCCCTCGCCCATCGACTGGCAGCGGGGCCGCGTTTCCATCGCCAGCAGATTCTGGCGGACTGTGTCGGGCAACGCCATGTCCGCTCGATCGAGCGCCGCCGTCGCCTCGCTCTCGCGGCCGTCGATGTGGATCCAGCGAAAGGGCGCGACATCCTTGCCGATCGACCATCCCGGCGTCATCGCACCCTCTCCAGATCGAGCGACAGGCCGGGGCCGGGCGCGGGTGGCGGTGCATCGCAGGCCAGCCGCTCCGCATCGGCGCGGGCGCGGTGGAGGATGGCGGGCGCGATATCGGCGCGGTGGAAGATACGGTCGGCCTGCCCCAGCAACCGCGCCTCGCGCAGCGTCAGATCGTCGGGATGATCGGAACGGAGCCGGATCCGCACGAGCCGGTCACCGACCTCCTCGGCTTCGGCCACCAGCCAGTGCGACACCGAGGCTGCGGCGCCGTCGCGAAAGGGATCGATCGGGCCGCCTTCGGCCAGCCCGGCGTCGATGGCGCGCCGCCGATCGTCGGGGGCTGGCCAGCGGCGGCGGATCGCCTCACGGGCTTCGTAGAGCGCTTCGGCAAGCCGCCCTACCCCGGCGGGCAGCAGCGTCTCGAGCCGCTGGCGCAGCACCTTGCCCAGCCCGGCCGAGCGGCCGCCGGTGCCGATCGCGACGATCACCGGATCGCGGTCGACGATGGCGGGTGTGGTGAAGTCGCACAAAGCCGGCCGGTCGACGACGTTGACGAGCAGGCCGCGCGCCTTGAGCCGGGCGGCGACGGCCTCGCCCTCCGCAGCCTCTTCGCAGGCGACGAAGGCGATCCGGGCAGCACGATCCTCTTCGCCGACCGGGATCGCCCCGGCACGCTCGATAAGCCGTCGCTTGGCATCGGCGGTCCCGCCCTCGCCGACCAGGATCACGGGACGTCCTTGCAATGACAGGAAAAGCGGCAGGCTGTGCATGATCCGCTTGTCGCCCGCACAGCCTATTTTGCCAAGCTGCTTCCGCCGTGGCAGGGCAGAGCAGGTGTAGCACAAAAGGAAATCATGATGCAGGCGAAGCGCGCAGTCGGCCCCTTTTCGGTCAACCCCATGGGCCTGGGCTGCATGAGCCTGAGCGCTTCCTATGGACCGCAGCCCGACGAGGCCGGATCGGAGCGTCTGCTCCACCGTGCGCTCGATCTGGGCGTCGACTTCCTCGATACGGCAGCGATCTATGGCAACGGCCATAATGAGACGCTCGTCGGACGGACGCTGAAGGCGCGCCGCAGCGAGTTCGTCCTCGCCTCCAAATGCGGCTTCCGCGCCACGCCGGACAATCCGCGCGCGGTCGACGGATCGCCGGCCTCGATCGCCGAGACGCTCGACAAGAGCCTGCAGCGGCTCGGCCTCGACCATATCGACGTCTATTATCTCCACCGCCCCGATCCCAAGACCCCGATCGAGGAGTCGGTGGGGGCGCTGGCGAAGGCGGTCGAGGCGGGCAAGATCGGGTCGATCGGCCTGTCGGAATGTTCGGCCGACCAGCTGCGCCGAGCGCATGGCATCCACCCCATCGCTGCGCTGCAGACCGAATATTCGCTGTGGACGCGCAATCCGGAAATCGCGGTGCTCGACGCCTGCCATGCGCTCGGCACGACCTTCGTCGCCTTCTCGCCAGTCGGGCGTGGCTTCCTGGCGGGGGCGATGGCGCCGGGCTGGCAGCCGGCCGACGGCGACCTGCGCGGCACGATGCCGCGCTTCCAGGAACCCAATCTCAGCCATAATCTCGAACTTCTGCGCCAATTCGCAGATATCGCGACGCAGATCGGATGCACTCCGGCGCAATTGTCGATGGCGTGGCTCCTGCACCGCGATCCGACGCTGGTGCTGATCCCCGGCACGAGCAGCGTCGCCCATCTCGAAGAGAATATGCGCACCGTGGACGTGCGGCTCGACGCCGGACGGATGGCCGCGCTCGACGCGCTGATCAACGAGCGGACGGTGGCGGGCAGCCGTTATGGGCCCGCCATGCAGGCGACGGTCACTACCGAAGAGTTCGCCTGAGCCCGGCTGCGGCATTCCGCCGCGCGCCCCGTCAGACCAGCGTCTTGATGAAGGCCTGGATCGACTCGCGCAGTTCGGGGCGCTCGAGCGCCAGCGCGATATTGGCCTGGATGAAACCGGCATTGTCGCCGCAGTCGTGGCGCTCGCCGTCGAAGGTCAGCGCGTGGAAGGGCTGCGTTCCGATAAGCTTGGCCATGGCATCGGTCAGCTGGATCTCCCCGCCGGCCCCACGCTCGCCCTTGTCGAGCAGCGCGAAGATTTCGGGCTGGAGGATATAACGGCCGACGATCGCAAGACGCGACGGCGCGGTCCCGGCGGCTGGCTTTTCGACCATCCGCCGGACCTCGGTCACCGCGCCTTCGCTCATGCCCGGATCGACGATGCCATAGCGGTGGGTATGCTCCTCGGGCACTTCGAGCACCGCAACGACATTGCCGCCCTTGGCTTCATAGGTCTCGACCATCTGCTGAAGGCAGGGTGAAGCCGGGTTCCACAGCAGCTCGTCCGGCAGCAGCACGGCGAACGGCTCGTCGCCGACCAGATCGCGTGCGCAGGCGACCGCATGGCCGAGGCCCAGCATCTGCTGCTGGCGGATGAAGGCGGCGTGGCCGGGCGTCAGCCGCGTGGCTTCGAGCCGGTCGAGAAACTCGGTCTTGTTCTTGGCCGCCAGATCGCTCTCGATCTCATAGGCGGAATCGAAATAGTCCTCGATCGCATATTTGTTGCGACCGGTGACGAAGATCATCTGCTCGATCCCGGCGGCGCGGGCCTCGTCGACCGCATATTGGATCAGCGGACGGTCGACCACCGGCAGCATCTCCTTGGGCACGGCCTTGGTGGCCGGCAGGAAGCGGGTGCCGAAGCCCGCGACCGGGAAGATCGCCTTGCGAACGGGTTTCATCGTCTCTCCCTCACATCCACGGCGGAAGCTGGTCGGCGGCGATCAGCGCCTCGATCGGCTGGCGCTCGCGCACCACCGCCCAGTCGTCGCCCCGAACCAGCACCTCCGGGGTCAACGCGCGGCTGTTATAGGTGTTGCCCATGGTCGCGCCATAGGCGCCTGCCGTCATGAAGCTCACCAGATCGCCCGGCTCGACCGCATCCATGACGCGCTTCTTGGCGAAAGTATCCCCGCTTTCACAGATGGGACCGACGATGTTCGCCGTCATGTCGGCACCGTTCGGCGTAACGCTGCGGATATCGTGCCAGGCGTCGTAGAGGCTCGGCCGCATCAGATCGTTCATTGCGGCGTCGACGATCACGAAAGGATCGGTCACGCCCTGCTTCACCCGGATCACCCGCGTGAGCAGCACGCCGGCGTTGCCGACGATCACGCGGCCCGGCTCGAACAGCAGGCGCACGTCCCAGCCGGCCGTCACTTCGCGCACCATCGCGCCATAAGCGGCGGGGAGCGGCGGCACCGGCTTGGCGGGGTCATAGGGCACGCCGAGTCCGCCGCCGAGGTCGGCGGTGACGATCGCATGGCCGGCGGCGCGGAGGTCCGCGATCAGTGCGCCGATCTTCTCGAAGGCGGCGCGCGACGGGGCGAGGTCGGTCAGCTGGCTGCCGATATGGACCGCCACGCCCCGCACCGACAGGCCGGGCAGCTCGGCCGCGCGGGCATAGGCGGCAAGCGCGCGGTCATAGGCGACGCCGAATTTGTCCTCCGAGCCGCCGGTCGAGATCTTGGCATGGGTGCCGGCGACGACATCGGGGTTGATCCGGAAGGCGATCGGCGCCTCGACGCCCATGGCGGAGGAGACCTCCGACAGCATCTCGGCTTCGGGTTCGGACTCGATGTTGAACTGGAAAATGCCCTCGGACAAAGCGAGACGCATCTCGTCGGCGGTCTTGCCGACGCCGGAGAAGACGATCTTCTCGGCGGGGATGCCGGCTGCGCGGGCGCGCAGCAGCTCGCCACCCGACACCACGTCGGCGCCCAGGCCGAGGCCGGCGAGCGTCGCCAGCACCGCCTTGTTGGGATTGGCCTTCACCGCGAAGGCGATCAGCGGGCCGTCGGGACCCGATTCGACCTGCGCCAGCGCCTCGCGAAACACCGCCACATGGCGTGCTATCGTCGCCGAGGAATAGACATAGACCGGGGTGCCCACCGCCTCCGCGATCGCCGGCAGCGGCACGCCCTCGGCATGCATCACGCCGTCCTTAAGCTCGAAATGGTCCATCTCGTCCCCGTTGTCGGGCGGGTCAGGCCCTGCCCGCAAATGGCCGCGTACCGAGTCCTTCGGCACGGGCGGCGTTGGATATCGTCTGCCGGTGTTGCGATCAGCCCGGCGGCGGCAGGTTGAAACGGTCGTCCGGCCGCTCTTCCGACCGGCGTAGCACGTCGTCGCTGCGCACCGGCCGCGACTCGACGGGAGGGGTCAGCAGGTCCTGCACCGTCGGCTGGGTCGCGGCCGTTGCGGGCTTGGACGGCAGGGCCTTGCCCTCGGGCGGGCGCAGCACATCGCGCTTGCCGCACCCGGCGAGCAGCAGCAGCGCGATGGCTGCGGCGCAGGCGGCGTAGCGGCGCGCGCTCATGCCGCGATCCCCAGGCGTGCCTTGGCGTCGGCGATGCGCTGGCGCACCTGCGACGGCGCGGTGCCGCCATGGCTCGCGCGGCTTTCGACCGAGGCGTCGACCGACAGCGCCCGATAGACGCGCTCGTCGATCCGTTCGTCGATCGACTTGAGCGCCTCGATCGGCAGCTTGTCGAGCGCCAGCCCCTCGCGCTCGGCGAGCTTCACGGCGGTACCGGTAATGTGGTGCGCCTCGCGGAAGGGGATGTCGGCGACGCGGACCAGCCAGTCGGCGAGGTCGGTCGCGGTCGAGAAGCCCTGCTCGGCCGCCTGGCGCAGGCGCGGGGCGACGAAGGTCGCGGTCTCGATCATGCCGGTCATCGCCGCGATCGACAGAGCGAGCAGGTCGTGCGCCTCGAACACCGGCGGTTTGTCGTCCTGCATGTCCTTCGAATAAGCGAGCGGCAGGCCCTTCATCGTCATCACCAGCGCGGTCATGCAGCCGGCGATGCGCCCCGAATGGCCGCGCACCAGCTCGGCCGCGTCGGGGTTGCGCTTCTGCGGCATGATCGAGGAGCCGGTCGAATAGCTGTCGGGCAGCTTGACGAAGGCATAGGGCTGGCTCGCCCAGATGATGAACTCTTCGGCCAGCCGCGACAGGTGCAGACTCAGCTGGGTCGCCGCCATCAGATAGTCGAGCGCGAAATCGCGGTCGCTGACCGAGTCGAGGCTGTTGTCGGTGGGGCCATCGAAGCCCAGCGCTTCGGCAGTGCTGTGACGGTCGATCGGAAAGCCGGTGCCCGCGAGCGCCGCCGCACCGAGCGGGCAGCGGTTCAGCCGCTTGCGCGCGTCGGCGAAGCGGCTGCGGTCACGGCCGATCATTTCATAATAGGCCATCAGATGATGGCCGAGGGTCACCGGCTGGGCGACCTGCAGGTGGGTGAAGCCTGGCATGACGCTCGCGGCATGTTCGTCGGCGCGCGTCACCAGCGCGACCTGCAGCGCCTGGAGCCCGGCGTCGACCGCATCGATCGCGTCGCGCACCCACAGCTTGAAGTCGGTCGCGACCTGGTCGTTGCGCGACCGTGCGGTGTGAAGCCGTCCCGCCGGCGCGCCGATCAGTTCGGCCAGCCGGCCCTCGGTCGCCATGTGGATGTCCTCCAGCGCGAGGTCCACCGGCACGCCCTTCTCGGCATATTCGGCAGCGACCGCGTCCAGCCCGCGCACGATCTCGGCGGCATCGGCCTCGCTGACGATCTTCTGCGCAGCCAGCATCGCAACATGCGCCTTCGATCCGGCGATATCCTGTTGCCAAAGTCGCTTGTCGAACGGGATCGAAGCGTTAATCTCGCGCATGACTGCAGCGGGGCCTTCGGCGAAGCGCCCTCCCCACATCTTGTTGGAGTTGTTCGTGCGGCCGTTGATTGCCTGTCTCCTCGCTCTGGCGCTGGCCGCCTGCGATAGTAAACCCAAGGACGCCCCGCAAGGCGGCGTACCCGCCGAATCCGTAGGCCGCGTCGATATTTCGCAGCGCGGCAAGGAAATGCCCGCGATCCCCTTCGCCGACGAGAAGGGCGGCCCCGCGACCCTGACCCAGTTTCGCGGCAAGCCGCTGATGGTCAATCTGTGGGCGACCTGGTGCGCGCCCTGCGTCGCCGAGATGCCCGCGCTCGACCGGATGGCCCAGGAAGAAGAACGCTTCCGCCTGATCACGGTCAGCCAGGATCTCGAAGGCGCCAAGGTCATCGGCCCCTTTTTCGAGCAGAAGGGCTTCAAGGCGCTGACCCGCCATTCGGACCAGCAGAATGTCCTGATGCAGGCGCTCGGTACCGAGACGCTGCCGACGACCGTCTTCTATGACGCGCAGGGCAAGGAGCTGTGGCGCGTCTATGGTGCGATGGACTGGAATGGCGCGCCCGCGAAGAAGCTGATCGCCGACGCCGTCGCCCCGGCCAGCTGATCCGCCCCCGCGCGCAACTCTGCCCGGTCGGAGGGAAAATATGCGTCCGATGGAACCGTCACGAAAGCCGTGGCATTTTGCCTGACAGGAGCGGTCCCCGACGCTGGGGATCAGGGTGGGAGTGACGCATGGACGCGGGGGAACGGAAGCCGATTCGCTATGAGCAGGGGACTTTCCTGCTGATCGTGCTGCTGGTGAGTGTCGGTTTCGCGGTGGTCATCGCCCCGCTTTTCGCATCGATCCTGTGGGCACTGGTGCTCACCATCCTCTTCTATCCGGTCAACAAGGCGCTGCAGGAGCGCATGCCGGGCAAGGAAGGGTGGGCAGCGTTCCTTACCCTGTTGCTGATCACGGTGATCGTCGTGCTGCCGGCGCTGTTCCTCGCCTCGGCGCTGATCGACGAACTGCTGACCTTCTACGCGAAGATGCAGTCGGGGCAGGTCGACCTGGCCCAGCTGTTCGGCCAGATGACGGCGGCCTTGCCCGACTGGGCAGAAAATCTGCTGCGGCGTTCGGGCTGGACCGACTTCGATCAGGCCCGGCGCCAGCTGACCGAGGCGCTGAGCGGGAGCTTCGGTGCGCTGGCAGGACAGGCGCTGCTCGTCGGACAGCAGGCGCTGCATTTCACCCTGATCATCGGCGTGATGCTCTACCTCGCCTTTTTCCTGCTGCGCGACGGCGAAGCGCTGGGCAAGACGGTGGTCGAGTCGGTGCCGCTCGAACCGCATCAGCGCAATGCGCTGGTCCGCAACTTCATCGTGGTCACCCGCGCCACTATCAAGGGCAGCATGGTCGTCGCCATCGTCCAGGGCGCGATTGGCGGCGTGGCGATCTGGGCGCTGGGGCTGCAGGGCGCGCTCTTGCTCGGTACGATGATGGGCATTGCTTCGCTGATCCCCGCCGTGGGCGCCGGTCTCGTCTGGGTCCCGGTCGCGCTCTATCTGCTCGCTACCGGCGCGGTGGTGAAGGCGATCATCCTCGTCGGCCTCGGCGTGCTGGTGATCGGCATGGTCGACAATATCCTGCGCCCGTTGCTCGTCGGTCGCGACACGCGGCTGCCCGACTATGTCGTGCTGATCACGACGCTGGGCGGTCTCGAGGTGTTCGGGATTCATGGCCTGGTCGTGGGGCCTGTCATCGCCGCGATGTTCATCAGCGTCTGGACCATCTTCGCCGACGCCCGCGCCCGCGAAGCCTGATCCCGACATAAAGCCCCCGGCGCCGTGAAAGCGCCGGGGAACCATCGTCAGCCCATGCGGTGCAGGGCGCAGAGCTTGTTGCCGGCGGGGTCACGCAGATAGGCGAGATAGAGGTCGCCCATGCTGCTGGGACGGACGCCCGGGGGATCCTCGCAGGCGCTGCCACCTGCGGCCAGACCGGCGGCGTGCCAGGCATCGGCCTGCTCGGGGCCGGACACGGAGAAGCCGATCGTGCTGCCATTGCCGGGGCCGGCCGGCTCGCCATTGATGGGCTTGGTGATGGCGAAGATGCCGGTCGGGGTCATCCAGAACACGCGGTCATCGCCGCCCGCACCGGGGGCTACGCCCAGGACGCCGAGAATGGCGTCGTAGAATTTCTTCGATGCCGCGATGTCGTTCGCACCGAGCATGATATGGCTGAACATGGAACGTCTCTCCTTGTGCCGGCGACCCCCCGGCCGCCGCGCGGCAAGGATTGGCACGGACTTCGGGACCTGTCGATGATCCCTGCGGGGAAGATCGGGACAGCTGCCTTGCAATGCGCGACAGGCCGACCGATCTTCCGCGCATGACGATGCCCAGTCTCTACATTCCGCATGGCGGCGGCCCCTGTTTCTTCATGGACGATCCGCAAGGCATGTGGACCGGCATGGAGCGCTTCCTGCGCGACCTTGCGGGCCTGCTGCCCGAACGCCCGCGCGCGATCCTGATCGTCACTGGCCATTGGGAGACCGAGGGGTTCCGGCTGACCGGAACCGCGCGGCCCGATCTCGTCTTCGACTATTATGGCTTTCCCGAGCACACCTATCGGCTGCGTTATCCGGTACCGGGAGATCCGGCGCTGGCCTCACGCGCCGCAGCGCTGCTGGAGGGCGCCGGACTTGCAGCCGGCGTCGATCCCGATCGGGGGCTCGACCATGGCGCGTTCGTACCATTGATGGTCGCTTTTCCCGATGCCGATATACCGGTGGTCGAGATGTCGCTCGACCGGAAGCTCGATCCGCTGCTCGCGGCGCGGGCCGGTGCGGCGCTGCAGCCGCTGCGCGACGAGGGTGTGCTGATCGTCGGCGCGGGCATGAGCTTCCACAATATGAAGGCCTATCGCCAGGCCGGCGCGGCAGAGCCTTCGCGCCTGTTCGACGACTGGCTCGGCACGGCAGTCGAAGGGCCGGCCGGCGCGCGCGCCCAACGTCTGGCCAGCTGGGCCGACGCCCCCGCCGGTCGCTATGCCCACCCGCGCGAGGAGCATCTGCTGCCGCTGATGGTGGCGGCGGGCGCATCGCAAGGCCCCGGGAAGAAAATCTATGGCGAACCCGTAATGGGGACGATGATATCCGGTTTCCGCTTCGACTGAGGCGGTCGCCGCCTGGCGCATTCGAAGTTTCTCTTGCGGCTGGCGAAGAAGAACTGGCCCGCCTTTGTCTTGTCGATTAATTTGATTGAGATAAGGACGGAGACATAGCGGGGGTGGCATTCGGCCTATCGTCCGGTGCTGGGGAGAAAAGCTGCCATGTTCGTGTTGCCCGAACTGACGATGGAGCAAGTCCACTCGATCCTGCCCTTCATCGGCGTCGGCTTCGTCGCGCAGCTGGTCGATGGCGCGCTGGGCATGGCGTTCGGCGTGATCACCAACACCCTCCTCGTCAGCATCATGGGCGTCGCCCCGGCGCGCGCCTCGGCCAGCGTCCATCTGGTGGAAAGCTTCACGACGGCGGCGTCGGCGATCAGCCATGTCTATCACCGCAATATCGACTGGAAGCTGTTCAGCCGGCTGGCCGTGCCGGGGATGCTCGGCGGGATCACAGGGGCCTATCTGCTCGCCAATGTCGACGCATCGGTCGCGCGGCCCTTCGTCATGGCCTATCTGACGGGCATCGGCGTCTATCTGCTGTGGCGGTCCTGGCGGATGAACCATGGCGGCGAATATAAGGCGGCCAAATTCGTCGAGCCGCTCGGGCTGACCGGCGGCTTTCTCGACGCGGCCGGCGGCGGCGGCTGGGGCCCGGTGGTGACGTCCAACCTGCTCGTGCAGGGCACCGAGCCGCGTTACACGATCGGCACGGTCAACACCGCCGAGTTCTTCCTGACGACGACGATCTCGCTGACCTTCATTCTGACGCTGGGCCTGGAGGCCTTCTCGATCGCGGCGGTCGGCCTGATCATCGGCGGCCTGCTGGCCGCGCCGCTCGGGGCGATATTGGCGAAGAAGATCGAGGCGAAGCGCCTGTTGCTGCTGGTCGGTATCGTCTTGACGGCGACCAGCCTCTACAGCCTGTGGCGTGCGCTGCACTGAGGCAGCGGACGGTACGCAATGCTACACTTACCGGATTCCGGCGGCGTCCTCTCCATTGCAGCGCGCTGGCCTGAGCACCGCTGGCGGAAAGAACTCGGGACTTAAGCCGCCAGGATCGATTGCAATTCATGCGGACCGAGCGGCTGGGCGAACTTGACGCCGATCGACCGGCCTTCCGCCCACATCACCCGGCCGAGCCGTTCGAGACGCGGCCAGTGCAGCCAGACGAGGTCGCGGATATTCTGCGTCTCGGGCAGTTCGATCCGCGCGCCGCCGCGCGACAGATCGAGCACGCGCACAGGCACCATCTGCCCGCCCGACATGACCGTCCCGAAGATCAGCGTCTCGTTGCGCTCGCTGCGCCGCCGGTCCGCATCGTTGGCTTCCGACTGGCCGGTGATCCGGGCCAAAGCGTGGCGGGAAATATCCTTCAACCGTTCGAGCATCCGTCTCTTCCTCGCGGATATCGTGGATCCGCCGCTGTCGTTCCTGTTGATGCTCCAGTCGCACAAGCGGGCCTTGCGCGGCCATTCGGGATTACCCGCAATCCTTTGCGGATTGTACGGAGGAGCGGGCGGGGCGTTGGCCTATCCTGTGTCCACTGTCGGCATTGCGCCACGGCGATGGCCTGATATGTTCCGGTCTTGTTCCAAAGCGACTCGGGGGAAGGCCATGGCCGAGGACGACAGTTACGATCCGCATCATGCCATGGTGAGTGGGCACCGGATCCCGCTGCCGGTGCTCGGCATCCTCCGCGACAACGAGCTTTGCTATTTCGACGATGCGTGGTTGCTGCGCGAATTTCCCGAATATGTCGCGGCAGACGACATCCTGACCGGGATGGAGATGTTCGACGACGATGGCGGCCATTGGCGGGTGCGCGCGGTGCGGCGGGTGTCGCCGGCGCCGGGGCCGCGCCGCTGGTGGCAATTCTGGCCCTTCTGGAAAGCGCCCAATGCGATCCTGGAGTTCGATCTCGACCGGCTCGACGATGTCGATTTCAAGACGGTGCGCGACAGGGTGATCAAGCTCACCAAGGTCGCGATGGCCGACGACGAGCCCGAGGACCGCAAGGAGGTGCTGGCCAATCTGCGCCGCGCTGAGGACCTCAAGGATCTCGCCGAGGAACTGGGCCTGCCCGATTGCGTGGGTTTCTTCGACTGACGCGCGACGTCGGCGGGCTCTGACGGTTGCCCCATCGCCCGCGCGCCCTTACATCGGGCGATGACGCCATGAGGGTCATTCGCGAAGGGGCTTAGATGCTGGTTCTCCTGTTGCAGATCGTGAACAAGCTGCTGGATGTGTTCACCTGGATCGTGATCATCCAGGGAATCATGTCCTGGCTCGTCGCCTTCAACGTGATCAACACCTATAACGACTTCGTCCGGCAGGTTCTTTTCGCGCTGCAGAAGATCACCGAGCCCGTCTATCGCCCCGTGCGCCGCATCATGCCGGACTTCGGCCAGCTCGACCTGTCGCCGCTCGTCGTCCTGCTGCTGATCTACATCGTGCAGATGGTAATCCGCTACGGCATGGTCCAGGCGGCTGCGGCGGGCGTCTGACGGCCTGGACTCAGACGGCGGACGGATTGAAGCTCGCCGTCCGCGTCACGCCGCGCGCCGGTCGGGACGCGATCGAAGGCGTGGTGCGCGGCGATGACGATCGCAGCTGGCTTTCGGTCAAGCTCTGCGCAGCACCGACCGATGGTGCGGCGAACGAGGCGCTCGTCCGGCTGCTGGCCAAGGCGCTGGCTATTGCACGTCGGGACGTGACGCTGGCCAGCGGCGCCACATCGCGTCTAAAGAGGCTCGAAATACAGGGTGATCCGGCGCGCCTCGCGGCCGCACTCGAAACCATCGTCAGGGACAAGGCATGAGCGCGGACATCATCGACGGCAAGGCATTCGCGGCAGGGCTGCGCGGGCGGGTGGCGGCGCTGGTCGGCCCGTTTCGCGCGGCGACGGGACGTGCGCCCGGCCTCGCGGTCGTGCTCGTCGGCGAGGATCCGGCCAGCCAGGTCTATGTCCGCTCGAAGCACAAGGCGACGGTCGAGGCGGGGATGGAGAGCTTCGAGCA
This sequence comes from Rhizorhabdus antheiae, assembly GCF_049889055.1. NCBI lineage: Bacteria > Pseudomonadati > Pseudomonadota > Alphaproteobacteria > Sphingomonadales > Rhizorhabdaceae > Rhizorhabdus > Rhizorhabdus antheiae. The sequence continues at coordinate 268,491 of NZ_JBLTWO010000006.1, read as the reverse complement.
TCGCCTGCCGGCCGATGCGACGCAGGACCAGCTTCTCGCGCTCGTGCGCCAGCTCAACGAAGACGAGCGCGTCGACGGCATCCTTGTCCAGCTGCCGCTGCCCGCGCCGCTCGACGAGCAGCAGGTGATCGCGACGATCGACCCCGACAAGGATGTCGACGGATTCCATGTCGTCAACGCCGGACGGTTGGCGGTGGGCCAGCCCGGCTATGTCCCCTGCACCCCGCTCGGCTGCCTGATGCTGCTCAAGGATCGGCTCGGCGATCTGTCGGGCCTGAACGCGGTGGTGATCGGCCGCTCCAACATCGTCGGCAAGCCGATGGCACAGCTGCTGCTGGCCGAAAGCTGCACCGTCACCGTCGCGCACAGCCGCACCCGCGATCTGCCCGAGGTCGTCCGGCGGGCGGACATCGTCGTCGCGGCGGTCGGCCGCCCCGAAATGGTGCGCGGCGACTGGATCAAGCCCGGCGCGGTGGTGATCGATGTCGGCATAAACCGCGTCCCCGGCGCGGAGCCCGGCAAGACCCGGCTGGTCGGCGACGTCGCCTATGACGAGGCGGCGGCGGTCGCCTCCGCCGTCACCCCCGTCCCCGGCGGGGTCGGGCCGATGACGATCGCGGTCCTCCTGCGCAACACGCTGGTCGCCGCCCACCGCCGCGCGGGCGTCGAGCTGGCTTCGGACGCGATCTGAATGTCGCTGTTCGAGCCCGATATGCTCGCGCTGTTCCTGTCGGCCTTCGTGACCCTGTTCGTGGTCATCGACCCGCCGGGCTGCGCGCCGATCTTCGCCAGCCTGACGCGCGACGCACCGCATGGGCAGCGGCGCTCGATGGCGATTCGCTCGACCGCGATCGCGACGGTGCTGCTGCTCGTCTTCGCGCTGGTGGGGGAGAAGTTGCTGGCGACGCTGGGCATCAGCCTCGACGCCTTCCGCATCGCCGGCGGCATCATGCTGTTCCTGATCGCGCTGGAGATGGTGTTCGAGAAGCGCACCGAGCGCCGCGAGGGCCGCGCCGACGAGATCAGCCGCAAGGCCGCCGAGGAGCGCCGGCCGATCGAGGACATCTCGGTCTTCCCGATGGCGATACCGATGATCGCCGGCCCCGGCTCGATCGCGACGGTCATGCTGCTCGTCTCGCGCAGCCACGGGCTTCAGCAGACCTTCGTCGTCCTCGCCGCTCTGGCCGCCGTCCTCACGCTCACCCTAGCCGCCCTTCTCGCGGCGGGCCCGCTGATGCGCGTGCTGGGGCCGAAGCTCGAAGCGATGATCACCCGCGTGCTCGGCGTGCTGCTCGCCGCGCTTGCCGCGCAGTTCGTGATCGACGGGATCAGGACCTCGTTCGGCATCGCCTGAGCGGCGCGCGCCCGCCTTCGGTCAGCGGACCATCTTCCACAGGCGGAAGGGCGAGTTGGCCGGCAGTTCGACCGGCTGGAGCCAGTCGGGTACCGCTCCGTCGATCAGCTGACTGTAGAAGCCCTGCGGCGCACGCGCGCGGTAAATGGTCGATTCGGCCATGCCGGGGCAGAGCAGCAGCATCGTCGCACCCCGCCGTCGCATGACCTCGTGCGCCACCTCGGGCGAGGTTGCGCGGAAAGCGTGGTGGACGTCGAGAATCGCAGCTCCATTGCGGTGATAGGGGCCGGCGACCGCACTGTGTTTCGTGATCGCGATCAGGCGCGGTCCCAGGTCGACGAAGGTCAACATCGTCGCGCGGGGCAATGCGTCGAGCTGGGCGAGCGCGGGCAGCGTCACGCAGCGGCGCGGCTTGCCTTCGGTGCGCGCGACGACCTTCTCGCGTTTCTGCTCCTTGGCCGACTTGGGCAGCATCGCGGCGAACTGCGCAAGCTGTCCGGAGAGCGCGAAGAAGACGAGCAAGGTCCCGCCGACGCGGACGAGCGAGGAGCCCGAATCGAGAAGGCGCGGCAGCAGCTGCCAACCGAGCCAGGTCGCGCCGAACACCGCCAGCAGCTGCGCCTGCGGGCCGAAGCGCGACTGCCAGGCGAGGCCGGCGGTCGCCAGCAGGCTGAGCAGCGCCAGCGTCGCCCAGACCGGCCCGGCGGCGGTACCGCGCGAGCGCCATGCCGCCAGCATCGCGCCGATCGTTCCGATGATCGGCAGCCAGCTGGTCTGCAAGGCGTCGCGCCAGGGCTTGGCATAGATCGGCTTGACCTCGCGGATGTGCGAGAACCAGAGCCGCTCGAGCTCGGGCGAAATCGCTTCGGGCCGCCCCAGACATTGCGGGAAGCTGCCCGCGTAGAAGCCGGCAATGGCCGCACCGGCGAGGAACAGCAGCGCGAGCCTGAGCATCCGGCGGTCGCCGCGCAGGAAGCTGAGCGCGGTCATCAGCGCCGATGTCAGCAGCAGGGTCGACAGATAGACCGGCGACAGCACGTCGCAGACCATCGCGCGATTGTCGTTGGATGCGAAGGCCGCGAAGCCGATCGCGCAGCCACCGCCGAGCGACACCGCATAGCTGCGCAGCCGCTGCGCGTCGTCTGATGCGCCGATGATCGCCCAGCGCAGCGCGATCGACGCCCCCGCCACCGCCATCAGCGGAATCAGTTCGAGTCCGATGCTGAGCGAGAAGGCGCTCGCCGCACCGGCTAGCACGCCGCCGCGCCGGGCCGAGGGATCGGCGATGCCGGCCACGACGACCAGCAGCGAGGCCAGCTGCCAGCCATGATGGTCGATCCGCAGCGGCATCCACATGAACAAGGTCGTCTGGGCGCACATCAGGATCGCGAAGGCGACCGGGTAGGCGCGCGGATGGATGACCCGCCGGGTGGTGATCACCAGCGCCCACAGCGCGGGGGCGAGCGCGAGCATCGGCGCGACCGCGACCGCAATGCGTTCTGCGGTGAACGCCCCGAACAGCGGCTGGAACAGCAGGATCAGCCCCGCGATCGGCAGGTCGACGATCCGCGACCAGTGGACGTTGAGCCCCTCGGGGGGCGCCAGCTTGTACTGGCGCAGGTCGAACCAGCCCTGCCCGCCCAGCCAGGCTTTGACCTCGGCGAGGCGCAGATTGTCGTCGGTGTCGCTGAGCGCCAGCCAGCGGATCTGGCCCCATTTATAGGATAGGAAATAGAGGCAGGTGCCGAGGAAGAGCACGACCAGCATCATCCGCCAGTGCCGCTCGATCCACGCCATCATGCGGTCTTCGAAAGCGGTCTCGGGCTGGTCCTGCATCGCGCCCGCTTAGGACGAGCTTGCACCTGCCGCAACGGCCTTGGCGCTCCTTCGCAAGGCTCGTTGCGCTATTGTTAGGCTGGCGTTCAGCTTCGGAATGCTGTGTTTCCGCTCATCCGGAAACGGACACGCGGGGATCGGACTGGCAATTTCCACCCCACGGGAGGCGCTCCTTCGGGGTTCCCTTGCCCCGGGGAGCGTGTTCCTCCGATGTCGGCACCTCCGGTCGCGGACCGCTTGTCGCTCCAGCGCTTTTGTGGAAGAGCGCGACCGATGTCCGACATCCCGATCCTGTCCCGCGAGCGCATGGCCCTGCTCGGTCAATTGGTGCGCTACGGCGTCACCGGTGCGCTGGCCTCGGTCGTCAACATCGGCATCTATCATGCGCTGGTGCGGCTGGCCGGGATGCACCCCAATCTGGCCTGGACCTTCGGCTTCGTCGGGGCGGCCGCCACCGGCTATGTTATCCATGGCAAATGGAGCTTTCGCGGCCATGGTTCGCGCGACCGGCAGACGGTCCGCATCCTGCGCTTCGCGATCGTGTCGCTGATCAGCTTCGCGCTCAACAGCCTGTGGGTGTGGCTGCTGGTCCAGCATATGGACCTTCCGATCTGGGCCCCCTATCCCCTGGTGCTATGCGTGACCCCGCTTCTCGTCTTCTGGCTGAACCGCCAATGGGTGTTCGAATGAGCACCCCGCTTGCCTCGGTCCCACTCCTGTCGGTGATCGTCCCCGTCAAGGACGAGGAGGAGGCGATCGCGCCCTTCGTCGCGCGCATGTCGCGGGTGCTCGACGCGCTCGCCGATCCCGAGGGGCGGCCGATCGCGTGGGAAATCCTGTTCGTCGACGACGGCAGCAGCGATCGGACGATGGCCGCGATTCTGGTCGCGCACGAGGCCGACTCCCGCGTGATGGCGCTGTCGCTGTCGCGCAACTTCGGCAAGGAAGCGGCTTTGTCTGCGGGCATCGACAATGCGCGCGGCCAGCTGGTCATTCCGATCGATGTCGACATGCAGGATCCGCCCGAGGTGATCGGGGAGATGATCGCCAAATGGCGCGAGGGCTATGACGTCGTCTATGGCGTGCGGCGCAGCCGCATGACCGACAGCCTGCCCAAGCGGCTCACCGCCGATCTCTATTATCGGGCGCACAACTGGCTTTCGAAGGACAAGATCCCCGAACATGCCGGCGACTTCCGCCTGCTCGATCGCCGCGTGGTCGAGGTGATCAAACGGATGCCCGAGCGCAACCGCTTCATGAAGGGGCTGTTCGCCTGGTCCGGCTTCCGTCAGACGGCGGTCGAATATGACCGGGCGGAGCGCGCGGTGGGCACCACCAAGTTCAACTATTGGAAGCTGTGGCAGCTGGCGATCGACGGGATCACCTCCGCCTCGACCGCGCCGCTCCGGGTCTGGTCCTATGTCGGCGCGCTCATCGCGGTCGTGGCCCTGGTCTATGCGGTGTTCATCGGCGTCCGTACGCTGATCTACGGTGCCGATGTCGCGGGCTATCCCTCGCTGATGGTCGCCACCCTCTTCCTCGGCGGCGTCCAGCTGCTGTCGCTCGGCATCCTCGGCGAATATGTCGGCCGGATCCTCGTCGAAACCAAGAAGCGGCCGATCTACATCGTCCGCGACCGGATCGGCTGCCCCGATCCCGAAGCCAGGGACCTCGCCTGATGGACCGCGCCGCCTATGACCGGATGGCCGAGATCGACAAGGACCATTGGTGGTTTGTCGCGCGCCGCAAGATCATCGCCGCGCTGATCGAGCGCCACCGCCCGAAGCCGGGCCCGCTCCGCATCCTCGAAGTGGGTGCCGGCACCGGCTCCAATCTCGCTTTGCTCCAGCGCTTCGGCACGGTCGATGCGATCGAGCCCGATGACGATGCGCGCGCCTTCGCCGAACAGCGCAGCGGGCTGTCGATCAAGGGCGGCTATCTGCCCCATGTGCCGCTCGACGATGGCGCTTATGATCTGATCGTGCTGCTCGACGTGCTCGAGCATATTCCGCAGGACGTCGATGCGCTCGCCTATCTGCGGACCAAGCTCGCGCCGGGCGGGCGGATCCTCGTGACCGTGCCGGGCGCGCCGTGGATGTGGAGCGCGCATGACGTCGCGCACCATCATCAGCGCCGCTACACCGGACAGCAGCTGCGCGAGACGTTCGAGCGCGCCGGCCTCGCGCCGCGCTTCCAGTCGCATTTCAACACGCTGCTCTTCCCGCTGATCGCGCTGGTGCGCCTGGTCGGCAAGATCACCGGCAAGGAGGGCGGCGACGATGCGATGCCGTCGCGTCCCGTCAATGCCGTGCTGACCGCCCTGTTCGGGGCGGAACGTCACTGGGTAGCGAGCTTGAGCATGCCCTTCGGCGTGTCCATCGCGATGGTGGCGGCCCCGACGATACGGTAGAGCGCCCCGCGCTCGCCGCCGTCCCAGACCAGCTTCAGGGTCGGGTCGTTGACCGGCCAATGGTCGCGCGACGCGTTGATCAGCCACAGATAATCGAACGCCTGGCGCGGGAAAAGCGCCAGCGAGCTTTCGATGCTCCGCGCCCAGCGCGCGCGGCAATGGCGCGGGCGCATGACCTGGGTCGGATCCTCCGCATAGCCCTTGGCGGGGGCATAGGCGATGCTGAGCAGTTGCGCGCCCGGCATCGTCCACTGGCCGTTTACGAAGGCCTCGCGCCGGACGATCGCCATCGCGCCGAGATGTTCGAGGCGCGGCGACTCCCAGCGCGACAGGCAGGGCAGTTCGACCAGCGCGAACACCCGGCTGTGGCGTTCGACATGGTCGAGCGCCTTGAGCTGGCTTTCCTGGAAATCGGAGAAGGCGGCGAAGCGGTCGGTCGACTGCCACACCCGCACGCCGAAGATCAGCAGCGCGAGGATGGCGACCGCGTTCAGCGCGGTCCGGTTGGTGAAGCGCGGGACCAGCCCGATCACCCCGACCGCGACGACATAGGGGGCCAGCCGCATATCGGCATAGGCCGATCCGATCACGATGCGCGGCATCAGCACATAGGCGATGACGAGGACCAGCGTCGCCACGCCCAGCGTGCGGCGCATGTCGAAGCCGATCTGGCGCCAGCCGATCGTCGTCAGTCCGAACAGCACCAGCAGGATCAGCGCACCGACCAGGGTGATGTCGAATGTCATCCAGTGGTTGCGCAGCGACGAGATCAGATAGACATATTTGGCTTTCCAGTTGAACCAGTCGGTCGTCTGGCCCTGCACGTCGCCTGAGCGCCAGGCGATCATCAGCAGCATCGGCGGTGCGAGCGGCAGGCAGTGGAGGCTGCCCCGCCACAGCGATTCGACGAAGCCGCGCCCCTCGACGTCGCGCATGCGGACGATTTCTGCGGAGAAAGCGAGCAGCCCCAGCACGCCCCAGGCGAAACCATGCGCCAGCCAGATCAGGCAGCCGAGCGGAAGGAAGATGATTGCGCGCAGCCGGATCCGGCTCATCCGCGCGAGGCAGAGCCATAGCGCGAAGGCGTTGAGCGCCAGCGCCATGGCGAAGACATAGTTGATGAAGCCCCACTGGAAGGGCCAGCAATAGGCGAAGGGCAGGACGAGCCCGGCGGTCGCCGGCAGCCGGCCATGGACTTCGCGCGCTACGAGAAGCAGGCCGGTGACGGTCAGCGCCGGGACCGACATCACGATCAGCTTCACGCCCAGCTCGAGCCCGAACAGCTTCGACATCGGGATGATCAGCAGGTCGACGCCGAGATTGCCCATCAGCGCCCAGCGGAATCGATAATATTCGGTCAGCAGCGGCGAGGACGGGTCGGCGAGCTCGACGCGGTAGCGGCCCATATGGCCCATCAGATCGACCAGCGGCGGCACCGGCGGATGGATCAGCGGCACGACCGCCAGCAGCGCCACGAGGACGATGTACCAGCTGCTCGTCCACCAGCCGGACGGGGGCGTTACAGGTGGGGTGGACCGGAACATCGCGCTTCGCCCTTATGTCGGGGCGCGGGCGACGGCAAGGGGGCAGCGACGGGGGCGGAACCGCGTTCGCCTCAGCCGATACGCCGCCACAGTCTGAGGGTGCTGCCCGGAAGCGGTATCGGGCGCAGCCATGCGGGCGGACGCCCGGTCAGCAGCATCGCCATCAGCCCATGGGGCGCCGCCTTGGCATAGATGCCGGCTTCGCTGCCCGCCGGGTCGATCAGCAGCAAAGTCATCGACCGCTCGATCATCAGGCGGTGGGCGACTTCGGGCGGGCCCGTGAAGGCATCGATCACGCGTCGCATGGCCGGCGCGCCGCGATGGTGGCTACTCGCCGCATAGCTGTGTGGCGTCAGCAGCAGCAGACGCGGGGTCAGGTCGAGCCCGGTCAGAACCCGGCTGGGTGGCAGCTGTGTCAGTACCGACAGGCCGGTGCAGGGCGAGAGGCAGCTTTGAGCGGGCGTAGCATCTGCTACAGCAGGCGCCTCGCGGAATTGAGCGCGGAGCAGCAGCAGGCTTTCCCCGACGGCCATCGCCCCGATCGGCGACAGCGCCATGATTGCGAGCACACTGCCCGCGATGCGGACCGGGGACAGAGGGTGTCGTCCGGTGCGGTCGAGCGCCCGCGCCAGCAGCCAGGCCGCACCCGGAAGCGCGCAGGCCTGCGCGAAGCCGCCGGTTCGCTGGACGAGCACCGACAGCAGGAAGGAGCCGGCGGCCAGCGCCAGCATCGTTGCCCAGTCGCGGACTCCGGCGTCGCTGCGTGGCGCCGCACGCCAAGCGAACAAGCTGCCGGTCAGACCGACGAGCGGGAAGAGCAGCAACAGCATGGCGTTGCTCGGCGCCTGCTGCCAGATCGGCAGGCCTTCCGGAACATTCTCGTACCAGAAGCGCCGGACGACCGGATCGAGCTGGCCGAAGGGGCCGGCGAGACAGGCGGGCGCCATCGTCATCAGCAACCCGGCGCCCACCGCTGCGGCGGCGGCAAGAAGGAGCAGCTTCGCCCTTAGGCCTCTCTCTTCTGCCGACCATCCACCGAGTCCCGCCACTAGCGGTGTCGCAGCCAGCGGACCCAGCCAGGCCGGACTCACTGCGTCGCACCAGGGGCGTGACCACGCGGCCAGATCGTGGGTCGCAGCGAACAGCGCAAGCGTCCCGCTCCCAAGGGCGACAGCGAAGGCGGGGAAGCGGCCATCCTCCTTGCCCGCCGTCCAGCGCAGCGCCAGCAGCAGGCCGAGCAGCCCTGCCATCGGCAGCGCTTCCAGCGACACGGCGAGCCACAGCGCGGTGGCGATCCCCGACAGCAGCCCGCCGCGCACCGCCCTGCGATCGAAAGCGGCGGCAATGGCGGTCAAGCCCAGCATCGTCTGCCAGCCATGATGGTCGATCCGCAGCGGCAGCAGGTGAAACAGCATCAGTGGCGCGGTGGTGCCCAGCATCGCAGCGAGCAGCGCCGTGCGCCGGTCGGCCAGCCGCGCCGTGAGAAGGGCGATGGCGCCGAGGAGCCCGCCCAGCGTGACCAGCGGGACGAGCATCGACGCGAGCCTTTCGGCCGCGCCGCTCCCGATCAGCGGCTTGGCGAGCAGGATGATCGCGGCGAGCGGCAGGTCGACGAGGCGCGACCAGTGCATCGGAACGCCACCCGGCGGATCGATCCGATATTGGGTGACGTCGAAGAAACTCTGCCCGTTCAGCCAGTCGCGCACCTGCTGCAGCCGCAGATAATCGTCGGGGTCCCACATTTCGAGCGGACCGACATGCGGCCACGCCATCGCGGTCAGGATGGCGGAGGCAAGCAGCCACAGCGCAACCACGCCCAGAATGAGGCGCGAGCGCGACATGGCGTCCTTCGCGTCCGGGTCATCGGCTAGCGCCGCCATGGCGGTACGATCGGAATCAGGCGGCCTTGCGGCCCGGCAGGCGGGTCGGCACCAGCCGTTCGGAGGCGAGCGCGGCCTTTACGCCCGCTGCATCGGTCCCGTCGGCCAGCGCCTCCTCGCCCTCGCGGCCGGCCTCGTGATATTCGGCGTCCTCGTTGACCGACCAGACATCGTGGCGGCGCGTGCCGGCGGCGATGTTCCGTGCGGTCAGCATCGCCGTCATCATCGCATGGTCCTGGTTGTTGTAGCGGTGCATGCCGTTGCGGCCGACGAAATGCAGCGTCGGATAGCGGCCTTCCAGTTCGGTGCGGACCGTCGCGACATTGTCGGCATAGGCGTCGTCATAGACCGGATAGGCCTTTTCCTGGCGGACGACGGCGCCGCCGACGACCTGCCGGGGATCGCACAGACCGAGCTCGGCCAGTTCGCGCTTGGCGAGTTCGACCAGCGCCTCGTCGGACGAGGACCAGAGCCCATCGCCTTCGAAGCAAAAATATTCGAGCCCGACGCAGGCGAGCGCGGGATCGGGCACCATCTCGGGCGACCAGCTGCGGAAATTCTGGATGCGGCCGACCTTCACCCGGTCGTCGTGGATGTAGATCCAGTTGTCGGGGAACAGATCCTCCGACCGGATCATCAGCGCGACCGTCAGGAAGTCGCGATAGTTGAGCGACATCGCCTGGGGCAGGCTCTCGGGCAGCGGGTGGAGACGCGTGGCAAGCTCGCGCATCGGCGCCGAGCTGATCACATGGTCTGCGGTCATCAGCGTCAGCCGCCCGGCCTCGTCCATCGCCGCGATCCGCCACAGGCCGGCGGTCTCGTCCCACGACAGCTGGTGGAGCCGGTGGCCCATCAGCAGGCAATTGCCCTGGTCGAGGATGCGGTCGCGCGCGGCGTCCCACATCATGCCGGGGCCCTTGCGCGGATAGCGGAAGCTTTCGAGCAAGGTCTTGGCCTGCATGCCGTCATTGGGCTTGCGGTTGAGGCCCAGCGACCGGCGGATGCCGTCGAGCACGGCCTTGCCGAGGCTCAGCCCCTTGATCCGCTGCGCCGCCCAGTCGGCCGACATCTCGCTGCACGGCATGCCCCAGACCTTCTCGGTATAGGTCTTGAAGAAGATGCCGAACAGGCGCGACCCGAACTGGTTGACCACCCATTGCTCGAAGCTGCGCACCTCGCGGTGCGGGAACAGCTTCCAGCGGAAGAAGCTCGCCATGCACAGGGTCGACTGGATCAGCCCCAGATTGCGCAGCGCTTCGAAGGCGCGCAGCGGGTAGCTGTAGAATTTGCCGCGATAGAAGATGCGGCTCATCCGTGGCCGCTCGATGAAGTCGTCGGGAAGCAGCTCGTTCCACAGATCGACCACCTCGCGCGACTTGGAGAAGAAGCGGTGCCCGCCGATGTCGAAGCGAAAGCCGCGATGCTCGACGGTGCGGCTGATTCCGCCCACCTGCTTCGGGTCTTTCTCGACCAGGGTGACGGTGAAGCCCTGCTTGCCGAGCAGATAGCCCGCCGTGAGGCCCGCCGGCCCCGCTCCTATGATCGCGACGTCGACATGATTGGTGGCGCGGGCCATCTGGCTTCCCCGAAATTCCTATGGGGACAGCCATGGCCGCAGAGCCGTTAGAACATGGTTAACAGCGACGATCCGCTCAGCCGACTCCGGTCGGCCCGTCCATGACGATGCGGATCTTGGTCGCGAGATCGGAACGTCGATAGGGCTTGTTCAGAATGTCGAACTCGTCGGCCCGCACGTCGATCCGTTCGAGCGCGGTTTCGGCATAGCCGGTGGTCAGCAATATCTTGAGATGCGGCCTTTGCCTGCGCGCCTGGCGGGCGAGTTGGACACCGTTGAGCCGACCCGGCATGACCAGGTCGGTGAACAGCATCTCGATATCCTCGTCGCTGTTCAATATCTCGCTCGCCTCCATCCCGTTGGCGGCGCGCAGGATATGGTAGCCGAACTGTTCGAGCACCTCCTGCGCATAGGCGGCGACATCGGGCTGGTCCTCGACCAGCAGGATCGTCTCGGCGCCCCGTGCGCGCTCGCCCCGGCGCGAGGGACGGCTTCCTTCGGGTTCGATCGGGCCGTCCTCGCATGGGAAGAGCAGGCGAACCTTGGTACCGGCGCCCTCGTCTGATTCGACCAGCAAGGCGCCGCCCGACTGGCGCGCGAAGCCATAGACCATCGACAGGCCGAGGCCGGTGCCCTTGCCCTGTTCCTTCGTGGTGAAGAAAGGCTCGGTCACTCGTGACAGCACGTCGGGGGTCATGCCGGTCCCGGTGTCGCTGATCGTCACCTGCGCATAATGGCCGGGTGGTAATTGGGCGAGGGTCACGCTGCCGTCGCGCACCGCCACGGTTGCTGTTTCGATCGAGATGGTGCCGCCGCCGGGCATCGCGTCACGGGCGTTGATCACCACGTTCATGATGGCCAGTTCGGCCTGGGTGGTGTCGATGCGTGCATTGCAGGCATGGTCCGAAAGGCGTCGTTCGATCTTCACCTTGTCCGGCAGCGTCCGCTCGATCACGGGCATCAGCTGATCGACCATCTCGTTTATGTTGATGATCCGCCCGTCGAGCCGCTGCTTGCGGGCGAAGGCCAGCATCTGCTGGGTCAGCGAGCTGCCGCGCTCCGCCGCCTGCGAAATCGCCTCCATCTGGCGCCGGGCCTTGGTGAAGTCGAACCGGTCGGGCTGTTCGAGCCGGTTCTTCAATATGTCCGAAAATCCCTGAATCACGGTCAGGAGATTGTTGAAATCATGCGCGATCCCGCCGCTCAGCTGGCCGATCGCTTCCATCTTCTGCGCCTGGCGCAGCGCGTCCTCCGCATCGCGCCGGCGACTGACGTCGAGCTGCGAGCCGAAATAATAGATGAGCTTGCCGTTGCGGTCGAACACAGGCGAGACGAACAGCGCATTCCAGAAGCTGGCGCCGCTTTTCTTGTAGTTGAGGATCTCGACGGCGGTCTCGCGGCGCTCGGCGATCGCGCGGCGGACCTCGGCGACGGTGTCCCGGTCGGTGTCCGGCCCCTGCATCAGCCGGCAGTTCTTCCCGATCAGCTCTTCCCGCGTGTAGCCCGTCATGTTCAGGAAGGCCGGGTTGGCGAAGACGATCGGATGGTCCGGCGCATGCGGATCGGTCACGATCATCGGCATGCGCGTCGCCCGCACCGCCGCGAAGAAGATCGCGTTGTGCTCGTCGCGCATGTCCGGATTGGCGCCCGCGCTCTGCAACGGGGCGGGTCCGCCGGGTGGCATGTCCGAACGATCGTGCGTCACATATCCTCGCTGTACACCGGGGCCCATTACGCCGGGCCCGTTCTGAACGTTCAAAGCCCCCGATGGTTCAGCGGCTTGCCCCGTCAAAAGGAACAGGTAGGTTCGCATCGAGGGCGCCGGAACAGTCGATCGGCGCCGCTGGTTCCGCCTTCGTGCGGCAGGGGCCGGAAGCCTCGCCGGGCAAAGAGGTGGACTGATCGAGGATGAGGTGCAGCATGGCGGACGACCAACCGGCACAGGCGGCCCTCATCGCGCCGACGGTGGCCTATCGCGGGCCGGTCGGCGGCTGGGGCTCGGTGCGCGGCATGATCGGGACACTGAGATCGTCCGGCGCCAGCGCTGGCGCGCTTGCGACCCTGGCCGACCTCAACAAACCCGGCGGGACGATGTGCACCTCCTGCGCCTGGACCAAGGTCCCCAATCCTGGCCTCGTCGAGTTCTGCGAAAATGGCGCCAAGGCCACACTGTGGGATCTGACCAGCGATCGTTGCACGCCGGATTTCTTCGCAAGCCACCCCGTATCGGAGATCGCGCGCTGGTCGGACTATGATCTGGAGCGAGTGGGCCGGCTGACCCATCCGATGCGCTACGACGCGGGGACCGATCGCTATGTCGAAACCGGCTGGGACGAAGCCTTCGCCGCGATCGGCGCCGAACTCCGGCGTCTCGAGCCCAAGTCGACCACCTTCTACGCCTCGGGCAAGGCGGCGCTCGAAGCCTCCTATCTCTACGCGCTGTTCGCCCGCATCTATGGGCACAACAACCTGCCCGACAGTTCGAACATGTGCCACGAGACGACCTCGGTCGCGCTCAAGGCGGTGTTGGGCACGCCGGTCGGAACCTGCACCTTCGACGACCTCGCGCATTGCGATGCCATTTTCTACGTCGGCCAGAATCCCGGCACCAATTCGCCGCGCATCCTGCACCCGCTCAAGGATGCGGTCGATCGGGGCTGCCGGATCGTCGCCTTCAATCCGCTCAAGGAGAAAGGGCTGATCGCCTTTGCCGATCCGCAGAGCCCCGCCGACATGCTGCTGGGGCGTTCGACCCCGATCGCCAGCCAGTATGTGCAGGTCCGTCCTGGCGGGGACATCGCCGCGCTGACCGGGGTGGCGAAGCATGTTCTCGCGCTCGACGCCGAAGACCGCGCGCGGGGTGGCGCCGGCGTGCTCGATCGCGCCTTCCTGGACCACCATTGTCATGGTCTCGACGACTGGCTCGCTTTCGTCGAACGCAGCGATTGGACCGATATCGAGCGACAGTCGGGGGTCGGCCGGGCGGAGCTGGAGACGGCCGGCGCCATCTATGCAGCCTCCGAACGGGTCATCGGCATCTATGGCATGGGCCTGACCCAGCATGTCCACGGGTCGCAGGCGATCGGCGCTCTGGTCAACCTGCTGCTGTTGCGCGGCAATGTCGGGCGGCAGGGCGCCGGGTGCCAGCCGATCCGGGGCCATAGCAATGTCCAGGGGCAGCGGACGGTCGGCATCACCGAAAAGCCCGAACTCGCCCCGAACGACAAATATCGCGAGCTGTTCGGGTTCGAGCCGCCGATGGACAAGGGGCATAATACGGTCGAGTTTCTCGAAGCCTTGCTGGCGGGCGAGGCCCGGGGATTCATCGGCCTCGGTGGCAATCTGGTGCGGGCGGTGCCTGATCAGGATCGCGTCGCCAAGGCGTGGAGCCAGCTGGACCTGACCGTCCATGTCGCGACGCGGCTCAACCGGACGCATCTGCTGCCGGGGCGTTCCTCCTGGCTGCTGCCCTGCCTCGTCCGCGCCGAGGAGGATATCCAGGCCGGCGGTCCGCAACAGGTGAGCATGGAGGACAGCTTCAGCCATATCCATGGCTCGATCGGCAGGCGCACCCCCGCCAGCCCGCACCTCCGGTCGGAGGTTGCGATCGTCGCCGGCCTCGCCAAGGCCACGCTCGACCCTCATGACAGGCTGCGGTGGGACGAATGGACCGCCGATTATGGCCGCATCCGCGACCTGATCGCGCGCACCTGGCCCGACCAGTTTGCGGACATGAACCGCCGGATCAACGAGCCCGGCGGCTTCTATCGCGGCAACAGCGCGCATGACCGGATCTGGAAGACCGAAAGCGGGAAGGCGCAGTTCACCCTGCCCACCTCGCTCGACAGCGCCGATCTCGCTGATCGCCCAGGCCGATTCCGGCTGATCACGCTGCGATCGAACGACCAGTTCAACACCACCGTCTATGGCATGTCCGATCGGCTGCGCGGCATCGAGGGCGATCGCATGATCGTGATGATGGCACCGGCCGACATGGCCGCGCTGGGACTGGAGAGGGGGCAGCGCGTGACCCTGGTCGGGGACGCTGCCGACGGCATCGCCCGGACGGTCGAGGGGCTGGCGGTGATCCCCTATGACCTGCCGCGCGGCGCGCTCGCCGGCTATTTCCCCGAGCTCAACCCCTTGTCACCGCTGTCGCGGCACGATCTGGCCTCGGGTACGCCAGCCGCCAAGGCAATCCCGGTCCGCATCCTCGCCTGACCGTCGTGTTCAGCGGCCTGAGCGGTCTGCCATGATGTCCTGAATCCGGGCTGCGAGCGTGTCCATCGGGAAGGGCTTGGTGAGCAACGCCATATTGGGTGCGAGCTGCCCATTGCCGATCACGGCGTTCTCGGCATAGCCGGTCATGAACAAGATGCGGAGATCGGGGCGCAGCTGCAGCGCCGCATCGGCGACCTGCCGTCCGTTCATCCCATTGGGCAGGCCGACGTCGGTGATCAGCAGATCGATATGCGGGGTGGCATAGACCGCAGCAAGCGCCCCAGCCCCATCGGCGGCCTCCACGACGTTGTAGCCGAGCTCCTCGACCACCTCGACGACCAGCATTCTTACGGTCGGCTCGTCGTCGACCACCAGCACACAGCCCGCGCCGCGTTTGGCCTCGGCCAGGGGCGCGGTCGGCGGCGGCCCGGCTTCGCTGTCGGCGACGCTGCTTTCGGCGTGGCGCGGCAGATAGATGCACATCGTCGTGCCCAGTCCGGCCTCGGTGTAGATGCGCACCTGCCCACCCGACTGGCGTGCGAAACCGTAGATCATCGACAGGCCGAGTCCGGTCCCCTCGCCCATCGGCTTGGTCGTGAAGAAGGGGTCGAAGGCGCGGGCGGCGACTTCGGGCGGCATTCCCGTGCCGGTGTCGGTGACGCAGATCGACACATATTGGCCGGGGTCGAGATCGCGTTCGCGCGCGGCGCGCTGGTCGAGCCATTTGTTGGCGGTTTCGATCGTGATCCTGCCGCCCTCAGGCATGGCGTCGCGTGCGTTGATGCACAGATTGATGATAGCGTTTTCGAGCTGGTTGGGATCGACCAGCGTCGTCCATAACCCGGCCTTGCCGACCGTCTCCACCGTGACCTCTGGGCCGACTGTGCGGCGGATCAGTTCCTCGAGGTCGAAGATCAGCCGGTTGACGTCGGTCGGCTTGGGATCGAGCGTCTGGCGCCGGGAGAAGGCGAGCAGCCGATGGGTCAGTGCCGCTGCGCGCTTCACCGCGCCCTGCGCGGCGATCGAATATTTCTCCAGCTCGTACACGCGACCCTGGGCGATGCGGATCTGCATCATCTCCAGAGCGCCCGATATACCGGTCAGCAGATTGTTGAAATCATGCGCGAGTCCGCCGGTCAGCTGGCCGACCGCTTCCATCTTCTGCGACTGGCGCAAAGCCTCCTCGGCACGGTCGCGCTCGGCGGCCGTCGCGGCGACTTCGGCCTGCAGGCCGATCTTCTCGCGGTGCAGCTGGCGTTCGACGGCCTTGCGCGCCGAGACGTCCTGCATAGCACCGACCATGCGCAGCGGCGTTCCCGTCGCATCGCGCAGCACATAGCCGCGGTCGAGCACGTCGGCATAGCTGCCATCCGCCCGGGCGAAGCGATATTCGTCGGTCCAGTCGGTGCCCGATGAGTCGATCACCGCATGGATGCTGCGATCGATACGGTCGCGATCTTCCGGGTGGATATTGGCGATCCACCAGGCGCCGGTCGGCTGCACTTCGGAGGGCAGATGGCCGTAGGCCCGATGAACCGCCTCGTTCCAGATCACCGTGTCGGTGCGGAAATCCCAGTCCCACACCGCGTCATTGGTAGCGCGCCCAGCCAGGCGCAGACGCTCTTCAACCTCGCGCATTGCGGCGTTGGCCAGGCGGTCGCGGGTCACGTCCTGCACCGTCCCGATCAGGCGAACCGGTCGGCGCCCATCGAAAAAGGCGAGGCCGTGGGCCGCTACGTGGCGCAGCTTGCCATCTTCGATGCCGATCGTGCGATATTCGACCTCGAAATCGTGGCTGCCGTCGGGATCGAGCGAGGCCACGACGGCCTTGTGCGCGTGCTCGCGGTCGTCTGGATGCAGGCCGGCGAGAAAGGTCGTCTCATAGGATATGTCCTTGCCGGGACTGACGCCGAACAGTTCGCGGCAGCGATCATCCCATTTCAGCGTCTGTTCGCCCGGCCGATAGTCGAACCGGCCGAGCCGCGCGGCGCGTGTCGCGAGTTCGAGTTCCTCGCGGCTGCGTTCCAGCGCCCGCTCGGTACGACGGCGCTCGGTGATGTCGTAGAAGAGTACGGCGACATGGTTCTTGTCGGGATCGTCGATCCGGTAAGCGCTGACGAGATACCAGCGATCGTCGAGCGCCTTTGCGGGCAATTCGATCTGCGCGGTCCGTCCGCTCCGCGCGACCTCGCCATAGAAATCGAACCAGTGCTGCTCGTGCTGCGGCGCGATCTCGCGCATCCAGCGCCCGGATGCGTTGGCGATGCCCGTATAGTGCGCGAAGGATTCGTTGACCTCGAGGAAGCGGTAATCGAGCGCCTCGCCCTGCTCGCCGAACATTACCTCGATGACGCAGAAGCCGGCATCGATCGAGTTGAACAGGCTGCGATAGCGATGTTCGCTGAGGCGCAAGGCTTCTTCGCTGCGAACGCGGTCGGCAGCTTCGCGGATGCGTACAGCGACATCCTCGACCAGCGAGACCTCGGCGGTTTCCCAGCTCCGGGGTGCCTGCATGTTGACGTAGAGCAGGCTGTCCAACTGGCCATTGCGCATGATCGGACAGACGATCGCCGCGCGGGTGTCGATGGCGGTCCAGCTCCGGTCATGGCCGGCACTCAGCGGATGGATCGTCACATCGTCGATAACCAATGTCCGGCCGGCGCGGAGCTCGGCCATCAGCGCGTCGCCATAGCCATCCATCGGGCGCAGCCGGCCGTGGAGATTTTCGAGCCGTCCGCCCGAATCCGCTTCAATGCGGCTCAAGCCGCCATTCATGCCGAGCGTGGCGAAGCCGCAGCGATCGGCCCCGAGGCGATCGGCGAGCATCCGCGATGCGGCGTCGAGAATCGCCTGCGCATCGGTGAGACCGCGCAGCCTGTCGAGGAAGGCGAGCTGGAACGCCTGTCTTTCGAGCAGTTGCTCGCGGCTCAACTGTTCCGATCTCGGCATTCTTCCCCCAACGACCCCAGCCCACGACGGGTTCCTCCGGCGGATTAGCACCAGCGCAACCGTCATGGGAGCCGACAGATGGATCGGCCTGCGCCGCGCCCGCAAGGAGCGGCAAGGCAGAAATGTGCAGGCGTCGCGATTGTTCCGCTGCCGAAGAGAGAAGGGCCGCCCACGCGAACGGGGGCGGCCCTTCGGAGCTTTCTGCGCCGTTTTAGAACTCGGCGGTCAGCCTCGCACCCCAGGTCCGGGGCCGGTTGAAGATCGCCGTTGCCAGCGAGCCGAAGTCGGTCGCGAAGCTGTAAAAGCGGTTGTTGGTCAGATTTTCGCCGAACAGCTGAGCGGTCAGCTTCACATTGTCGCCGGCAGGAATGTCGGACAGGATCACCCGGGCCGACAGCTCCTTCTGGGTTCCCGTCCGGAAGCCCTGCAGCGTGGGCGCGAGCGAGTCGATCACCGCCAGACGCGCGCTGCTCTTGGTCGAATAGTCGACCCGGAAGGTCGCGACGCCCATCGGCATGGGTGAGGTCTTCACCTGTGCCCCGACATGGGTCGACCATTTGCTCAGATAGGCGAAGTGCGCGGTCGAACCGACATTGGTCACCACGCCACCGACGATCTGGTTATACTCCTTATATTTGGGATCGACATAGCCGACATTGCCGTCCAGCTGGACATGCTCGCCCAGCAGCAGTGCGCCTTCGAGTTCGAAACCGCGATAGCGCGCCTTCGCCGCGTTCACGATGAAGTTGGTGCGTGTCACGCTGTTGAACTGGTTCACCTGCAGATTGTCATAATCGATCTGGAAGACGTTGCCGTCGAAGCGCAGATGGCGATTGAGTGCGGTCAGCTTCCAGCCCAGTTCATAGGTGATCGCCTTTTCGGGATCCCAGCCGGGCGACCCTGGTGCCAGGGCGTTGAAACCGCCCGCGCGGAAGCTCGACGCGATCCGGCCATAGGTCATGAAGCCGGGGACCCAGCGATAGCTGATCGAGCCGCTATAACCGAAATTGCCCCAGTCGTTCTTGCCCGTCTGGTTGGTGGTCGTGGTCGTGGTCGTCGTCTGGACGATACCCGTCGCGATCTCGCGCTTGTCCTTGGTATAGCGGCCGCCCAGCGTAACCTCGAGCTTCTCTTCGAGCGAAGCGGGCTTCCACTTCACCTCTCCGAAGGCCGCATAGGACCTCGTGGTCTGCTCATAGGTCACGCTGCGGTCGAGACGGATCCAGGCCGCGCCGACCGGCGAGTTGAGCACGGTGGTGACATTCTCGTTCACCTTCTCCCACCAATAATAGAGACCCAGCACATATTCGAAGTCGGCGAGGTCGCCGGCGACCTGGACCTCCTGGCTGAACTGCTTCTGCGTGCCTGCGTTGGTCGGCGCCGCATGGACGCTGATCGGCTCGACGCGCTGGGCGGGATTGCGCGGGTTCAGGACGGTGCCGAGAATGAAGCTGCCGCCCAGATAGTTGCGCAGATGCTGATCGATTTCGGCATAGTTGCTGATCGACTTGAGCTGCGCGGTTTCGGCGATCGGATAGGTCAGCGTCAGCGTGTCGCCCCAGCTCTTGATCACCGCATTGCCCTGCACGCGGGGATCGCGAAAGCTCAGGTCGAGCGCCTTGCGGCTGAGCACCAGCGGCGGACCCGACGGATTGGCTGCGGCCGAGTTGGTATAGGCCGTAATGGCTGCCGGCGTGCCGCCGATCGCCTGCCAGGCGGTGAAGGACTCGTTGCGCGCATAGCGGAAGCGGTTGTCTATCTCGAGATCGCCGAGCGATCCCGCAAGGGCCGTGGTCAGGCCCAGATCCTTTTCGTTGCCGCCCCAGTCTGACCTGGACAGTCCGGGCGTGCGCACCCAGCCGTCGCGCTGGCGCCAGTTGGCGGCGATCTTCAGGCGCCAGTCGGACTGCCCGATCGCACCGGTCTGGAGTACGCCCGAGAGCATCTTGTCGTCATAGCGGCCATAGCCGACCGAGATCTTGGCGCTGGGTTCGTCGGTCGGCGCCTGGGTGACGAGCATGATCGCGCC
Organism: Rhizorhabdus antheiae; assembly: GCF_049889055.1. Taxonomy (NCBI): domain Bacteria; kingdom Pseudomonadati; phylum Pseudomonadota; class Alphaproteobacteria; order Sphingomonadales; family Rhizorhabdaceae; genus Rhizorhabdus; species Rhizorhabdus antheiae. The sequence goes on along the minus strand of NZ_JBLTWO010000006.1, from coordinate 248,692 downwards.
GCCGGTCGTGTTGCGGCCGAACAGCGTGCCCTGCGGCCCGCGCAGCACCTCGACCCGTTCGAGATCGGGCAGATCGAAGGCGCCGCTGGTCGCACGCGGCGTATAGACGCCGTCGACATAGAGAGCGACGGCAGGTTCGGTGTAGAGCGTGGTCGACAGCGTGCCGATGCCGCGGATGAACACGACCGGCGCGTTGGCGCTGCCCGACCCTTGCGTGATCTTCAGGTTCGGGGCGAGGTCCGCGAGCGCGCTCAGCCGGGTGAGGACCCGCTGCTCGATGTCCCTGCCGCTGATCGCGGTGATCGGCAGCGGGGCAGTTTCGGCCCGCTCGGCGCGCCGCCGCGCCGTCACGATGATGTCGGCGAGACCGCCTTGGCTCGCGCCGGTGTCGGCCTGATCCTCGGCCATCGCCGGGACCGACAACATGCCGAGGAAGGCGGCGGACAGCGCGGTACCACCGCGCAGTACGGACGTGATTCGACTCCTGGTAGCTTTCATCTTCCCCTCCTTTGGCGCGTCCCTGCGGGCGTCGCCTTTCTCCTGTGCCGGAAGCCCACCGGCCTTGCTTCACATCGCTTCTGTCCGGTCTCTCGCCGCCGTCGATGATCTCGCGATTGACAACCTATCAATCATGATAATCTTATCAAGAATAAACATAGCAACGACGAGAGGCTGGACATGAAGGATTTCAAAGGTCGCGTGGCCGTGATCACCGGTGCGGCGAACGGCATCGGCCGGGCGCTGGCGGAGCAGCTGGCGGCGGAAGGTGCGCGGCTGGCGCTCATGGATATCGAGGCCGACACGCTGGAAATGCTGTGCGCCGAGCTGTCGGGCAGGGGCGCCGAGGTGTTCGCGCGGGCGTTCGACATTGCGGACTGGGAGGCCAGCGAGGCCTTCGCGAAGGACGTGCTGTCCCATTTCGGTACCGTCAATCTGGTCATCGCCAATGCCGGGGTGACGACGGTCGGCCGCCCTGCGGTGACCCTGTCGATCAACGACTGGCGCTGGGTGCTCGGCACCAACCTGTTCGGCGTGATCCATGCGATCCAGCCCTTCCTGCCGACGCTGATGGGGCAGGAAGGCTCGCACATCGCGATCACCGCCTCGGGCGTCTGTTCCTTCACCGGCGTGGCCCTCAACGGCCCTTATTGCGCCAGCAAGGCGGCGGCGATTTCCTATGCCGAGACGCTGTACCGCGAACTGGCCGCTGCCAACCCGCCGGTCGGCGTCACCGCGATCTGCCCCGGCACCACGCTCGCCACCTTCCAGCGCTCGGAAGAGCGGCGGCCGGCGCATCTGCCCGATCTTGCCGAAACCGACCCGATCCCGCCGGTCTTCCGCGAGATGCTGGCCAAGATCCGGGCGGATGGTCTGACCTCGGACGAGGTGGCGCGTCAGTCGATCGCGGCGATCCGGGAAAACCGCTTCTACGTCATCACCCATCCCGAGAACGGCCATATCGCAGCGGCGCGCGGCAATGATGCGGCGGCGGCACGCAATCCGTCGGTCGGATTGCCGGGGTCCTGAAGACCGGTCCGGGCGGGGCGTCGCGATCAGGCGACACCCGCCGGGGCCTGGGCCGCCTTGGAACGCAGCCCTGAAACGAGCGCCAGAATGCATCCGGCGAGGGTCAGCAGGCCCACCCAGGCGATCGCTGTTCGCAGACCGAACAGGATGATCACCGGCCCCAGGACCAGCGGATTGATCGCATCGGCGAGAAATTGACAGCTGACGACCAGTCCGGCTGCCTGCCCGCGAAGCTCTGGCTGGGCGCGCTGGAGCAGCAAATTGCTCTGATAAGGAAAGAGCAGCCCATTGCCGATGCCGAGCAGGGCCAGGCCGATGGCAGCGGCCGCCATGTCCTGCGCCCGGGCGAATAGCAGCAGGCCACTGCCGATGATCGCGAGGATCGCGAAGGGCAGCATGCCCATGCCGATCAGGCGGCGTGCCACCGGAAACAGGATCGCCGTTGCAAAGATCAGCCCCTGGTTGATGCCCATCATCTGCGCGCGGCCTTGCGCGCTGTCGATGCCGATCTCGGCGAGCAGGAAACTCGACTGCGAATTGGTGGTGAAGGCGGTCATGTTGACCAATATGACGAAAGCGAAGACCGGCCAGAGGGCGGCTAGCCCACGCCAGTCGCGTCCCTGCGCGCTTGCTTCCCGTGGACCCTGAACAGATGGGGCAGAGCAGGTCGCGACCAGCGCGAACATCAGCCCGGCGATCAGCGGGAAAAGCAGGAAGGACGAGCGCCAGCCATAGGCGTCGGCGATCCGTCCGGAGGCGATCATCGCGATGATGCCCAGCGCGGCGGCGCCCGCGACCGACCAGCCGAGGACGCGCGGGCGCATCGCCTCGGGCACGCGCTCGCCGACCAATGCGGTCGATGCGGCGGCGATGACGGCAGCGACGATCCCGATCAGCAGCCGCGAGCCCACCAGCAGCGGCAGGCTGAGGCCATAGCCCGCAACGCCGATCAGGCCATAAGCGATGAGCCCGCCGAGAAAGACCGTGCGCGGCTGGAAATGGCGGAACAGGAACCCTGCGACGAAGCCGCCCATAACGAGCCCCAGCATCGGCATGGCAATGAGCATCTGCACCGCCACCGCGACATCCGACCCGCCGCCGCCGCCCATATCGCGCGCGATATTGGGCAGAACGGGAATGACCACGGTCAGCATCGCGCCGACCAGGAAGGACCCGAGCGAGAGGGTCGCGATGCCCAGGATGGCACGGGGCGACAGCGGCACGGCCGGCACCGGCTGTTCGTCGGGCGGAATGGCTACCATCGACACCCCTCCATCATCTGTCGGCCGTCTGTCGCGGCTCGATCCTAGCGATGACATGTGGGCCCAGGGCGTACCCGCCCAATATCGGCATTGTTCCGATCGCAGCACGCGAACGGCGTCCCCCTCTGGCGCGGGTGGGGTCGACTGGCCTATGCGCCGGTCATGACTCCGTCGGCCCCCGCTCGCTTTCTCTTCTGGCCGCTGCTGCTGGCGATCGTCCTGCTCGCCTCATGGGCGCGCGGCTGGGGCATCTGGCTCGAGCCGATGTGGCTTGACGAGGCCTATAGCGCCTATGCCGCTGCGCAAGGCTGGGATTTCCTGTGGCATGTGGTTCCGCGCTACGAGACGCACCCGCCCTTCTACTATTCACTGTTGCGCGCCTGGACGCTGATCGCAGGGGATGGTCTCGTTGCGCACCGACTGCTCGGGCTGGTCTGCGGGATGCTCAGCCTGCCGCTGATCGGGCTGGCCGCCGCCCGCCTCGCGCGCATCGCGGGGGCCGATCGCCGTCTTGTAGTGCTTGCTACGTTGCTGCTCGTCGCGGTCTCGCCCGTAGTGGTCGAAATGACCCGCGAGATCCGTCCCTACCCCGCGATGATCCTGACCTACGCCGGGGCCTGTCTCGCGCTGCTGCACATCGCCGAACGGCGCGAGGCGGATCTGTCGCTCCTCAGCCGGGCCTATCTCGCCTATCTCGGCTGCACCGCGTTGATCCTGTGGCTGCACAATCTCGGTCCGCTTTATGCCGCAGCGCTTGGCCTCGCTCTGCTCTGTGTGATCCGGTTGCGCACGATGGCAAAGGCCGACTGGCTCTGGCTGGCAACCGGGGGACTTCTGGTGCTCGCTGTCTGGTTGCCGGCGCTGTTCATCCTGCTCGATCAGGCGCCCGAGTGGATCAAGGCTACCTGGCTGCATTTCTCCACGCGCGACCTGTGGCGCCGCGCGACGATGCTCTACACCGGGCCGCGCGATGACATGCGGGCAGCCGCTGCAATCCTCCTGCTCCTCGGCGGGGCGCTGCTCTGGCGCGCACCGCGCGGGCGTCCGCTGCTGGCTGCGCTGGCGGTGCTCGCCTTTCTGCCGCTGCTGCTGTCGCTGCTGATCTCGGCGACGATCACCCCGGTGTTCATCGTCCGGACGATGACCGCATTGGCGACGCCGGCGCTGCTCCTCATGGGGCTGGCCATGGGTTGGAGCCGGGACCGGTTCGGCTGGATGTTGCCCATCGCCGCGCTGCTGTGGCTCGCCATCGCCCAGTTCGGCATGGTTGCCGCGACGCGGGCGCATCCGCAGGGCGACTGGTATCGCGCGGTCGCCTGGCTGGAGCCGCGCTTCTCATCGGGCGATCAGCTGTTCGCCTATCCGAACGAGGGCGCCCTGCCCTTTGACCGCGCCGCGCGCGATCGGGGTCTGGCGATGCCCAGCCGGCCGATCCCGACCGCGATTCCGACGCTGAACCCACCTCCCGGCAGCTGGTATGTCAGCGGGTCGCGCGGCGTGCCGTCGCTTGACCGCGCCCATCTGCGTGGCATAGCGCAGGAGCCGGCGACGCGGGCGGTGCCGACGATCTGGCTGCTGCGGCTGGGACCCTGGGCCTATGACAAGGGCGACGTCTTCCTCGAGGAACTGTCGCGCGGCCGGGTCGAGGTCGGGCGCTATCGTGAGGGGCCGATCGATATCGTCGGCCTGCGCCGGGCCGATCTCGCACCCGAACGATAGAGGTCGAACGGAGCGACGGCGCCCGGAAGCGCCGCCACCTGAAGCTCAACGCCCGTCGCGACGGCCGAGCAGGCGCAGGCGCAGCGCGTTGAGCTTGATGAAGCCCGCCGCGTCGCGCTGGTCATAGGCGCCGGCGTCGTCCTCGAAGGTGACGACTTTTTCCGAATAGAGCGTGTTCGGCGACTTGCGGCCGACGACATAGACGCCGCCCTTGTACAGCTTGAGCCGGACCGTGCCGGTCACCTTCTCCTGGCTGTGGTCGATCGCGGCCTGCAGCATCTCGCGCTCGGGCGAGAACCAGAAGCCGTTGTAGATCAGCTCGGCATAGCGCGGCGCGAGCTCGTCCTTGAGGTGGGCGGCGCCGCGGTCGAGGGTGATCTGCTCGATACCGCGATGGGCGAGGTGATAGATGGTGCCGCCCGGCGTCTCGTACATGCCGCGCGACTTCATGCCGACGAAGCGGTTCTCGACGAGGTCGAGGCGGCCGATGCCATGCTTGCGGCCATAATCGTTGAGCGTCTCGAGCAGCGTCGCCGGGCTCATGCCGACGCCGTTGATCGCCACGCCGTCGCCGCGCTCGAAGTCGATCGTGATGAACTCGGGCGCGTCGGGCGCGTCCTCCGGGTTGACGGTGCGCGAATAGACATAGTCGGGCACCTCCTCCCACGGATCCTCGAGCACCTTACCCTCGGACGAGGTGTGGAGCATGTTGGCGTCGGTCGAGAAGGGCGATTCGCCGCGCTTGTCCTTCGGCACCGGGATCTGGTGCGCTTCGGCGAAGGCGATCAGCGCGGTGCGGCTGGTGAGGTCCCATTCGCGCCACGGCGCGATCACGCGGATGTCGGGAGCGAGACCATAATAGCCGAGCTCGAAGCGGACCTGGTCATTGCCCTTGCCGGTCGCGCCATGGCTGACCGCATCGGCGCCGACCTGGCGCGCAATCTCGATCTGGCGCTTGGCGATCAGCGGGCGGGCGATCGAGGTGCCGAGCAGATAGAGGCCTTCATACAAGGCGTTGGAGCGCATCATCGGGAAGACATAGTCCCGCACGAATTCCTCGCGCAGGTCGTCGATGAAGATGTGATGATCGGGCACGCCCATCAGCTTGGCCTTGGCGCGCGCCGGCTCCAGCTCTTCGCCCTGGCCGAGGTCGGCGGTGAAGGTGACGACCTCGCACTGGTAGGTCTGCTGCAACCATTTCAGGATGACGCTCGTGTCGAGCCCTCCCGAGAAGGCCAGAACCACCCGCTTCACGTCGCTCATCTCGATCTCCAAGCCGCATCAAAGGCGCGGCGCCCTTGCCATGCGGGGCGCTGCCATTCAAGCTGATAGCGTTTTTCCATGGCGGAGCAGTGTCGGGTGTCGTCTCTTCGGTGGCTTTTGTCGTTGGCGGTGGGGGGAATCACCGCGATGCTGACTGCGACGTCTGCTGCCCAGGCCCAGCAACTGCCGATGACCCGCGAGGGGCTGGATGCAGCGCTCGTTCAATATTTCGCAGGCGCGGATCGCAATGGCGACCGCCGCATCGACCGGCCCGAGGCCGCCGAAGCGCTCGGCTACGCCCGCACTTTCCTTACCACCAAGCTGGATCTGGAGCCCTTCGTAATGGACGTCGCTCCCGATGGCAGCGCGCGCCTCTCTGTCAACGGTAAGGGACCCCTGAGCACTGCTGGGATTATGGACATCGCCTACCGCATTGTCGATCGTGACGGCGATGGCACGCTGTCCATCCATGAGATCCAGGCTGCCGGCCGTGCGGCTTTCGACGCAGCCGACCGCGACCATGACGGCATCCTCGACGAACGAGAGCGCGCGGCCGCTGTGGAAAAGATGACGTTGTTTCGGAAGACATTGTCCGCAGTTCAGTGAGCAAGGCCCGCGGCGGTCAAACCTTACCAATTCTCCGGCACCTGCCAGCGCACATTCTGCCAATCCACAGCTTCCACCGGGTTTCCCACTGCATCCCGCGCCGGCTTGTATCGTCCGCGCAGCTGGAACAGCCGGCAGGCATAGGCATCGAGATCTGGCCTTTCGCTCGATACGGAGGCGGTGCAGTGTTTCACACGCCCGTCGGTCGAAACCAGAAGCATCAGCCGGGATGTCACTATCTCATCCCTTCGCATCGCGCCCTTAGGAAGATCATAGAGCGAGACCCAGTCCCCATAGCCTGCGGCAGGTTGTGGGCCAGCTGCCTTGCTGGAACCGGCATCGATCGCCGTTTCGCGCGCTTCCCAAGTCTTTGTGAACTCGAATATGCCATCGACGGGGCGCTTCTTGTCGTCAAGCGCCGGCCGAAACCGACCCTGCACCATAAAGACCGAGCATGTAAGGGTATCGAACACGGTTGATCCACTGGGAACGAGCGGTGCGCAGTCCGTCGCGCGCCCTTCTGCTGAGACTGTCACCTTAACATGAACGCGAATGCGTTCACCGCGCTTCAGCAACCCTGGTGGAACCTCCTGCCATTTCATCCAGGCACTTGGATTGTACGCCGTGGGCGGCAGGGCAAACGCGCCGGGGCTCAAGCATAGTGCGATCGGCAACCAAAATCGTTTCACCATACACCCCCTGAGAGCTGAAAAGCTTCCGGCATCCGTTAATTCGGTATATTTCAGCTTCGACACAAGAATTTCAGTCGCGAACTATGGCTGCAAGTTTCCTCCTTCAAAAGGCATCACAGGACGGACCGGCATCTCCCCCCTGTTCATGCCGCTCCGTCCACCCTTTTCCCGTCTTCGGACGTTTGGATCGCAGGAAGGATGCAGGACATGACCAGGACAAGATTGATCGGCGCGACGGCGCTCGTTTCCATGCTCGTGGCGGGAGTGGCGGTTGCCGCGCCCGGCCGGGACGGGCCGCCCCCGCCACCCAAGACCCGCGCAGAGGCGCAAACGCGTGTCACCGAGATGTTCAAGCGCCTCGACACCAATGGCGACGGCTTCGTCACCAAGGCCGAGATGGATGCTTCCCGGGCCAAGATGCGCGAGGCTTTCGCCGAGCGGCGCGACGAACGCCGGGGCGAGAAGTTCGCCAAGCTCGACAAGGACGGCAGTGGCAGCGTGTCGAAGGACGAGTTCCTCGCACCCCCGCCGCCTCCCCCGCCCGGTGAGGGCGACGGTCCGCGCGGCCGCCACAAGGGTATGAAGCGCCACCATGGCGGCATGATGATGGGCGGCGGCGGCTTCTGGTTCGACCGGGCCGACGCGAACAAGGACGGCAAGGTCAGCCTCGCCGAGGCGCAGTCGTCTGCGCTCGCCATGTTCGACAAGGTGGACAGCAACCGCGACGGCACGATCAGCCCGGACGAGCAGCGCGCGGCGCGGGATGCCATGCGCGCAGAGTGGAAGGCGAAGCGCGGCGAGCGCGGGCCGGATGCTCCGCCCCCGCCCCCGCGCGGCTAAATCTCACGGCCACGAATGAAAAGGGCCCGTGCTCCGGCGCGGGCCCTTTTTCGCGTCAGCGTGGCAGTCGCCTTTCGGTGTCGATCATATAGTCGCGCGTGATCGGCAGGGTCCGCCGGTTGCGGACATATTGAACCTGATAGTTGCACAGATTGCCGTGGTAGAAGGCGGCGCGGGCACCCGCGAGGTAAAAGGTCCACATGCGGTAGAAGCGCTCGTCGTACAGCGCGACGATCGCGTCGCGGGCAGCGACGGTGCGGTCATACCAGCGGTCGAGCGTCATGCCATAATGGAGCCGCAGCGTCTCGACGTCGGTCACGATCATCCGTGCGGGCTCGCTTGCGGCGACGATCTCGGACAGGGCCGGATTATAGCCGCCGGGGAAGATATATTTGAGGGTGAAGGCGTCGGTCTTGCCGGGTACGCCCAGCCGCCCGATCGTGTGGAGCAGCATCACCCCATCCTCGGTCAGCAGGTCGCGGCACTTGGCGAAGAAGGTCTCATATTGCGGCACGCCGACATGTTCGAACATGCCGACCGAGACGATCCGGTCGAACTTGCCCTCCAGCGCGCGATAATCGATCAGCTCGAACTTCACCCGGTCCGATACGCCGGCATCCGCCGCGCGCTGGCGTGCGACCTTCAGCTGTTCCTCCGACAGCGTGATGCCGAGCACGTCCACGTCGGCAGCACGGTTCAGATAGAGCGCCATGCCGCCCCATCCGCATCCGATGTCGAGCACCCGCTGGCCGGGGCTGAGGTGGAGCTTGGCGGCGATATGCGCCTTTTTGTCGGCCTGCGCCGTGTCGAGATCGACATCGGGACCGGTGAAATAGGCGCAGCTATATTGGCGATCGGCGTCGAGGAAGAGGTCGTAGAGCCGGTCGTTGAGGTCGTAATGATGCGCCACGTTCGACTTGGACCGCGTCGCCCAGTTCACGCTCTGGACCATCGCCCGCAGCCGGTCGCGTATGAGATGGCGGAAGGTGCCGCGCAGCGTGATGCGGCCCTCTTCCCAGCGGCCATTGGCGCGAACCAGGTCGACCAGGTCGCGAATGTCGCCCTGCTCGATCACGAGGCGGCCTTCCATGAAGGCTTCGGCTGCATGCAGATGCGGGTTGCGGGCGATGAAGGCGGGAACGCCCCGGTCGACGAATCGGATCGTGACCGGCTTGAGGGCGGGATCGGGCGTGCCGTAATGGCGGGCTTCACCGTCGGCGAGGATGATTGTCATCTCCCCACGTTTGAAGAGATGGCCGGCAAAACGATCGAACAGCGACATGGGCAGCCTCCAGCCACGCCATAAGAACGTCGCCGGGCGCCCGGCGCAAGAGGCGCGTCGGTTAAAATAGCGTAATAAAGCGGCGGAATATCCGGGGCTTGGCTGCGTAGCCAGCCCCTGCTGAAGCGATCAGCGCAGCTTGGCGATCGACAGTCCGTCGGCCTTGGCGCGGTCCTTGGTCGATTCCTCGGACCGCTTGAGCGCCTTGGCGATGGCCTTCAGTGCCATGCCCTTCTTCGCCAGCGTGTGCAGCTTCTGGACCTCGTCGGTGGTCCAGGGCTGGCGATGCCGTTCGAAGCGATCGCCCGACATCAGCCCAGCGCCGCCTGCTTCTCGGCGGCCATGCGGTCCAGTTCGGCGCGGCTCTTCTTTTCGGAGGCCGATTTGAGCTGCCCGCAGGCCGCCATGATGTCGCGGCCGCGCGGCGTGCGCACGGGGGCGGAAATTCCGGCCTTGAAGATGATGTCGGAGAAACGCGCGATCCGGTCCGGATCGGAGCAGGCATAGTCCGCGCCCGGCCAGGGGTTGAAGGGGATCAGGTTGACCTTGGCCGGCAGCTTATACTTGCGAATCAGCCGGACGAGTTCGTGCGCGTCCTCGTCGCGGTCATTCTTGTCCTTGAGCATCACATATTCGAAGGTGATGCGCCGGGCATTATTGGCGCCGGGATAGTCGGCACAGGCCTGCAGCAGTTCCTCGATGCCATATTTGCGGTTGAGCGGGACGATCTCGTCGCGCACGTCCTTGGTGATGGCGTGGAGCGATACCGCCAGATTGACGCCGATCTCCTCGCCGGCGCGCGCCATCATCGGCACCACGCCCGCAGTCGACAGGGTGATGCGCCGTTTCGACAGAGCGAGCCCGTCGCCGTCCATCACGAGCTTGAGGGCATCGCGGACATTGTCGAAATTGTAGAGCGGCTCGCCCATGCCCATCATGACGATGTTGGTGAGCATGCGCCCCTCGGGCTGCGACGGCCATTCGCCGAGCGCGTCGCGCGCCAGCATAACCTGCCCCACAATCTCGGCCGGGGTGAGGTTGCGGACCAGGCGCATCGTGCCGGTGTGGCAGAAGCGGCAGTTGAGCGTGCAGCCCACCTGACTCGACACGCACAGCGTGCCGCGGTCGGCGTCCGGGATGAACACCATCTCATAATCCTGGCCGTCGTCCGACCGGAGCAGCCATTTGCGCGTGCCGTCGGTCGAGACCTGCGCCTCGACCACTGCGGGGCGCGAGACGACGAAGCGCTGCTCAAGCCAGACCCGCATGTCCTTGGCGATGTCTGTCATCACCCCGAAATCGGTCGCGCCGCGATTGTAGATCCAGTGCCAGAGCTGTTTCGCGCGCAGCTTGGCCTGGCGGGGTTCGAGCTGGGCGGTCTCGAGCGCCATGCGCAGATCGTCGCGCGACAGCCCGAGCAGATCGATGCGACCGTCGCTGCGTGGCTTCAGATCGCGCGGAACGGGCACAGGATCGATGTGGCCGGGAATCGGCATGGCGACAGGCTGGGGGTGATTCATGCAGCGCATATAGGCGATTCGCCCACATTTTGCCACTGCGCCCGGTCCTGCGGTCCTGCGCGGCATAGGTTTAGGAACAATACTAATCGTTCGGCGGACCGCCGCCCTGCATTCTGAAGCTCAGGAAAGCGCATGGACCGAAACGACATCATCGCCTTTTTCAACCTGCGCCGCGCCGAGGAGGAGCGGTTGAAGGCCGCACGCGCCACGTCCTCGCGGGCGCGCGAAGCGCATCTGGAAATGGCCCGGATGTTCGAGGACCGTGCCCAGCAGGTGCTCGCCGCCGAACCGGCCGACGTCCGCCCCGCCTGATTTCACGCCCCGACCGACGCTCCGCCGCGCGCATTTTGCTTCCGCGCCGCCGTACAGCCTGTATAGCGGCGCGTCGGAGCCGAGCCCCACGGAGAGACGAAGTGACCAGATCCGCCGCCGAGGTTATGCACGACGTGATCGTCGCCGCCGTCATTGACGGCCTCGGTGCCTTGCGTACGGCGTCCAAGGGGGTACCGAACGCGCTGCTGCGCGATCTGGCGGCCATTCATCCGAACACCACCTTCAAGGACCTGCCGGCCGACCTGCAGGCCTCGATCCAGACCAGTGTCCGCTCGGCTTTCACCAAGCTCCAGTCGGAGGGCTATACGGTCCTCAATCCCAAGGTCGCTGGCGTGAGCCCGCGCCAGCCGCGCCCTCAAGGCACTGCCCCGTCGGGACGCGGGCCGGGTGGACCCGGACATTCCGCAGGTGCTCGCGACCAGCAACGGCGTCCGCGCCCGGACCGGGGGCCGTCAGGACGTCGCACGCCGCAGAAGTAATCGACTTGCCGGCACCGAATCGATGGCTCCTGGCGTTGAGCAATATGTACCATGGTGCATGTAGGAACACCCCCGGACCTGAGCGGTGATTCATGCTTTGCAAAGGATGCCTGACCTACAAGTCCTGCCGGGAAACACTTGGGTGGGGATTGTGATGCTGTGGTTTGAGAAGCATCTGCCTGTCAGGCGCAAATTGTCCGTGGCCTTTGCGAGCATCATCGCGATCCAGGCCGTTCCGTCTCTGATAGTAGCAACGTCGTTGGGGCGTCCGCTGTTTGGCCTGTCCTATGGCGGGGCCCTGCTGATCCTTGCGGTCACGGCCTTGGCGGCGGGACTTGCCGTGTCCTTCCGCAAGGCGACCGCCGATCCTTATGTGTCGACCGTCGAACGCATGGAGGCTTTGGCCGAAGGCGATCTCGATACGCCGGTCGATTATGTCGACTATCAGGATTGCGTCGGCCGCATGGCCCGCGCGATGCACAAGTTCAAGGAAGCGGCGCTGGCCCGCATCCGCGCCGAGGCCGAACTGCGCGCCTCGATGCAGCAGCAGGACGTCGTGGCCTCGCTCAGCGAAGGGCTTCGCAATCTCGCCGCCGGCAATTTCGGCCATCGCCTGTCGAACCCTTTCCCGACCGAATATGAGGCGGTGCGGATCAACTTCAACGAAGCTGGCGACGCGCTTCAGGCGGCGATCGGCGAGGTCAACGAAGCCGCACAGCGGATTCGCACCGGCTCTGCCGAGATCAGCCAGGCTTCCGATGACCTGGCACGCCGGACCGAGGGTCAGGCCAGCTCGATCGAAGCCACCGCGCTGACGATGGAGCAGCTGGCCACGGTCGTCCGCAGCTCCGCCAAAAGCGCGGCGGAGGCCGAGAAGGTCAGCGCCACCGCACGGGTCAGCGCCGAAAATGGCAGCGACGTCGTCCGCGACGCCGTCCGCGCCATGGGGGCAATCGAGAAGTCGAGCCAGGAGATCGCCCAGATCGTGACGGTCATCGACGGCATCGCCTTCCAGACCAATTTGCTGGCGCTGAACGCGGGCGTCGAGGCGGCGCGTGCGGGCGACTCGGGCAAGGGTTTTGCCGTGGTCGCCAACGAGGTTCGCGCCCTCGCGCAGCGTTCTGCGGACTCCGCGAGCGAGATCAAGTCGCTGATCGAAAAGAGCGCCCAGCAGGTGAAGCAGGGCGTGGAACTGGTCAGCCGTTCGGGCAAGGCGTTCGACACGATCCTGGAAGGTATCGGCACGACCTCATCGCTGGTCCGCGACATAGCCGGCTCGGCCACCGAGCAGGCCGAGGGGATCAGCAAGGCCAATGTGGCGGTTTCGGATATCGAGAAGGCGACCCAGCAGAACGCCGCGATGGTCGAGGAGGCCAGTGCCGCCGCCCGCAGCCTGTCGTCGGAAGCCGATACGCTCGGGCGGCTGGTGCAGCGCTTCGGCTTTGCCGAGCAGGCGGCGCCGATCGCGCAGCCGGCTCGGCGCGCAGCAGCCCCCGCGCCTCGCTTTCAGGGCAACGCCGCGTTGAAGACGATCCCGGAGGTCGACGGCTGGCAGGAATTCTGATCCGACCGATCGGACTAGGTTGACGACGGGCGGGGCTGCTCCATGCGGCTTCCGCCCGTCATCGATTCAGGCGACCGGACCTTGTCGCCGCTCGCCCCAGGCGATGCGCCCCAGGCTCAGCAACACCAGCCCGCACAGCGCCGCGACGCTATAGGCGTTGAGCCGGAAGAAATCGGCATATTGGGCGGCATCGAAGCGACCGAACGGCGTACCATAATGGTCATGGAGCAGCGCCGCTCCAGCTGCCGCAGCCCAGATGCCGATTGTCCAGCGCCGTTCCCGGCCGCGAAAGGCGAGCAGGCCGATCAACGCGCAGGCGATCAGGAACAGTTCGACCCCCGAGGCTACGCCGAACGCCTTGGCGCTGACGACGCCATTGCCGATTCCCGCCAGCGGCAACAGCGCCCGGCCCGCCGCGGCATGGCGCCGGGCGACCGCCGGCACGGCAAGGAAGAACGGGGTCGACAGGAAGGTCCAGACGGATACCCACCAGTCGCCACCGACAGCCCAGAGCAGATAGAGCGGATAGATTGGCTGGTTCGATGCCACCGCCAGGGCGATCCAGTTGCAGGATTCGGCGCGCGGATCGGGATGCGCCGCATAGCTGCGCAAACGGCCGAGCAGACCGGTTGGCCCGGCCGGCGGCACGTTCCCGGACTGGTCGTTCACCGCTCGCCGATCAGGTCGGGAAAGCCGTAGCTCTGCGCCACCAACATGGTGTGGGTGCCCGCCACGTGCGGCGCGACCTGCACCACCTCGCGGGTGTAGCGCAACAGGTTGTACGGGTTGCGATATTGCGCCGAGATCAGGATGTCGAAGGCGTTGGAGCCGTGGATGATGCTGGCGTTGACCAGCAGCAGCGGCAGCTTGCCGTCGTCGAGATTGTCGGAGATCCACCCGCGCGACCGGCGGACGATCTCGCGCACGATCGCCTCCTGGCTCGGCTCCTCGCCCTCGCGCCGAGCCTCCCAGGCCAGCCGCTCCTCGCGCAGCGAGCCAAGGTCGACCGACACGGCGATCATCCCCTGTTCGGGCAGTTGCACCTTGTCGGCATGGCCGCGCGGCCAGAGCAGCTCGCCCACCGTGCCGTCGCTGACCATGCGCGTCAGTGTCCGCGCGGCCGCCTGCCGTTCGTGATCGCTGAGCGCTTCGCCCTCGCTCCGGCCATGGACTGCGGCCAGCGCCGCGCTGTCGAGCAGGCCCTGCCGATCGTGCAGGCGTGGAAACTCCGCCGCGATCGCGCGCAGGATGCGCTCCGAAGCCGCCGCCGGGCGCTCTTTGCCTGATTCGCCATCGTTCTTCATGCGCCCCCCAGAGACATGCTATTTTGGAACCTGCCAATCGAAAAGGATGCGGAAGCCTCTTCTATTCCCAACTGTATGATGCAGGCAGTACAGCGAGCGCGTAAGACTGTCCATCACGACCATTCCCGGCGGGGAGGGGATCGTTCGATCACTGACCGGGTGCCGGGCTGTGCAGCGCAGTATCTTGGCGCACACAAGTGGATCACCGCGCCTCCTGACGTCTGGGTTGCTCCGATTTCAAACGTTTCACGCCGTCCACTGCGTCCGCGGCAACCGCTCCTGTCGCGAGAGCGACGGTCTTCTGAACGTCGTTAGTGCCATGCCAGAGTTTGCCGGCGACACCATAAGCGGGCAATGGCCCACGCCCGTGAAGCCGGTCGTGGATCTCCATCGGCACGACCTTCAAATTGATCGGATGATTGCGCCAGAGCCCTTCGGCGTTGCGCTGGGCGGCCTGGATCGGTCCCAGCTGCGTGAACCCTATCGTGTGATGGACCTCATATCGACCGTCAGGATGATAGCGGGTCGAGCCATCCGGAGCGAGCCTGGAGCGGACCTCTCTAAGGGGAGGCTGCAAGTTTGCGGCACGAGCCCCTCTCGGGCGAGCCAATCCTTCGACTTTTCGAATTCGCTGTTGTTGCGTAGCGGCTCTCGCCAGAAACTCACCCCTGCGAAACTTGTTGATCGCCTGTACCTGCCGCGCGACCCGCGCCATGGGGCCCATCGGCGTCATCTCCAGTGCCAGCATGGCAGCATTGAAGGCCGCTCCCCGATAATCGCCCTTTCTATAGTCCCGTTCCATTTCCCGAAGCGGACCGACGACGGGTATGAAGGGTTCGACGGCGCGTGCCATTTTCAGCCCTGCTTCGGCGTAATCTTCGAGGGTCCAATCGACTTGCTTGGGTACAGGGAAGACTGGATTCTTCGGTTTTGGGTGGTAATGCCATCGTGTCGCTCCGAAACTGAACGCCGACGGGCGCAGGCGACAACGGTGGCTGTCGACGCAGGCTGCCCTCGGCAGATCAAGGGGATGTTTCGAAGCAGGGGACCTGTCCGTCCAACCGGATGTCCCGCAACTGCTCCGTTAGGCAGTGCGTGACAGGCCATTCCCTACATAGAAAGAACAGACGCTGAAGGGCTGCTAACCGCGCGGCCGTATGCGTGCAGTCGCCGTTCAACTCCAGTCGATACGATCGGGATTGATGATCCATTGCAGCGCGATGGAGCGGCCCTCCGCGACATAAGCGACCAAAGCCTGCCCTTCATCGTCCTTATTCTGTGCCAGCATGCGATCGGCTGCGCGCATGAGCTCGGTTTGCCGCTCGGCGAGCGCCGCGATCTCCTCGGCCGGGCGAAGGGTCGATGCGCGAATCTCTTCTGCGGTCCGGTTCCCACCCGGCGGCATCATCGAGACGATCGCCGGAAGATCGGCTTCGATCTCGGTAGGCTGTTGCGACACCGGCAGGTCGTATAGGCCGAGCGCCCAGAGCAGCGCGGCCAGACGTTCGATTTCGATCGCCGAACCAAAGCGCTGCTCGTCCGGCAGATTGTCTACGGTGAGCAGGTCGAGTTCCGACGGGGTTATGTCCGCAAACTGCTCTTCGATGATCCAGTCGAGCAAGGGCGCGCGATCGGCCCCATGGACCGCCAGCACCACCGCCGACAGGACGAGCGCCCGCGTCGCAACCTCGGCCTGCGAGCGGACTGCGACAGGGCCGTCACCGCGCAGCAGGCGGCGGCCCTGCGCACGGACCAGCAGCGGAAACGCGGCGCTGGCGAGCGCCTCCATCGTCTCGGCCGACCGCGCGGCGAGCACGTCGTCATCGTTCGCCTCGAACAGGGAATCGGCAAAGGCAAGGATGCGGGCGCGCGTGTCATCGAAGGATCGGACGGGCCCGGGCGTGAGCATCACTTCGGCCGGCGCATCGTCGTCTTTCGCTCGGCCGAACTGCCACCATTTGCGCGGCGCCGGCGTCCTTTCGACGACCCCCGTCACGGTCCAGCTACGGCCAGCGGAATCGACTATCTCAAGGCCGAGATGACGACCACGCTCGGACAGCCAGCCGGTCTTGCCGCGGAGCAAACCGATCGCCTGAAATGGCATCGGATCGCCATCGACAGGAAAGCCCAGCACCGGAAAGCGGAGGTCCGCATCGATCAATCCTAGCGTCATAGTTGCCCTCCGAATCGGAACATAGGAAGAACGATAACGCCATCACGAGTTTATTCCAGATGGGAGAGGTGATTCCCCGACCTTCTTGTTGAAAATGGCTCGCGGCATGGGAAACGCTGCCGATCCGCAGTCAGTTATGCCGCCATGCATAAGCTCGGCATTTCTTCTATCCTGCCGGTTCTGCTGCTCGTCGGTTGCAACGATCGAGAGACCGCAGGCGTGAACAATGCCACGACGGCCCCCGCCATCGATAGCGGGCGGACGGAACCGCCACCTCCGTCCCACCATGCTGGTGCCGACATTTCCGAAGCGCGTTCGGGCCTGCCACCGGTCTCCCACCATCCACCTGACGATTCTCCCAAATCTGCTGCAGGGCAGGACGGAAGGCGCGGCCGGGTCATCATGGTACACCCTGCCCATCATCGTCAGTGGCCATGACCGCGATGGCCGGTCAATTCGCTATGAAGGTGGTGCCGTGCCCAGGCGGGTCAACACTGTTGATGGTGCCAGCGCCGCGCAGCGACGCTGGTATTTCGAGCGGCTGACGCTCGATCGGACGCACTGACGCTGCTCGCCCTGCGGGAGGCCGTATCGGGTCCCGTCCGAAGCGACTCATGCCCGATAGAGCGCGTCGAGCCGTTCCCCATAGATCGCCCGGATCGCGTGGCGGCGGTTCTTGAGCGATGGGGTCATCTGCTGGTTCGCGATCGAGAAGGGCTCGTCGGCGATGACGATGCGGCGGACCTTCTCGATCACCGACAGGTCGACATTGACCCGGTCGACCGCCGCCATCAGCGCGCGGTGCAGTTCGGGGTTGTCGCGCAGCTTGGCGAGCTCAGGCGACAGGCCGCGCTCGGCGGCCCAGCCGGCCAGCCATTCCTGGTCGGGGACGATCAGGCCGACGATATAGGGGCGGCGGTCGCCCGAGACCATCGCCTGGGCGATCTCGGGCTGGAGCGTCAGCATGCCTTCCAGCTTCTGCGGCGCGACATTGTCGCCCTTGTCGTTGACGATCAGATCCTTCTTGCGGTCGGTGATCTTGAGGCGGCCCTTCTCGTCGAGATGGCCGACATCGCCCGAATGCAGCCATCCGTCCTTCAACACGCGCTCGGTCTCGGCCTCGTTGCGCCAGTAGCCGGCCATCACCAGCTCGCCCCGGATCAATATCTCGCCATCCTCGGCAATCCTGACCTCGACGCCCTTCATCGGGGGGCCGACCGTGTCGAGCTTGATCCCGACCTTCGGCCGGTTGCAGGAGACCACCGGGCCGGATTCGGTCTGGCCATAGCCCTGAAGAAGGGTCAGCCCGAGCGAGGAGAAGAACTGCCCGACCTCGGGGTTGAGCGGCGCACCGCCCGACACCAGCGCCTTGATCCGGCCGCCGAACCGCTTCTGAACCTTCGGTTTCAGCAGAGCATCGATGGCGAGCTTATAGGGATAGTCGGTCAGGCGCAGCTTCTCGCGCGTGCCGAGTTCGAGCGCCTTGTCGAGCAGCTTCTTGCCGATCCCGCCCTGTTTCTCGACTGCCTTGATCAGGCGCGCGCGCAGCATCTCGAACAGGCGCGGGACCACGACCATGATTGTTGGCCGCACCTCCTCGATATTGGCGGCGAGCTTCTCCAGTCCCTCGGCATAATAGATCTGCCCACCCAGCCCGATCGGCAGAAACTGCCCACCCGAATGTTCATAGGCGTGGCTGAGCGGCAGGAAGGAGAGGAACACCTCATCGCCCCAGCCGAAATCGGTCTGGAGGATGTCCAGGCACCCTTCGACATTGCACAGGATCGCGCCGTGATGCTGACGCACCCCGCGAGGCGCCCCGCCGGTGCCGCTGGTGTAGATCAGGCACGCCAGATCCTCCCGCCGCATGTCGAGGGCCCGGGCGGCGGCGGCCTGCACATCGGCCGCTGGATCGCCCGCGAGCGTGGCGAAGTCGAGCGTGCGGACGGCGGTCTGCGGCATCGGCTCCATGCCGATCAGGAATTCGCAGGTCGATGAGCGCACGATCGCCGGCAGCAGCATCTGCGCCAGCTTCGCGGTCGACACGATCGCCGCGCGGGCGCCGCTATTCTCCAAGATATGGGTGTGATCGCGCTCGGTGTTAGTCGTGTAGGTCGGCACGGTGACGCAGCCGGCGGCCATGATCGCCAGGTCGGCGATGCAGAATTCGGGGCGGTTCTCGGAGACGAGGACGACACGGTCCCCGTCCTTCAGGCCCTGCGCGCGCAAAACGGCGGCGAGCGAGGCGACGCGCCGGGCGACCTCGCCCCAGCTCAGCGCCTGCCATTGGCCGCCTTCCTTGGCCCACAGGAAAGGCGCGTCGCCCTTCTCCGCCGCGCGCGTGAAGAACATGGTGACGAGGTTGGGAAAACGCTCGAAGCTACGCATCATCTCTCCTGCCCCCGCGGATCTGGCCGCTCTGAAGCGGGGTATAACGCCGAAATCGGCCTTTGCACCCGCTTCCTGCGGCTTATTGTGACAGGGCGACGCCCGGACTGCGGGGGTCGGCCGCGCCGGTCCAGCCGGTCTTGGTGCTTTGCAAGATGGTCAGTTTCGACGGTATGTCGCCGACGCTGACCGTCTCGCCCAGCTGGGTGAGGCCCGGCACCAGCGCCTCGAGCGGGCTGTTGCGTTCGACCACCAGCGCGGGACCCCGGAAGAAGATATTGGGCAGCGCGATCGCCTGGTCGGCGGGCAACCCCCAGTCGATCGCCCCGATCATGGCTTTCAGCGTGTGCATGATGATCGTGCGCCCGCCGGCCGAGCCGAGCGCGAGCCACGGCTTGCCGTCCTTGCCATAGACGATCGTCGGCGCCATCGACGACAGCGGCCGCTTGCCCGGCTGGACATGGTTCGGGACCAGACGGCCCTTGTCATAGGGATCTTCGTTGAAGTCGGTCAGCTCGTTGTTGAGGAAGAAGCCGCCTGCGACGAGCGAACTGCCGAACGGCCCCTCCACCGTCGAGGTCATCGAGACGATGTCGCCGCGATCGTCGACAGCGACGAAGTTGGTGGTGCCCTGCTCGGCGGGTGCTTTCGTCATCGCGAGCGGCTCGGCGCCGGGCGGCGTTCCGGGTGGATAGCTGCCCAGTGTCTTGTCGGGCGAGATCAGCTTCGACCGCTCGGCGAGATAGGCCGGGTCGAGCAGGCCGGCGACCGGCACCTTCACGAAATCGGAATCGCCGAGCCAGGCGTCGCGGTCGGCATAGGCCAACCGCATAGCTTCGCCGATCAGATGCCAGGCGACCGGCGAGTCTTTGCCGAGTTTGGCGAGGTCGAAG
Organism: Rhizorhabdus antheiae; assembly: GCF_049889055.1. NCBI lineage: Bacteria > Pseudomonadati > Pseudomonadota > Alphaproteobacteria > Sphingomonadales > Rhizorhabdaceae > Rhizorhabdus > Rhizorhabdus antheiae. The sequence goes on along the minus strand of NZ_JBLTWO010000006.1, from coordinate 228,847 downwards.
CGCTTGAGCATGCCGAGGATCATCAGGTCGGTGATCGCGCCCGACGACGGCAGGCCCATCCCGCAGATGCGGTGGCCGCGATAGCTGCCGCAGACCGGCGCGCGCAGCTTGGCGCGATAGGCCGAGAGGTCGCCGACCGTCAGTGTCGTCGGGTTGCGCTTCGACCGGCCGACCGCCTGGCTGATCTGGTTGGCGATCTCGCCCTTGTAGAAGGCGTCGGGACCCTTGGCGGCGATCGTCCGCAGCGTAGCGGCGAGCGCCGGATTGCGCACCGTCTCGCCGGTCGTGAGCGGGCGGCCATCCTTCCAGTAGATGGCGCGGGCCTCGGGGAAATCGGCCCAGAGTTTCTCGAACTGCTTGAGGCGATAGGCGAGGGTGCCCTGCACCGTGAAGGGGCCGGGTCTGTTGTCGGGCAGCAGCGTATAGCCCTGTTCGGCCAGGCGGATCGCCGGTTCGAACAGCTTGGCCCAGGGCAGCTTGCCCCAGCGTTTGTGGGTTTCCGCCATCAGCGCGATGTTGCCGGGGATGCCGACCGAATAGCCACCGGGCACCGCCTGCATATAGGGCAGCGGCTTGCCGTCGGCGCCGAGGAAGCGGTCATGGCCGGCCGAAGCGGGGGCGGTCTCGCGTCCGTCGACCGTTTCCAGCTTGCCGGTCTTGCCGTCATGGTGAAGCAGGAAGCCGCCGCCGCCGATGCCCGAGGACATCGGTTCGGTTACGGTCAGGGCAAGCATGATCGCCATGGCGGCGTCGGCAGCGCTGCCGCCTTTGCGCAAGATTTCCTGTCCGGCGGCGGCGGCGCGCGGTTCGGCGGCCACGACGGTGCCGGCTTCGGCGGTGACCGGCGCGACGAGAAGCGCGACGGCGGCGAGAGCGGTGAGGGCGCGGTGCAGCATGGCCCGAGCTTAGAGCCGGATCAGGCCCGGCGGAAGCGCTTTGCGCGCGGCTGCGGCGACGGTGCGATCAGCCCTGGCCGACGGCCTCGGCGACCGAAGCGAAGCCGTCGCGCTCGAGCAGTTGCGCCAGCCCCCGGTTTATCCGCCGCGCAAGGCCGGGCCCTTCATAGACGAGCGCCGAGTAGAGCTGGACGAGGCTCGCCCCCGCGCGGATGCGGGCATAGGCGTCCTCGGCCGAGGCGATCCCGCCGGCGGCGATCAGCGGCATCGTGCCGCCCGTCGCCCGGCGGAAGTCGGCGAGCCGGCGCGCGGCCAGTTCGCGCAGCGGGGCGCCCGACAGGCCGCCGGTCTCCTGCCCATGACGCGAGCGCAACGGCGGGCGTGAAATGGTGGTGTTCGACACGATCAGCCCGTCGAGCTCGAACTCGGCTGCGATCTCGGCGATGTCGTCGATGTCGGCGGGTTCGAGATCGGGGGCGACCTTCAGGAAGACCGGCGGGCCGCCGGCGGGGCGGGCTTCCATCACGGCAGCCAGCAATTCGGTCAGCGCGCCGCGATCCTGCAGCGCGCGCAGCCCTGGCGTGTTGGGCGAAGAGATGTTGACCGTCAGATAGCGTGCCACCCCGGCCATCACACGCACGCCATTGGCATAGTCGGCAATGCGGTCGGCGGCGTCCTTGTTCGCGCCGATGTTCACCCCGACGATACCGGGCCGGTGGTTGCGGCGCAGCAGCCGCTCGAATGCCGCTGCCTGGCCGCCATTGTTGAAGCCCATGCGGTTGATCACCGCCCGGTCCTCGACCAGGCGGAACAGCCGGGGGCTGGGGTTGCCCGCCTGCGGGAAGGGGGTGAGCGTGCCGACCTCGGCGAAGCCGAAGCCGAGCGACAGGATGGCGTCGGGGACCTGCGCGTCCTTGTCGAAGCCGGCGGCGAGGCCGACCGGATTGGGGAAGCGCAGTCCGGCGACCGTGCTGGCAAGGCGGAGATCGTCGACCGGCAGGGCGCCGTGCGGCTTCAGCCGCAGTGCCCGGATCGTCGCCCGGTGCGCGCGTTCGGCTTCGAGGGTGAACAGGAGCGGGCGGAGGGCGGCGTAGAGCGACATGGCGGCCGCTTAGCGCGCCCTGTCGCCGGCGTCATGCCCAACTTGCCGATAGCGACTGTCTACCGCCTAAAAATGCCTGCCTGCGGGAATAGCGACCCCGTCGCCGCGTACATCCGCTGCACGCTCTCGAAAGAGGGTGGGCGATCCCCACCCGGCTGCGTACGGCCCCCGAAGCAGCCGGACCGAGCCGCCCTGCCTGGCCCAAGAGGCAGGGCGGTTCACCCCCACTTTCCCTTGACGGGAACCGGGTGAGCGCCCATCTGCCTAATCGGATCGAATCAGTCCGATTGGAAGCGAAACCCCGCAATGCGCCTGTCCAGCCTTGCCGACTATGCCGTCGTGATGCTGTCTGCCGCCGCCCGGCACGGGCAGGGCGAAAGGCTGACCGCGACCTTGCTGTCGGACGAGACGGGCGTGCCTCTGCCGACCGCGCAGAAGCTGATGGGCCGGCTGGCCCAGGCCGGCTTGCTGGTCTCGGCGCGCGGCACCGGCGGTGGCGTCCGCCTGGCGCGCGATCCCGCGGCGATCAGTCTGGCGGACATCATCGAGGCGGTCGAAGGCCCGATCGCGATGACCGCCTGTGTCGACGATCATCGCCACGACTGCAGCCTCGAAGGCGCCTGTCGGGTGAAGCCGCACTGGTCGGTGGTCAACAACACCATTCGCGGCGCCCTGGGCGGCGTCAGCCTCGAAACCCTGTCGAGGGCATGAAATCATGAGCGACGTACGCAACAAGGCGGCCCATGAGGCCGCAGAACGCGCCTCCAACTATGAGTGGGGCTTCTCGTCGGAGATCGAGCAGGACTTCGCGCCCAAGGGGCTGAGCGAGGACACCGTCCGCTTCATCTCCGCCAAGAAGAACGAGCCCGAGTGGATGCTCGAATGGCGGCTGAAGGCCTATCGCCACTGGCTGACCATGACCCCGCCCGACTGGGCGAAGCTCAACGTCCCGCCGATCGACTATCAGGACGCCTATTATTACGCCGAGCCCAAGGCGAAGAAGGCGCTCGGTTCGCTCGATGAGGTCGATCCCGAGATCCTCAAGGTCTATGAGAAGCTCGGCATCCCGATCGAGGAGCAGAAGGTGCTCGCCGGGGTCGAGGGCAGCCGCAAGGTCGCGGTCGACGCCGTGTTCGACAGCGTGTCGGTCGCCACCACCTTCCGCGCCGAATTGGAGAAGGCCGGGGTCATCTTCCGCTCGATCTCCGAAGCGATCCGCGAATATCCCGATCTGGTCCGCAAATGGCTGGGCAAGGTCGTGCCGATGCACGACAATTATTTTGCGACGCTCAACTGCGCGGTCTTTTCCGACGGCACCTTCGTCTACATTCCCGAGGGCGTGCGCTGCCCGATGGAGCTGAGCACCTATTTCCGCATCAATGCGGAGAATACGGGGCAGTTCGAACGCACGCTGATCGTCGCCGACAAGGGCAGCCACGTTTCCTATCTCGAAGGCTGCACCGCGCCGATGCGCGACGAGAACCAGCTCCACGCCGCCGTGGTCGAACTGGTCGCGCTCGACGATGCCGAGATCAAATATTCGACCGTGCAGAACTGGTACCCCGGCGATGCCGAGGGGCGCGGCGGCATCTATAATTTCGTGACCAAGCGGGCATTGTGCCAGGGGCGCAACAGCAAGGTCAGCTGGACCCAGGTCGAGACCGGCAGCGCGATCACCTGGAAATATCCGAGCTGCGTTCTCGCGGGCGAGAACAGCGTCGGCGAATTCTACTCGGTCGCGGTCACCAACAACCGCCAGCAGGCCGACACCGGCACCAAGATGATCCATCTCGGCAAGGGATCGAAGTCGACGATCGTGTCGAAGGGCATCTCGGCCGGCCACAGCGACAACACCTATCGCGGGCTCGTTCGCGTGGCGCCCACCGCCGAGGGCGCGCGCAACTTCACCCAGTGCGACAGCCTGCTGCTGGGCGACCGCTGCGGCGCGCACACCGTGCCCTATATCGAGGTCAAGAACCCCTCGGCGCAGATCGAGCATGAGGCGACGACCTCGAAGATCAGCGACGACCAGCTCTTCTACGCGATGTCGCGCGGGCTCGATCAGGAAGCCTCTGTCGCGCTGATCGTCAACGGCTTCGCCAAGGAAGTGCTCCAGCAGCTGCCGATGGAATTCGCGGTCGAGGCGCAGAAGCTGCTCGGCATTTCGCTCGAAGGCAGCGTCGGATGATCGACCGCCGTCCCCACCCCAACCCCTCCCCTGAAGGGGAGGGGCTTTATCCCACACACATGATTGAGCTTCGCGATGAGGCGCGCCGTCTGATCACCCCTCCCCTGAAGGGGAGGGGCTGCAGACGAATGCCTTCATCCAGCACACCACGAATAGCGCGGTCTCCTTTTCACCCGAGTGCAAACCATGTTGAAGATTGAAAACCTCCACGCCGAAGTCGACGGCAAGCCGATCCTCAAGGGGCTGACCCTGTCGATTGGGCCGGGCGAGATCCATGCGATCATGGGCCCGAACGGCGCGGGCAAGTCGACCCTGTCCTATGTCCTCGCCGGTCGCCCCGGCTATGAGGTCACCGAGGGCAGCGTGTCGTTCCAGGGCGAGGACCTGCTGGAGAAGGCGCCGCACGAAAGGGCTGCCGCCGGCCTGTTCCTCGGCTTCCAATATCCGGTCGAGATTCCGGGCGTGTCGAATGTCCAGTTCCTGCGCGAGGCGCTCAATGCGCAGCGGCGGCTGCGCGGTGAAGAGCCGCTTTCGGGCGCTGACTTCCTCAAGCGCGCGCGCGCCCAGGCCGATGCGCTGGGGCTGAACATGGACATGCTCAAGCGGGCGGTGAACGTCGGCTTCTCGGGCGGCGAGAAGAAGCGCAACGAGATGGTGCAGATGGGCATCATCGACCCGGCGCTGGCGATCCTCGACGAGACCGATTCGGGCCTCGACATCGACGCGCTGCGCACCGTCGGCGAGGGCATCAACATGATCATGCGCAAGCCCGACAAGGCGGTTCTGCTGATCACCCATTACCAGCGCCTGCTCGACTATGTGAGGCCGGACTTCGTCCACGTCCTCGCGGCCGGCCGGATCGTCCGCACCGGCGGCGCCGACCTCGCGCTCGAGCTCGAACGCGAAGGCTATGGAGCGATCGCGGCGTGACGACGACGATCCAGATCCTCCCCGGCACGGGGAGGGGGACCATCCGCAGGATGGTGGAGGGGGCGTCCGACCTCCCGTCCATCGCTGCCGGGCTGGTTCTGCGCTGCCCCTCCACCGGCTTTGCCGGTTCCCCTCCCCGTTCCGGGGAGGAATGGGCATGACGCTGAGCCTTCCCTCTGCTCGTGACGAGGCCTGGCGCTGGTCCGATCTTTCGGGGCTCGAAGCGCTGGCATCCTCGCCTGCGCGCGGGCTTGCGGTGGACGTCGCCGGTCTGTGGATCGGCAGTGGGCCGCGCCTGCTGTTCGTCGACGGGCGCTATGACGCCGAAGGCAGCAGCCCAGGCCCGGTCATGATCGGCGTGGTCGATGCGGCGTCCGCCCATCCGCTCGGCCGTCTCGCGCAGGGCGCCGGCTGGACGCTGACCCTCGCCAGGGATGCTGTCGCGGGCGCGCCGTCGATCGAGATCGTCCATGTGGCGACCGGCGGGGCTAACCATGTTCCGGCCAGCATAGAGCTCGCCGAGAATGCCCAGGCCTCGATCGTCGAAACCCATGTCGGCGACGGCTGGGCGAACCGGCTGACCCGCATCGCGCTGGGCCGCTCGGCGCGGCTGATGCGGGCGATCCGGGTCGTGCAGGAAAGCGGCTTCGTCTCGCTGCGCGACGAAGCGCGGCTGGATGCAGGGGCCAGCATCGTGACCACGCTGCTCGGTGCCGGCGGAGCGGGAACCCGGCTCGACGCCGAGATTCGCATCGAGGGGCCGGGCGCCTTCGCCGAACATGGCGGTGCGCTGCTGGCGCGCGGCGAGCAGCGTCATGACGCTGCTGTCGTGGTCCACCATGCCGCCGCCGAGGGCACGAGCCGCCAGCTGTGGCGAGCGGTCGCCGACGATCGCGCGACGACCAGCATGGCGGCGCGGGTCGAAGTGGCGCGTGATGCGCAGAAGACCGACGGCGAGCAGAGTCTGCGCGGGTTGATGCTCAAGCGCACCGCCACGGTGAACCTCAAGCCCGAGCTGGAGATTTTCGCCGACGACGTGAAATGCGCGCATGGCGCCACGGTCGGCGAGCTCGATGCACAGGCGCTGTTCTACATGACGTCGCGTGGGATCACGCCCGATCGCGCCCGCGCGCTGCTGACCCAGGCCTTCATCGCCGACGCGCTGTCGCGGATCGGCGACGAGGCCGTGCGCGAGGCGTTCCAGGCGGATGCCGAGGCCTGGCTGGAGGAGAGAGCATGAACGCGATCGCCGACATCGCCAAGACGAGCCGCCGGGCGGACTTTCCGGGAATCCCCGATGGCTGGCACTATCTCGACACCGCTGCCACGGCGCAGAAGCCGCAGGCGGTGATCGATGCCATCGCGCGCGGTTATGGCGAGGACTATGCGACCGTCCATCGCGGCGTCTATCGCCGCTCGGCCGACATGACGATCGCCTATGAGGCGGCGCGCCAGCGGGTCGCCCGCTTCCTTAACGCGCGCAGCAACGATGAGATCGTCTTCGTGCGCGGTGCCACCGAGGCGATCAACCTGGTGGCGCAAAGCTGGGGCGTGTCCACGCTCAAGGCCGGCGACCGCATTCTGCTGTCGCAGCTCGAGCATCATTCGAACATCGTCCCCTGGCAGCTGCTGCGCGAGCGCACCGGTGTGGAGATCGACGTCTGCCCGCTGACCGCCGACGGCCGGATCGACCTCGACGCGGCCGAGGCGATGCTGACCGATCGGCACCGGCTGGTGGCGCTGGCTCATGTCTCCAACGTGCTGGGCTCGACCCTCGATGCGCGTCGGGCGGCCGATCTGGCGCACCGCGTCGGCGCCAAGATACTGATCGACGGCTGCCAGGCCGTGCCGCGCATGACGGTCGACGTGCAGGCGCTCGATTGCGACTTCTATGTCTTTTCCGGGCACAAGCTTTACGGCCCGACCGGCATCGGCGCGCTGTGGGCGCGGGGCGAGCTGCTCGAGGCGATGCCGCCTTATCAGGGCGGCGGCTCGATGATCGACCGCGTAACCTTTGCTGCGACCAGCTGGGCGCCGCCACCACAGCGTTTCGAGGCAGGGACGCCGCACATCGTCGGCGCGCTCGGGCTGCACGCCGCGATCGACTATGTCGCCGCGATCGGGCTCGACGCGATTGAGGCGCATGAAAAGGCGCTGGTCGCGAAGGCGCGCGATGCGCTGTCGGCGATCAACAGCGTACGGCTGTTCGGCCCCGCCGATTCGGCCGGTATCGTCAGCTTCGCGATCGAGGGGGTGCATCCCCACGACATCGGCACCATATTGGACGAGGAAGGCGTGGCGATCCGCGCGGGGCATCATTGTGCTCAGCCGCTGATGGACCATCTCGATCTGCCGGCGACGGCGCGGGCGAGCTTCGGTATCTATAATGACGAGGATGACGTGGCCGCTCTGGCGCGCGGGATCGAACGTGTGACGCGGATATTCGGATGATGGACGAACAGACCAACGACAGCGGCAAGATCCTGACCGAGGAGGTCGAATCGGTGACGCCACCGCCCCGGGCACGGGTCGATCTCGACGCACTCGAGGCCGAGGCGCCGGCGGCACAGCCCGCCCGCAAGCCCGACTATCTCGATGGCTTCCTCGCGCAGCGGCCGCAGGCCGAAGCGGCGGCGGGCGAGCCGGGCGGTGAAATCTACGAGGGCGTCATCACGGCGCTCAAGGAGATCTTCGATCCCGAGATACCGGTGAACATCTACGACCTCGGGCTCGTCTATGGCGTCGAAGTCGCCGACAATGCCCATGTCGTCGTCACGATGACGCTGACCACGCCGCACTGCCCGGTGGCCGAGTCGATGCCGGGCGAGGTCGAACTGCGCGTCGGCGCGGTGCCGGGAGTCGGGTCGGCCGAGGTCAACCTGATCTGGGATCCGCCCTGGGACCCGCAGAAGATGTCCGATGAAGCGAAGCTCGAACTGGGAATGCTCTGAACGCCCCGCTGGGGATGGAGACTGAAATGACCGCGACCACCACCACGACCCGCGCCCGCCCCGCCGCGCTGATCCTGACGCCATCGGCAGAGGCGCGCATCGCCAAGCTGATGGAGACGGCGCCGGAGGATGCCATCGGCGTCAAGCTGTCGACCCCGCGTCGCGGCTGCTCGGGGCTTGCCTATTCGGTCGACTATGTGACCGCGGCCGATCCGTTCGACGAGAAGATCGAGACATCCGGTGGCGACTTCTATGTCGATGGCGGTTCGCTGCTTTATCTGGTCGGCTCGACGATGGACTGGGTCGAGGACGATTTCTCCGCAGGCTTCGTCTTCCAGAACCCCAATGCCAAGGGCATGTGCGGCTGCGGCGAGAGCTTCACCGTCTGACTCGATACGGCTCGGGGCGAGGGTGGCCCGGATAGCCGCGCTTCACCAGAATGCGCCGGTAAGCGGCTGCTTATACCCCCTCCCGTAAGCTCCTTGCGGATGGCGCGGACCCGTGCCCCGACAGAGATGGTCTCCCACGATGTACAGGAGACCGCCGATGACGACGAACCATCATGACGAGACCCGCGAAGTAGCGCTGCGACCGCGCCGCTGGGATCCATTGGTCAAGCTCACCCACTGGTCGATCGTCGCAGCGATCGTCGCCAATGCCCTCTTCACCGGGGAAGGCAGCTACGCCCATGTGCTGGTTGGCTACGGCCTGGCGGCCCTATTAGCCCTGCGGCTCGTCTGGGGCCTGGTGGGGCCGGCCGAGGCCCGGTTCACGGCCTTCCCGCCAAGCCGCCGCCGCGCGATCGCGCATATCCGTGAAATCGCCAGCGGGGATCGCAGGCCTCATCCCTCGCACAATCCGCTCGGGGCGCTGATGGTCTATGCCATCTGGGCGACCCTGCTGGTGATCATTGCGAGCGGCGCCATCATGACTGAACCGCGCCTCTTCAGTCCGGCGGCGACGGCCCAAGCGATCCCGTCCACCGCAGCAAGCGCGCTCAGCGACGAGTCCGAGGATGAGGACGAAACTGGCGAAGAGCGGGAGGAGGGCGCGCTCGGCGAGGTTCACGAGGCAGCCGTGACGCTGCTCTACGGATTGATCTTGCTGCATATTGGCGGCGTCCTGTTCGAAAGCCGCCGGCAGGGCCGGAACCTGACGCTGGCGATGCTACCGGGGCGGGGCTAGGCTGTCGCCATGCCGAGCGCCAGACAAGCACAGCTGCACCGCAGGACCTTCGCGACGACGCTGGTGGTGGCGCTTCAGGCACTCGCGACGATGCTGTTCCTGCTGGACTTGCTCGGCGACATCGCTGCGGAGGGCTGGAGCGCCCATCTGGCGGTGGAAGCCGCCGCTGCGGTAGCGCTGCTCGTCGGAGCGGTAGCCGGAGCGCTGCAGATTCGCGCGCTGATCGAGCAGGCGCGGCAGGACGACCTCGCCGTGGCGCTCGCGCGCGGCACTGTCGCCGCGTTGGTGCAGCTGCGCTTCACGGAATGGCGACTCACGCCTGCCGAGGCCGATGTCGCGCTGTTTGCGCTGAAAGGTGCCGACGTCGCCGAAATTGCGCGGCTGCGCGGGGCGGCCGAAGGAACGGTGCGGGCTCAACTGTCGCGTATCTATGCTAAGGCCGGGGTCGGAGGTCAGTCGGCGCTGGTTGCATCGTTCCTGGATGACCTGCTCGACCCGGGGCCTAACACTGCCGGGAAGGACGAGATTGCATGAGGCGGCACAAGGAATCGCATCTCGTTTCGCGGATCGGCTGGCTGCGCGCCGCCGTTCTCGGGGCGAATGACGGCATCGTCTCGACGGCGAGCCTGATCCTCGGGGTGGCGGCTTCCGGAGCCGAGCGACCGGCGCTGCTGGTTGCCGCGACGGCCGGTCTCGTGGCCGGCGCCATGTCCATGGCTGCGGGCGAATATGTCTCGGTGAGTTCGCAGGCCGATACCGAAGCCGCCGATCTCGGGCGCGAGCGGGTCGAGCTGGCAACCGATCCGCTGATGGAGCAGCGCGAACTCGCGGCCATCTATGTCGGTCGCGGGGTCGATCCGGAAACCGCCGACAGGGTGGCGGCGCAGATGATGGCGCACGACGCGATCGGCGCCCATGCGCGCGACGAGCTCAACATCACCGAGGTGACCGCCGCGCGGCCCGTCCTCGCCGCGCTGGCGTCGGCCGCGACTTTCACCGCCGGGGCGCTGCTGCCGGTTCTGCTGGCGGCGGTCCTGCCGATGGCGTGGATGGTGGCGGGCGAGGCCACGGGCTCTATCCTGTTCCTCGCCTTGCTCGGCGCGCTCGGTGCCCGCGCGGGCGGGGCGACGATCGGCAGGCCGGTGCTGCGGGTGGTGTTCTGGGGCGCGCTCGCCATGGCGCTGACTGCCGGCATCGGGCGACTGGTGGGCACGGCGGTCTGACGACAGGCGGGGCGACGTGCCTGTACGGTTGCCACCCCTTGTCCAAGCGGCTACTCGCGCGGCCATGGACACAGCGCTTCGCCACATCGACGCCTGGATCTTCGATCTGGACAACACGCTTTACCCGGCGTCGGTGGATCTGTTCGGGCTGATCGACGTGCGTATGGGCCTGTATGTCCAGCGGCTGCTGGGGGTCGACCCGGTCGAGGCCAAGCGCGTCCAGAAGCAGATGTTCCGCGAGCATGGCACCACATTGTCGGGGCTGATGCAGAGCCACGGGATCGACCCGCACGAATTCCTCGCCTTCGTTCACGACATCGAGATGGACGTGCTGTCGGAGGATCGCCGGCTGATCGACGCGATCGCGAAGCTGCCCGGCCGCAAGCTGATCTTCACCAATGGCGATGCCGATTATGCCGGCCGGGTGCTGCAGAAGCTGGGCCTGTCGAAGAGCTTCGAGGCGATCCACGACATCCACGCCTGCGCCTATCAGCCGAAGCCGCATGCCGCGAGCTATGCGTCGATGGTCGAGGCCTTCGGCATCGACCCGCGCACGTCGCTGTTCGTCGAGGACATGGCCCGCAATCTGAAGCCGGCCAAGGCGATCGGCATGACCACCGTGTGGGTCAACAACGGCTCCGAATATGGCGACCACGAGGCCGACCACAGCTTCATCGATTATGAGATTCGCGATGTCGGGCACTGGCTCGACGAACTGACAGCCACGCTTTGAGGGGAAACGACATGAGCGCCGATCTGCAGCAGATCATCGAAAAGGCCTGGGACGAACGCGAGGGCATCGGCTTCTCGACCAGGGGCGAGGTCCGCGACGCGGTCGAGACCGCGCTGGGCCTGCTCGACTCGGGTGAGCGGCGCGTGGCGGAGAAGGGCGAGGGCGGCTGGACGGTCAACCAGTGGCTCAAGAAGGCGGTGCTGCTGTCCTTCCGCCTCAACGACATGGAGCTGATCCCCGGCGGCTGCGGCGGCACCAGCTGGTGGGACAAGGTCCCTTCGAAGTTCGCCGGCTGGGGTGAGGCCGAGTTCCGTTCCGCCGGCTTCCGCGCCGTGCCCGGCTCGATCGTCCGCCGCGGCGCGTACATCGCCAAGGGTGCGGTGCTGATGCCCAGCTTCGTCAACCTCGGCGCCTTCGTCGGCGAAGGCACGATGGTCGACACCTGGACGACGGTCGGCAGCTGCGCGCAGATCGGCCGCAACGTCCATCTGTCGGGCGGCGTCGGCATCGGCGGCGTGCTCGAGCCGCTGCAGGCCGGCCCGGTCGTGATCGAGGACGACTGCTTCATCGGCGCCCGCTCGGAAGTGGCCGAGGGCGTGGTGGTCGAGCAGGGCGCGGTGCTGTCGATGGGCGTCTATCTCGGCGCCTCGACCAAGATCGTCGACCGCGCGAGCGGCGAGGTCTTCATCGGCCGCGTGCCGAGCTATTCGGTGGTCGTCCCCGGCACTTTGCCCGGCAAGGATGGTGGCCCCGGCCTCTATTGCGCGGTGATCGTCAAGCGCGTCGACGCGAAGACGCGGTCCAAGACCGGCATCAACGAACTGCTGCGCGACTGAGGCTTGGGATGTCCCTCCCTTCCGGGGGAGGGATGTCGCGGGGTGCGCAGGAAGAGCTCGCTGTCGCTCGCACCCACCCCTTCCCCCTCCCTTGAAAGGGAGGGGCTTATTCTTTTTTGTCAGCCCATGCCGATCAGGGTGCCGGCGCCGCGCTTGGTGAAGGCTTCGATCAGCATCGCGTGGGGTACGCGGCCGTCGAGGATGACGGCGGCGTCGACCCCACCCTCGACCGCATCGACGCAGGTTTCGAGCTTGGGGATCATGCCGCCCTGGATCGTGCCATCCTCGCGCAGTTCCGCGATCCGGCGCGGGTTGAGTTCGCGGATCAGCTGCTTTTCCTTGTCGAGCACACCGGCCACGTCGGTGAGCAGGAACAGGCGTGCCGCACCGAGGGCAATCGCGATCGCGCCGGCCATGGTGTCGGCGTTGACATTATAGGTGTGCCCGTCCTCGCCGATCGCGATCGGCGCGATGACCGGGATCATGCCGGCCCTGGACACGGTGTCGATCACGCGGCGGTCGATGTCGGCCGGCTCGCCGACGAAGCCGAGGTCGACGACCTGCTCGATATTGCTGTCCGGATCGCGCCGCGTGCGGCTGATCTTCTCGGCCACGACCATGCGGCCGTCCTTGCCCGACAGACCGACCGCGCGGCCACCCGCCTGGGAGATCCAGGAGACGATCTCCTTGTTGATCGAGCCGCACAGGACCATCTCGGCCACGCGCGCGGTCTCCGCGTCGGTCACGCGCAGGCCGTCGACGAAGCTGCTCTCGACGCCCAGGGTCTTCAGCATGCGGCCGATCTGCGGGCCGCCGCCATGGACCACGACCGGGTTGATCCCGACCGCCTTCAGCAGGACGATGTCCTCGGCGAAGTCGCGCGCGGCCTCGGGGTCGCCCATGGCGTGGCCGCCATATTTCACCACGAAGGTCTCGCCCGCATAGCGCTGCATATAGGGCAGTGCTTCGGTGAGGGTCTCCGCCTTGGCGAGGAGGATCGGGTCGGGGCTGTGATCGGTCGACATGGCGCGCCCCTTAGCGGAGCCGGGCCCCGGGATAAAGCATCGCTTTCGGCCTGTACTGGCTCGTTCGGTCAGCCGCGTGCGTCGATCCGGCGGCCGGCGACGACGAAGGCGGTGATCAGCGGCGGCACCAGCACGATCGACAGGACGACCTTGGTCAGCATCTGCCCGCCCATCAGGCCCAATATCTCACGCTCGCCGTAAAAGCTGATGGTGATGAACATGATCGTGTCGGCGATCTGGCTGATGACGCTGGCGATCATGCCGCGCAGCCAGACGAAGCGTCCGACGCCGCTGCCCTTCAGCCGGTCGAAGATCAGGACGTTGAGCGTCTGCGACAGGCCATAGGAGATCAGCCCGGCGATCATCATCCGCGCGCCCTGGCCTACGACGATCGGGAAAGCCTCGACCGCCGGCGGATACATGCCGGGATCGGTCGGCAAAGCGAGGACCAGCTGGATCAGCAGCGCAGAGATGATCAGTGGCAGGAAACCCCAGCGGACGAGCGAGTCGGCCACCGTCCGGCCATGGAGTTCGGCGACCGCGCTGCCCATGACGACCAGCAGCAGGAAGGCGAAGATGCCGGCCTCTACGGCAAGCGGGCCAAGCGCCACCTGCTTCACCCCGAGCACGCCGGCGATGCAGACCATCCCGCCATAGAAGATCGAGATGATGAAGAGCGAGCGGGGCGGGCGGGCGTCCTGCGCCGGCGGGGTGGGGGCGGTCATGCCGCACTGCTAACGGCTTTGCGGCGGCGGCGAAAGAGCGCTTGACCGGCGCTGCGCGCTCGACAAGGTGGGCCTTTCTTGGCGCTTTGGGGATGTTTCCGGATGACGAAATGGCTGACCGGGCTGGCCGGCATCGTGCTGATCCTGCTCGTGGCGGTGGCGCTGTCGTCCGACCGGAAGGCGATCCGCCTGCGCGTCGTCGGATCGGCCTTCGCGCTGCAGGCGGGAATCGCCGTGCTCGTCCTCTACGTTCCCTGGGGCCGTGCGCTGCTCGGCGGAATGGCGGCAGGCGTGTCGAGCCTGCTCGGCTATGCCCAGTCGGGCACCGATTTTCTGTTCGGTTCGCTGGTCAAGCCCGAGATCGGCGGGAACAGCTTCGCGCTAGCCGCTCTTCCGGTGATCATCTTCTTCGCCTCGTTGGTCTCGATCCTCTATTTTCTCGGCATCATGCAGTTCGTGATCCGCTGGGTCGGCGGCGCGATCGAGAAGGTGACCGGCGTGTCGAAGGTCGAGTCGCTGTGCGCGGCGGCGAACATCTTCGTCGGGCAGAGCGAGTCGCCGCTCGTCATCCGGCCCTATCTGGCCGGCCTCGCACCGCACCAGATGTTCGCGGTGATGGTCACCGGCATGGCCGGCGTCGCGGGCACGATCCTTGCGGCCTATGCGGCGATGGGAATCAGCGTCGACCTGCTGCTGGCGGCGAGCTTCATGGCGGCGCCGGGCGGATTGCTGATGGCCAAGATCATGATGCCCGATCCGGTCCAGCCCGAGGGGCGCTCGGCCGACGCGCTGGAGGAGGAGGCGATCGCGATCGCAGAGGCCAATGAAGAGGGCGAGCGGCCCGACAACATCATCATGGCGGCGGCGCTCGGTGCGCAGACCGGCGTGCGGATCGCGGTTTCGGTCGGGGCCATGGTTCTGGCCTTCGTCGGTCTCGTGGCGCTTGCCAATGGGCTGCTCGGCCAGGCAGGGGCGCTGTTCGGGCATCCGACGCTCAGCTTCCAGCAGATATTGGGCTTCATCTTCGCGCCGATCATGGTCCTGCTCAACATTCCCTGGGACCAGGCGCAGATCGTCGGCGGCCTGTTCGGCGAGAAGGTGACCCTCAACGAATTCGTCGCCTATATCCATCTCGGCCAGATCAAGGACACGCTGAGCCCGCACAGCGTCGCGGTGACCACTTTCGCCTTGTGCGGTTTCGCCAATTTCTCCTCGATCGCGATCCAGATGGCGTCGGCCGGCAGCCTCGCGCCCAACCAGCGTCCGATGATCGCGCGGCTGGGTATCAAGGCGCTCGTCGCCGGCAGCCTTGCGAACCTTATGTCGGCGGCGCTGGCGGGACTTCTCATCGCCTCCTGAACCCGACCCCGCCTGCTCCGTTACGCCTCTATCGTCACGCAGGTTTCCGGCAGGAGCAAGGACATGAAATGCGCATTGGCGATCGGCGCGGCTGTTGTCGTGGCGGTGCCGATCATGAGCCTGTCGGCGAGCCCGGCGCAGGCGCCCGGGGGCAGTCGGGTCGCGCTCGATCTGTCGGGGCTCGGATGAACGGCGGATTCCGCTGCTCAGGGTGAACGGGTCCGCGCGGTTACCGTGGAAGGCATAGCGACGCTCGCAGGTCTGTCCGGCTGATGTCGAACAGGGCGGTGTAGCGCCTGCTACGCCGCCTTCATCGCCCGTTGACGGCGACGCTGGACCGAAGAGCCGAGGCCGATCGCCTCGCGATATTTGGCGACGGTGCGGCGGGCGAGGTCGAAACCCTTCTCGCGCAGCAGTTCCACCAGCTTGTCGTCGGACAATATGTCGTCGCCCTCGGCGGCGATGAGCTTCGCGATCTGGCTCTTCACCGCTTCGGCCGACACCGCATCGCCGCCATCGGCGGCGGCAACGCCCGAGGTGAAGAAATATTTGAGTTCGTGCAGCCCGCGCTCGCAGACCAGATATTTGTTCGACGTCACCCGGCTGATCGTCGATTCATGCATGCCGACCGCATCGGCGATCGTCTTCAGCGTCAGCGGGCGGAGATGCTCGACGCCGTGCAGGAAGAAGGCTTCCTGCTGCTTGACGATCTCCTGCGTGACCTTGACGATCGTCCGGGCGCGCTGGTCGAGCGCCTTGACCAGCCAGTTGGCGGAGGTGAGGCATTCGCCCAGCCAGGCCTTGCTGCTCTTGTCCTGCGGCCCGCTCGACAGTTCGCTATAATAGCTGCGGTTGACGATCAGCCGGGGCATGCTCGCGCTGTTGAGCTCGATCGCCCAGCCGTCCCCTTTGCGGCGGACGAAGATGTCGGGCGTCACCGGGGCCGCCGGTTCGCCGCCGAAGCGCAGACCGGGCTTCGGGTCATAGCCGCGCAGCTCGCGGATCATGTCGGCCATGTCGTCTTCGTCGACGCCGCACAGGCGGCGAAGCTGCGGAATGGCGCCGCGAGCGAGCAGGTCGAGATTGTCGATCAGCTTGGCCATGGCGGGGTCGTAGCGATCGGCCTCGCGCGCCTGCAGCGCGATGCACTCGGCGAGCGAGCGGGCGCCGACGCCGGTCGGGTCGAGCGTCTGGATGACCGAGAGGACGCGCTCGACATCGAACAACGGCACGTCGAGCGCCTGGGCGATGTCGAAGGTCTGCCCTTCGAAATAGCCGGCCTCGTCGATCAGGTCGATCAGCCGGACCGCTATGGCGAGGTCCGCGCCGGACAGCAGCTCACCGGCCTGGGCGAGGAGATGATCGTGGAGCGACAGCCCGGCCGAGGCGCTCTCGCCGGGATCGGGTGCGTCCTCCGACAGTCCTCCGGAGGCGCCCTGGACGCCGAGCGAACCATCCATGCCCTGCATCGAATCGCTGGGGCTGTCATGGTGGAAGGTTTCGGACACGTAATCGGCGTCCAGCGGGGCGTCGGTTACGCCATTGCCGGCCTCGATCAGCCGGTCTGCGGTCGGCGCATCGTCGAAATCGCCGAAGCCGTCGGGAGCCTCCCCGCCGTCGCCGCTATCGAAATCGGGCACCTCGAAACTGTCGTCGGCATCTCCGCCGTCGCCGCGCTCGCCACCCGATTCGAGCAGCGGATTCTTCTCGATCTCCTCGGCGATGAACGCCTCGACTTCGAGGTTCGACAGCGCCAGCAGCTTGATCGCCTGCTGCAGCTGCGGCGTCATCACGAGCGACTGGCTCTGCCGCAGATCGAGGCGGGGCCCCAGTGCCATGGTTCAGAGCGCCGGTGGCATCGTCAGAGCGAAAAGCCCTCGCCCAGGTAGAGGCGACGGACATTGGGATCGGCGACGAGCGCGGCAGGGCTGCCCTGGAACAGCACCTTGCCGTCATAGATGATGCAGGCACGATCGACGATGTCGAGCGTCTCACGGACATTGTGATCGGTGATCAGCACGCCGATGTCGCGACTCTTGAGGTCGCGCACCAGATCGCGGATGTCGGCGATCGAGATCGGGTCGATGCCGGCGAAAGGCTCGTCGAGCAGCATGATCGACGGATCCGCCGCCAGCGCGCGTGCGATCTCGCAGCGGCGCCGTTCGCCGCCCGACAGCGCCATCGCCGCCGAATCGCGCAAATGGGTGAGGTGAAACTCTTCGAGCAGCGAATCGAGTCGCTCGGCCCGCTGCTTCTTGTCGGGCTCGACCAGCTCGAGCACCGCCATGATGTTCTGGCTGACCGACAGGCCGCGAAAGATCGAGGTTTCCTGCGGCAGATAGCCGAGCCCCAGGATCGCCCGGCGATACATCGGCAGAGTCGTGATGTCGTCGCCATCGAGCAGGATGCGGCCTGCATCGGGCCGGACCAGGCCCATCACCGAATAGAAGCAGGTCGTCTTGCCCGCGCCATTGGGGCCGAGCAGGCCGACCACCTCGCCGCGCGCGACGTCGAGCGAGATGTCGCTGAGCACCTGTCGCCGGTCGTAGCTCTTGGCGATCGACACGACCGACAGACCGCGCACCACGCCGGTGCCGTCGGAGCCGGCAGGTCGTTCGAGGGTGGCAGAGTCGGTCATTGTCGGATCATCCCGGCGAAGGCTTCGCGTTGCGCCTGATTAGACGACCCCGCTGCCCATGGAAACTGGCAAGCTTCGTGCATGGATATTTTTGGCGCCGGTCGGGGGAGCGGGTGCGACGGTTCGAGCCGAGCCGGACGGTATCGCCCGGTCGAGCGTCAGTTCTGCGACCGCGGCGGGGGCGTGAAGCGGCCGGTCACGCGACCGCCGCCGCTGCCCGAACTGCCGCCGTCGAGCGAGGCCTGGCCGCTGTTCATGTTGATGACCAGCCGGTTGCCCTTGGTCTCGCCCTTGCCCGCACGGCTGACGGTGACGCCACCGATCATCGTGACCAGGCGGGAGCGCAGGTCGTAGATCGCATATTGCGAACGCGCGGTTTCGGTCGCGGTGGTCAGGACGACGCTGCCCGATGCATCCATCCGGTTGACCTGGGTCTGGTCGGCCGAGGTGTAATTGATCGTGACGCGGGCAGCGCGCAGCGTCATGTCGCCCTGCTTGACCTCGACATTGCCCGTCAGGATCGCCCGGTCGCTGCGGTCCTGCAACTCGATGCGGTCTGCGGCGAAGTCGACCGGGGCGTTGGCATTGTGGTTCTTGAGCGAGGTCGCGGTCTGCGCGGCGAGCGGAAGCGCGGCCAGCGACAGCGTCGCGACCAGCAGCCTTTTCGCCATCCGCACCCGTCCGATCACGCTCAGCCTCCGTTGTTCGCCCCAGCGCCCTTACGAGCGGGAGCCTTGGGCGCTGCTGTGGCGCTTCGCTGGTCGATATGCAAGCGCGCTCGGCCTTCGAGCACCACGACGCGGGCGTTCAGATCGGCGGTGAAGCGGTCGCCCGAAAAGGTCCCGACATTCATCCGGCCGTCGACCGGTCCCTCGCTCGCCACCTTGCGGGTCTTGAGGTCGATGCCGACGTCGCGTGTCTCGATAGTGTAGCCGTCGGCCGAGTTGAAATGGACAGGTCCGTCGATCGCGACCTTCTCGCTGTCCATGTCGTAGCGGCCATTATTGGCGATGATTCGGGCCGGACCCTCGGGAAGCTGGATCTGTGCTGCGAGCTTCTGCATCCGCACCACCGGATCGCGCGAGGTGGTCTGCACCGCCGAGCCGGCCGTCAGCTGGAAGGCCTGCCCCTTCGCGTCCTGGCCGCGATAGGTTGCCGTGGTCACCCGCATCCGCTCGCGCGCCACCGCGACGCGGTCCTTTGCCAGCACGAAGCTGATATCGCGTCCTACGGTCAACGGGGCGATGGCGAGCAGGATCACCAATGCTCCGACCGCAACGGGCAGCACCAGACGCAGGATCCCGATCAGCCGGTCGTGCCGGCTGCCGCTGGCAGCCCAGAGCTGGCGCTGGCTGCGGACACGATCGGCGAGTTCGGACATGCGTCGGAGCTCCGTCAGGCGTCGGCGCGGGTGCGCCGGCGATCACACATGCGCGAAGATGTCGATCTCCGGCCAGCCGGCGAGGTCGAGCTCGGCGCGGGCCGGAAGGAAATCGAAACAGGCCTGGGCCAGCGCGGTGCGACCCTCGCGGGCCAGCCGTTCGTCCAGAATCGTCCGCATCGCGTGCAGATAGCGCACGTCGGAGGCCGCATAGTCCTTCTGCGCGTCGGACAGGTCGGGCGCGCCCCAGTCCGAAGACTGCTGCTGCTTCGACACGTCCTGACCGAGCAGTTCGCGGACCAGTTCCTTCAGCCCATGGCGGTCGGTATAGGTGCGGATCAGGCGCGACGCGGTTTTGGTGCAATAGACCGGGGCCGCCATCACGCCGAGATAATGCTTGATCGCGGCGAGGTCGAAGCGGGCGAAGTGGTAGAGCTTCAGCCGCTCGGGATCGGCGAGCACCGCGCGCAGATTGGGGGCCGCATAATCGCTGCCGGCGGCGAAGCGCACGAGATGCTCGTCGCCGCGTCCGTCCGAAATCTGGACGAGGCAGAGCCGGTCGCGCGGGGTGATCAAGCCCATCGTTTCGGTATCCACCGCGACCGGGCCGGGGCCCAGCGCGCCCTCGGGCAGGTCTTCCTGATGCAAATAGACTGTCATCGCGTCGCCATAAGGCGCGGAGCGACCGAGGGCAACTTACTTCCCGGTCCCGTCGTCGGCCGCGCGCTTGCGCCGCCGCCGGTTCCGCTGGACCATGTTGAGCCCCTCCACGCCCGCCGAAAAGGCCATCGCGGCGTAGATATAGCCCTTGGGTACATGCACCCCGAAGCCTTCGGCGATCAGCGTCATGCCGATCATGAACAGGAAGGCGAGCGCGAGCATGACGATCGTCGGGTTCTTCTCGATGAAGCGCGACAGCGGACCGGCGGCGGTCATCATCGCGATCACGGCGGCGATCACCGCGACGAACATGATCGGGACATGATCGGTCATGCCGACCGCCGTGATGATCGAATCGATCGAGAAGACGAGGTCGAGCAGGATGATCTGGAAGATCACCGCGCCGAAGCCGAGCGCGGCACTTTTGCCGTCGAACATCTCGCCTTCATCGTCCTGGTCGACATTATGATGAATTTCCTTGGTCGCCTTCCAGACGAGGAAGAGGCCGCCTGCGATCAGGATCAGGTCGCGCCAGGAGAGCGGCTGGCCGAACAGTTCGAACAGTGGGCGGGTCAGGGTCACGATGAACGCGACCAGGCTCAGCAGCGCCAGGCGGAGAACCAGCGCCAGCGAGATGCCGATCATCCGGGCCTTGGCGCGATAGGCGTCGGGCAGCTTGTTCGTCAGGATCGAGATGAAGATCAGATTGTCGATCCCGAGCACCACCTCCATCGTGACCAGCGCAGCCAGCGCGGCCCAGTTGGCGGGATCGGCGAAGATGGCGAAGATGTCCGACATGATGTCCTTGCGGATTCGGGGGGATTCGCGGCCGGTAACGTATTCGCCGTCGCGAAGGTTCCGGGCACGTAAAGACCGCAATGTTCTGCCCGCTGCGACTCGGGGGATCAAGACCCCCGACAGCGGTGCCGGAACGCCGCTGCTTCATGGATAATCTACGAAAATACGGTAACATTTTCGGTCTGTCGGCCTTTTGGACCGAATTGACGTGAGCTGAACGGGCGCCATGCCATGAAACCGCTCGCAGTATCGCCCTCTTTGCTTTATGTCTGTTGGATGGCGCGGATGGTTTTTGCGTGCCGGAAGGATGACGTGCCCACGCCCGGCGCCACGTCCTTTCGTTGAATGGGGCGAGATTCGGGAAGAATTGCAAGGCATGGGTTTCGATAGAGGTAGGCGCGGTCCGCGCGGCGGCAGGGACAAGCGCGATGGCTTCGGTGACGACAGCTTCGGCGGTTACGGCGGCGGCGGCGGCGGCTATGGTGGCGGCGATCGTTTCGGCGGTGGCGGCGGCTACGGTGGTGGCGGCGGTGATCGTTTCGGCGGTGGCGGCGGCTACGGTGGTGGCGGCGGTGATCGCTTCGGCGGTGGCGGCGGCTACGGCGGCGGCGGCGGCGGTGGTTTCCGCGGCGGCGGTGGCGGCGGCGGATTCCGTGGCGGCGGTGGCGGCGGTATGCCGGCCCAGGTCATCGGCGAAGGCAAGGGCGTCGTTAAATTCTTCAACGGACAGAAGGGCTTCGGCTTCATCGTTCGTGACGATGGCGGTGAGGACGTTTTCGTTCACATCTCTGCCGTCGAGCAGGCTGGCCTGACCGGTCTTGCCGAAGGACAGCCGCTCGAGTTCACGCTCGTCGATCGTGGCGGCCGTATCTCGGCAACCGACCTGAAGATCGATGGCGAGCCGATGGCCGTCGAAGATCGCGGTCCGCGTCCGGCAGCCGGCGCAGGAGCCGGCCCGGCCCGTCAGCTGACGGGTGAGAAGGCCAGCGGAACGGTCAAGTTCTTCAACGCAATGAAGGGCTTCGGCTTCATTCAGCGCGACGACGGACAGCCCGACGCATTCGTTCACATCTCGGCCGTCGAGCGTGCCGGCATGACGAATCTCAACGAAGGCGACCGCCTCGAGTTCGAACTTGAGGTAGATCGTCGCGGCAAATATGCCGCGGTGAACCTTTCGCCGCTCAGCTGATCCTCGGACCAGCGAGACAAGATAGGCCCGGCTTCCCCAGGGAGCCGGGCTTTTCTTTGTCCGGTTTCGCGCGAAAACCGCGTCCGTTCAGCCGCGCTGACCTCAGGCCGTCTTCGGCACGAAGTGCATCGCCACGCCGTTCATGCAGTAGCGCTTACCCGTCGGCGGCGGCCCGTCGTCGAACACATGGCCCAGATGGCCGCCGCAGCGGCTGCAATGCACCTCGGTGCGCGGATAGCCGATCTTGTAATCGGTCGTGGTGCCGACCGCGCCGGGCAGCGGTCGGAAGAAGCTCGGCCAGCCGGTCCCGCTGTCGAACTTGGTGAGCGACGAGAAGAGTGGCAGATCGCAGCCTGCACAAAGGAAGGTCCCCGAGCGCTTCTCCTTGTCGAGCGGGCTCGTATAGGCGCGTTCGGTCGCCTGCTCTCGCAGCACGGCATAGGCTGCGGGGCTGAGTTTCTTGCGCCATTCCGACTCGCTCATCGTCACCGCGAAGCGCTTGCCGGGAGCCGAGAAGGCGCGCCCGCCCAGAGCTGCGCCGATGACAGTAACTATGCCCGCGCCGAGCATCATCCGCCGATCGATCATGACCTTGTCTCCTCTGGAGCGTTTTCCCGTCAGGTGAGCCCACCTGACGATCCGGAAAGCGCGCTAAACCGCTCGGGCCCGGATATGGGCACAGGGAAGATACGCGACAAGCGTGGCCCCGGTTACGTTCGCCCCTTAAAGAGGCGGTGATGACCCTCGATCCGAACAATGTGCGCGATGCGATCCGGGCCCAGGCGGAGGCGCTCGGCTTCGCTGCATGCGGCTTCGCCCGGGCGGATGCCGCACCCGAGGCGGCAGAGCGTCTGGACCGCTGGCTCGAATCGGGTGCGCATGGATCGATGGAATGGATGGAGGCCCGGCGCGACCAGCGCGCCCGGCCGCAGGCGCTGTGGCCCGGCGCGCGCAGCCTGATCATGCTCGGCATGAGCTACGCGCCGAAGGAAGATCCGCTGCGGCTGGCCGGCGAGGCGGGGATCGGTCGGATATCGGTCTATGCGCAGGGCAGCGACTATCATGACATCGTCAAGAAGGCGCTCAAGGCGCTGGCCCGCTGGCTGGTCGATCAGGCCGGCGGTGAACTGAAGGTTTTCGTCGACACTGCGCCGGTGATGGAAAAGCCGCTCGCAGCTGCCGCCGGAATCGGCTGGCAGGGCAAGCACAGCAACCTCGTCTCGCGCGACCACGGCAGCTGGCTGTTCCTCGGCGCGATCATGACCAGCCTCGACCTGCCCCCCGATCCGCCGCATGACGACCGGTGCGGCAGTTGCGACGCCTGTCAGCGGGCCTGTCCGACCGATGCTTTTCCGCGACCCTATGTTCTCGATGCGCGACGCTGCGTCTCCTATCTTACCATCGAGCATAAGGGACCGATCCCCCCCGAGCTGCGTGAAGGCATCGGCAACCGCATCTATGGCTGCGACGATTGCCTGGCAGTCTGCCCCTGGAACAAGTTCGCGCAGGCGGGCGCTGCCAACCGCGCCTTTGCGGCGCGCGCGGAACTGGCCGTGCCCGCGCTGGAAGACCTGCTCGGGCTCGACGACGCCGGCTTTCGCGCCGTTTTCGCGGGTTCGCCGATCAAGCGTATCGGGCGCGACCGGATGATGCGCAACGCGCTGGTGGCGGCGGGCAATGACGGGGGCAGGGAGCTCGCCAAGCCGGTGGCTGCGCTGCTCGCCGACCCCGCTCCGGAGGTTCGGGGCGCCGCGATCTGGGCGCTGGCCCGCATCGATCCGATCCGGCTCGCCGCCGAGGCCGGCGTCCGCCGGAACTGTGAAAATGACCAGCAGGTCCTGAGCGAATGGGATGTTGCGATTGCGAAGGCGTCCGAGCGGAGATAACAGCCACGCCGAGTCAGTGAAATCGGGAGACAGGATGATGGTGGATATCGTCGGGGTCGTCGGCGCGGGGCAGATGGGTGCGGGTATCGCGCAGATCGCCGCACAGGCCGGAATCAAGGTGCTTCTCTCCGACGTGTCGCTCGAGGTCGCGGCCAAGGGCAAGGCGGGTATCGTCAAGCAGCTCGATCGCGCCGTGGAGCGCGGCAAGCTCGACGCCGCCAAACGCGATGCGACCGTCGCCCTGCTCGAGCCGGTTGCCGATCTGGAGCCGATGCGCGCCGCCGACCTGATCATCGAGGCCGCGACCGAGCGTGAGCCGATCAAGCGCACCATCTTCGACAATATCGGCAAGGTGCTCGCTCCCAATGCTATCCTCGCCACCAACACCTCGTCGATCTCGATCACACGTCTGGCGCAGGCCGCGCCCGATCCCGCGCGCTTCATCGGCATGCACTTCTTCAATCCCGTGCCGCTGATGCCGCTGCTCGAGCTCATCAAGGGCCTTGCCACCGGTTCGGCCGCCGTCGAGATCGCCGAGGAATTCGGCCGCAAGACCGGCAAGACCACGATCCTGGCCGCCGACAGCCCCGGCTTCGTGGTCAACCGCATCCTGTTGCCGCTGCTCAACGAAGCCTGCTTCGCGGCGGGCGAGCGTCTGGCCTCGATCCCCGATATCGACGCCGGCATGAAGCTCGGCTGCGGTCACCCGATGGGCCCGCTGACGCTGGCCGACATGGTCGGCCTCGACACGATCGTCGAAGTGCTCAAGGTGTTCCAGGCCGATTTCGGAGATCCGAAGTACCGCCCGGCGCCGATCCTGGTGAAGATGGTCGAAGCCGGCTGGCTCGGTCGCAAGACCGGCAAGGGCTTCTATGATTATTCGGGCGAAACCCCGGTCCCGTCCTTCTGATGACAAACAGGGCGCGACTATGTGGTCGCGCCCGTCAGGCGAGCCGATAGGGGACGACGTCGCGATTGTCGGCGTCGACCGTGATCGGCTGGCCCGCCGGGGGAAAGGCTCGCTGGTCGCAATGCGGCCGCGGGCACAGCCGGCACGAAATGCCGATCGGGGTGGCTGCTCCCAGATTGGCGACGTCCAGCGCATCGGCATAGATGAAGTCGCGCGCATGCTCGACCTCGCAGCCGAGCGCCACCGCGAAGCGACGCGGTGCACGGGTGAAGCTGCCCGACGGCTTCACCAGACCCTTGGCCATCGAGACATAGCGCACCCCATCGGGCATCTCGGCCAGCTGGACCAATATGCGGTCGGGGATCGCCACCGCCTCGTGCACGATCCACAAGGGACAGGCGCCGCCGAAGCGGGCGAATTGCAGCCGCGTGGCCGAGTGCCGCTTGGTGATGTTGCCGGCCATGTCGACCCGGCAGAAGAAGAAAGGGATGCCCCGCTCGCCGGGTCGCTGCAGCGTCGACAGGCGATGGCAGGCCTGCTCGAAGCTCACCCCGAAGCGCTGGCACAGTCGGTCGATGTCATGGCGCAGCGCCCGCGCCGTCTCGCGGAAGCGGCCATAGGGCATCAGCAGCGCGCCCGCCGCATAATTGGCAAGGCCGACCGACAATAGCGGGTGCGCCTCCTCCGCCCTCAGCCGCGCTTGCGCAGCGACGGCGGCGATCTGCCAGCGGAACTCCAGCTGGGCCAGCTGATGCGCCATGGTGAAGCGCCGCGTTTCGGGCGGCTGGGCCGAACCGATGGTGAGGAGCCCGCGGGCCCGGTCGAAGCGGCGCAGCATGCCGCCATCGTCGGCGGCAATCACCGTGTCGACGCCGTGGCGCTTCTTCAGCGCATGGGCGAGCAGCGCCTCGGGCAACGGCTCTGCGGCGAACTCGTCGGCCAGCGCCTCGGCCGCGCGGTCGATATTGTCGACATAATTGCCGGCCTCGTGAAACCAGTCGCGCACCTCTTCCCAGGGCAGGCGATCGTCCCCCGGCACGCCGCTGGCGAAGCGGTCGTCGTTGAGCTGCAGGCGCTCCTCGGCCCGGCGCTTGGCATCGTGCAACCGGATGAACTGGTCGGCGAACAGAGGCTGCTGCTCGATCAGCCTGTGCAGTACCTGCGGCTCGACCCCGGCCCCCGCGAACAGCGGATCGGCCAGCGCCTCGCGCACGCCGGCGAGGCGTCGGTCGCTGTCCTCGGCCGCGTTGTTGGCCCAATCGATCGGGAAGGCGGTGGCGAAGGCCTCGTTCACGGCGGGCGTGATCGGGCGGTCATCATTTTCGAGTTGCGACAGATAGGAGACCGACAGGCCGACGCGTGCGGCCATCGCCGCCTGGCCGAGCCCGACTTTCTGTCGCAACTGCTTCAACTCGTGGCCCGCGAAGAGACGGGTACCGGTTCGCCGTGCCATGACTCCTCCCGAGACTCGCCTGTGCAAGTATTTGCAAACTGGCAATTCGCAAATCCGCAAGTTCACATTTGCCTTATCGGCGAAAGCTTGGAAAGGGGGCGCCACTACGAATCCGAAGGGAGCATTGGACCCGAATGCTGGCGATCCTGCAGAAGCTCGAGGAAAAGCGCGCGGCGGCGCGGCTCGGTGGCGGACAGAAGCGCATCGATGCGCAGCACGCGAAGGGCAAGCTGACGGCGCGCGAGCGCATCGAGGTGCTGCTCGACGCCGACTCGTTCGAAGAGCTCGACATGTATGTCGAGCATAATTGCACCGACTTCGGCATGGAGGCCGAGCATATTCCGGGTGACGGCGTCGTCACCGGTTCGGGCACGATCAACGGTCGCCTCGTCTTCGTCTTCAGCCAGGACTTCACCGTCTATGGCGGCGCGCTGTCCGAGCGGCACGCGCAGAAGATCTGCAAGATCATGGACATGGCGCTGAAGGTCGGCGCCCCGGTCATCGGCCTCAACGATTCGGGCGGCGCCCGCATCCAGGAGGGCGTGGCCTCGCTCGGCGGCTATGCCGAGGTGTTCCAGCGCAACATCCTCGCTTCGGGCGTGGTGCCGCAGATCAGCGTGATCATGGGCCCGTGCGCAGGCGGCGCGGTCTATTCGCCGGCGATGACCGACTTCATCTTCATGGTGAAGGACAGCTCGTTCATGTTCGTCACCGGCCCCGACGTGGTGAAGACCGTCACCAACGAGGTCGTCACCCAGGAGGAACTGGGCGGTGCGGTGACCCACACCACCAAGACCTCGGTCGCCGACAACGCCTTCGAGAACGACATCGAGGCGCTGCTGAGCGTGCGCGATTTCGTCGATTTCCTGCCGCTGTCGAACCGGCACGAACTGCCCACCCGGCCGACCGACGATCCCTGGGATCGCCTGGAGCCGAGCCTCGACACGCTGATTCCGGACAGCGCGTCCAAGCCCTATGACATGAAGGAGCTGATCGCGAAGGTCGTCGACGAAGGCGATTTCTTCGAGGTTCAGCCCACCCACGCTCCGAACATCGTCATCGGCTTCGGCCGTATCGAGGGGCGCCCGGTGGGCATCGTCGCCAATCAGCCGATGGTGCTGGCGGGCGTGCTCGACATCAATTCGTCGAAGAAGGCCGCGCGCTTCGTCCGCTTCTGCGACGCCTTCGACATTCCGATCGTGACCTTCGTCGACGTGCCCGGCTTCCTGCCCGGCACCGCGCAGGAGCATAACGGCATCATCAAGCATGGCGCCAAGCTGCTCTTCGCTTATGGCGAGGCGACCGTTCCCAAGATCACCGTCATCACGCGCAAGGCCTATGGCGGCGCCTATGACGTGATGGCCTCCAAGCATCTGCGCGGCGACCTCAACTATGCCTGGCCCACCGCCGAAATCGCGGTGATGGGCGCCAAGGGCGCGGTCGAGATCATCTTCCGCAAGGACATAGGCGACGCTCAGAAGATCGCCGAACGCACCAAGGAATATGAGGATCGCTTCGCCAACCCGTTCGTGGCGGCGTCGAAGGGCTTCATCGACGAGGTGATCATGCCGCATTCCACGCGGCGGCGGATTGCCCTGGGTCTTCGCAAGCTCAAGAACAAGAGCCTCGAAAACCCCTGGAAGAAGCACGACAACATCCCGCTCTGAAGAAGCGGGGGTCATTTGCAGGAACCGAACATGGCCCAATTCGAAGACATCTACATCGTCGGCGGCGTACGGACCGCGATCGGCGACTTTGGCGGCGCGCTGAAGGGCTTTTATCCGTCCGACCTCGGCGGCCTCGTCGCGACCGAAGCGTTGTCGCGGGCCGGCGTGGCGCCGGCCGATGTCGGCCATGTCGTGTTCGGGCAGGTCATGCCGACCAGCGCCAAGGATGCGATGCTGGCGCGCACCATCGCGCTCAATGCCGGCGTTCCGGTCGAAGTCCCCGCGATGACGCTCAACCGCCTGTGCGGCTCGGGCATCCAGGCGATCGTCTCGTCGGCGCAGATGATGCAGCTGGGCGAAGCCACCATCACCCTCGCCGGTGGTGCGGAATCGATGTCGAACGTGCCCTATCATGACCATGGCGCCCGCTGGGGCGTGAAGATGGGCAACAACACCCTCGTCGATGCGCTGGTGCAGGGCCTGCAGGACGCGAGCGGCGGCTATCATATGGGCATCACCGCCGAAAATTGTGCCGATCGTCACGGCATCAGCCGCGAGGAGCAGGACGCACTCGCGGTCGAAGGCCATCAGCGGGCGGCCCGCGCGATCGCGGAAGGGCGCTTCAAGACGCAGATCCTCCCGGTCGAGATCAAGAGCCGCAAGGGCACGACCGTCTTCGACACCGACGAGCATGTCCGTGCCGAGACGAGCCTCGAGACCCTCGCGAAGATGAAGCCGGCCTTCAAGAAGGACGGCAGCGTCACCGCCGCCAACGCCTCGGGCATCAACGACGGTGCGGCCGCAGTCGTGCTGGCGACGGCGGGCGAAGTCGAGAAGCGCGGCTTGAAGCCGCTGGCGAAGATCGTCGCCTGGGGCCATGCCGGTGTCGAGCCCGACTATATGGGCGAAGGCCCGATCAAGGCGGTGCCGATCGCGCTCAAGCGCGCCGGGCTGACGCTCGCCGATATGGACGTGATCGAGGCCAACGAGGCTTTCGCTGCGCAGGCGCTGTCGGTCGCCAAGGTGCTCGGCTTCGACCGCGAGAAGCTGAACCCCAATGGCTCGGGCATCGCGCTGGGCCATCCGGTCGGCGCCACCGGCACGATCCTGACGGTCAAGGCCGCCTATGAGCTCGAGCGGATCGGTGGACGTTATGCGCTGATCACCATGTGCATCGGTGGCGGCCAGGGCATCGCCCTGATCATCGAACGCGTCTGACGAAGGGCCGGATCGGCCGGCGCTTGGGCGTTTCCGGTCCGGGACCCGCAGGGATATAACGGGATATCGAGATGAAACTGGGCCGTCTTAATCATGTCGGGGTCGCCACCCCCTCGATCGAGAAGAGCATCGCCTTCTATCGCGACGTGATGGGCGCGGAGGTCATCCGCGAACCGTTCGACCTGCCCGCGCAGGGCGTGAAGGTCTGCTTCGTCGATACGCCGAACACGCAGATCGAGCTGATCGAGCCGCTGGGCGAGGCCTCGCCGATCCACGGCTTCCTCGCCAAGAACCCGGCCGGCGGCCAGCATCATCTCTGCTATGAGGTTCCCGACATCCATGCCGCCAAGGCCTGGTTCGAGGACAAGGGCGCCAAGGTGCTCGGCGAGCCGCGCATCGGCGCGCACGGTACCTATATCTTCTTCGTCCACCCCAAGGACATGGGCGGCGTGCTGACCGAGATCATGGAATCGCCCGGCGGCCCGAACGACCCCGGCGCCGGCCACTGAGAAACCCGAGGAAGCTGCGATGAGCGACAAGACGCCCGATCTGGCCCAGTGGGAGGCCGCTGCCGCCAAGGAGGTCAAGGGCAAGGACCTGACCTGGAACACGCCCGAGGGCATCGCCGTGAAGCCGCTCTACACGGCGGACGACGTGGCCGATCTCGACCCCGGCCTGCCCGGCTTCGCGCCGTTCACGCGCGGCGTGCGCGCGTCGATGTATGCCGGACGTCCCTGGACGATCCGCCAATATGCGGGCTTCTCGACCGCCGAGGAATCGAACGCCTTCTATCATCGCAACCTGAAGGCCGGACAGAAGGGCCTGTCGGTCGCCTTCGACCTTGCCACCCATCGCGGCTATGACAGCGATCACCCGCGCGTGACCGGCGACGTCGGCAAGGCCGGCGTCGCGATCGACACGATCGACGACATGAAGATCCTGTTCGACGGCATTCCGCTCGACCAGATGTCGGTGTCGATGACGATGAACGGCGCGGTCATTCCGATCCTCGCCTTCTTCATCGTCGCCGGCGAGGAGCAGGGCGTGCCCATGGCCCAGCTCGACGGGACCATCCAGAACGACATCCTCAAGGAGTTCATGGTCCGCAATACCTATATCTACCCGCCCGAGCCGAGCATGCGGATCATCTCGGACATCTTCGCCTTCACCTCGGCGAACATGCCCAAGTTCAACTCGATCTCGATCTCCGGCTACCACATGCAGGAAGCCGGGGCGACGCAGGTGCAGGAGCTGGCCTTCACCATCGCCGACGGCATGGAATATGTGAAATATGGCGTGGCCTCGGGCCTCGACATCGACAAATTTGCCGGCCGGCTGAGCTTCTTCTTCGCGATCGGCATGAACTTCTTCATGGAGATCGCCAAGCTGCGCGCCGCGCGCGTGCTGTGGCACCGGGTGATGACGAAGCTCGGCGCCAAGGACGAGCGCTCGAAGATGCTGCGCACCCACTGCCAGACGTCGGGCGTGTCGCTGACCGAGCAGGATCCGTACAACAACGTCATCCGCACGACGATCGAGGCGATGGCGGCGATGCTCGGCGGCACCCAGTCGCTTCACACCAACGCGCTCGACGAGGCGATCGCGCTGCCGACCGATTTCTCGGCCCGCATCGCGCGCAACACCCAGATCGTCATCCAGGAAGAGACCGGGATGACCAAGGTCGTCGATCCGCTGGGCGGCTCCTATTATATCGAGAGCCTGACCCAGCAGCTGGTCGACCGCGCCTGGGAGATCATCGAGAAGGTCGAGGCCGAGGGCGGCATGGCCAAGGCGGTCGCCGCGGGCTGGCCCAAGGCGATGATCGAGGAAGCATCGGCCGCCAAGGCCGCGCGGATCGACCGCGTCGAAGAGGTGATCGTCGGCGTCAACAAATATAAGCTGGCCGAAGAAGATCCGATCGACATTCTCGACGTCGACAATGTCGCGGTGCGCGAGGCGCAGATCCGTCGCATCCAGATGGTCAAGGCCGGTCGCGACGAGGCGAAGTGTCAGGCGGCGCTGGCCGCGCTGACCGAAGGTGCGAAGGGCGGAGACAATCTCCTTGCGCTTGCCGTCGACTGTGCCCGTGCCCGCGCCACCCTTGGCGAAATCTCGTCGGCGATGGAGGCTGTCTTCGGCCGCTTCGACACGACCCCGAAGCCGGTCAAGGGCATCTATGGCGCCGCTTATGGCGACGACCGCGCCTGGGCCGGCCTGATCGACGGGGTCGACGCGATTACCCGCCGCAAGGGCCGCAAGCCGCGCATGCTGGTCGCCAAGATGGGCCAGGACGGTCATGACCGCGGCGCCAATCTGGTGTCCTCGGCCTTCGGCGATCTCGGGTTCGAGGTCGTCGCCGGACCGCTGTTCCAGACCCCGAAGGAAGCCGCCGATCTGGCGCTGAAGGCCGATGTCGACGTGGTCGGCGCGTCGAGCCTCGCCGCCGGCCACAAGACGCTGATCCCCGAGCTGATTCAGCATCTCAAGGATGCCGGCCGGTCGGACATCAAGGTGATCGCGGGTGGCGTCATCCCCGCGCAGGACTATCAGTTCCTCCGAGATGTGGGCGTGCAGGGCATTTTCGGCCCTGGCACCAATCTGGTCAGCGCGGCGACCGAAGTGCTGCGGCTCCTGGGCCATAATCAGCCCCCCGAGGGCGTGGAGGCGGCCGAGTGACCCTGCGATTGGCTCCAGCAAGTTTTTGGTTAGCGCTGTGGGTTGGCCCTTTGCTATTCGCTGGGCAGCGATATCCGCTTTGCCGGTCGGATGAAGACATGCTCGTTCCCGGCTGCACCTTTGCTCTCTTCAGGAAGTGGTTCCGATGACGAACAGCGCCGATATGAGCCCCGCCCCTTCAGGGGAGGGGTTGGGGTGGGGTCTCTCCACCAGCTCCGACCTTGCCTTTGCGGGGAGGCCCCACCCCCCGACCCCCTCCCCTGAAGGGGCGGGGGAGGTACGCCACGACTGGACCCGCGAGGAGATTGCGGGGCTGTTCGACATGCCCTTCAACGACCTGCTGTGGCAGGCGCAGACGGTGCACCGGCAGTATCACGATGCCAATGCCGTCCAGCTGTCGACGCTGCTGTCGATCAAGACCGGCGGCTGCGCCGAAAATTGCGGCTATTGCAGCCAGGCAGCGTCGAACGAGACCGAGCTCAAGGCCTCGAAGCTGATGCAGGTCGAAGAAGTGCTGGCCGCCGCCCGAGAGGCCAAGCAGTCCGGATCCGAACGTTTTTGCATGGGCGCAGCCTGGCGCAGCCCCAAGGACCGCGACATGGACGCGATCGTGGCGATGGTCGAGGGCGTCAAGGCGATGGGCCTGGAGACTTGCATGACGCTGGGCATGTTGTCCGACGATCAGACCGAGCGCCTCGCTGAGGCCGGCCTCGATTACTACAACCACAATCTCGACAGTTCGCCGGAATATTACGACAAGGTCGTCACCACCCGCACCTATGACGACCGCCTCCAGACGCTGGAGCGCGTGCGCAAGGCCGGGATCAACGTCTGCTGCGGCGGGATCGTCGGCATGGGCGAAGACCGCGCCGACCGCGTCGGCTTCATCCACGCGCTGGCGACCCTGCCCGATCATCCGGGTTCGGTGCCGATCAACGCGCTGGTTCCGGTGAAGGGCACGCCGCTGGGCGACATGCTCGAAGGCCTGCCCGAAGCGCGGATCGACGATATCGAGTTCGTCCGCACGGTCGCGGTCGCGCGGATCACCATGCCCGCTTCGGTCGTGCGCCTGTCCGCCGGCCGCGAGAGCATGGGCGATGCGACCCAGGCGCTCTGCTTCCTCGCGGGCGCGAATTCGATCTTCACCGGCGACCGATTGCTGACCACGGGCAACCAGGGCAGCGACGCCGACAGCCGCCTGTTCGACAAGCTGGGCCTGAAGGGCTCGATCAACGACACCGCGCCGGAAGCCCTGGCTGCGGAATGACATCACGCCGCCGTCCCTTGGGGCGGAGGACACTGATACGGGATAGGGAAGCGACGACGCCCATGTTCAAGAAGATCCTGATCGCCAATCGCGGTGAAATCGCCTGCCGCGTCATCAAGACCGCCCGCCGCATGGGCATCAAGACGGTCGCCGTCTATTCGGATGCCGATGCGCGCGCACCGCATGTCGAGATGGCCGATGAGGCGGTTCACATCGGCGCTTCGCCCGCTTCCGAATCCTATCTGATCGCCGACAAGATCATCGCCGCCTGCAAGGCGACGGGCGCCGAAGCCGTGCACCCCGGCTATGGCTTCCTGTCCGAGCGGACGAGCTTCGCCGAGGCGCTCGACGCCGCCGGCATCGCCTTCATCGGCCCGCCGGTCGGTGCGATCGCGGCGATGGGCGACAAGATCGAATCGAAGAAGCTGGCCAAGCAGGCCGGCGTCAACGTCGTCCCCGGCTTCGTCGGCGAGATCGAGGACACCGACCACGCGGTGCGCATCGCCAACGACATCGGCTATCCGGTGATGATGAAGGCGTCTGCGGGCGGCGGCGGCAAGGGTATGCGCCTCGCCTATAGCGAGAAGGATGTCCGCGAGAATTTCGAGAGCGTGAAGCGCGAAGGCCTCGCGAGCTTCGGCGACGACCGCGTTTTCATCGAGAAGTTCATCGAGAGCCCGCGCCACATCGAGATCCAGGTGCTCGGCGACAAGCACGGCAATATCCTCTACCTGAACGAGCGCGAGTGCTCGATCCAGCGGCGCCACCAGAAGGTCGTCGAAGAGGCGCCCTCGCCCTTCGTTTCGCCCGAGATGCGCAAGGCGATGGGCGAGCAGGCCGTCGCTCTGGCGCGCGCCGTCGGCTATTACAGCGCGGGCACGGTCGAACTGATCGTGTCGGGCGCCGACAAGACCGGCCAGGGCTTCTACTTCCTCGAGATGAACACCCGTCTCCAGGTCGAGCATCCGGTCACCGAATATATCACCGGCCTCGACCTGGTCGAACAGATGATCCGCGTCGCCTATGGCGAGAAGCTCGCCCTCACCCAGGACGATGTGAAGATCAACGGCTGGGCGGTCGAGAACCGTGTCTATGCCGAGGATCCCTATCGCGGCTTCCTGCCGTCGACCGGCCGCCTCGTCCGCTATCGCCCGCCGGCCGAGGTCGATCATGTCCGGGTCGACGACGGCGTCTATGAGGGCTCCGAAATCTCGATGTTCTACGACCCGATGATCGCCAAGCTGGTGACCTGGGGCGAGACGCGCGAGGCCGCGATCGACAAGCAGATCACCGCGCTCGACCGGTTCGAGATCGACGGCATCGGCCACAATATCGATTTCCTCTCGGCGCTGATGCAGCATCCGCGTTTCCGCTCGGGCAACATCACCACCGGCTTCATCGCCGAGGAATTCCCCGAGGGCTTCCAGGGTGCGCCCGCCAGCGACAAGCTCAGCCTGCAGCTTGCGGCGATCGCCGGCGTGCTCGCCAGCATCGACGCCGCCCGCGCCGCACATATCGACGGACGCCTCAACGGCCCGGCCGAGCCGTCGGCCAGCTGGGTCGTCACGCTGGACGGTGTCGAACGCACGGTCGAGATCGCGGGTGATGCGGTGACCGTGGATGGCACGTCGGTGGTGGTCGACGCCCCCTATATTCCGGGCCAGCGCCTGGTCGAGGCGGTCATCGATGGCGAGGGCCTGTCGCTGCGTGTCGAACGCAAGCGGACCGGCTGGACGTTCACCACGCGTGGTGCAAGCCACAGCCTTCGCGTGCTGACGCCGCGCGTTGCCGCCTTGTCGCACCACATGATCGACAAGGTGCCGCCGGATCTGTCACGTTTCCTGCTGTGCCCGATGCCGGGTCTCGTCACCGCGATTCACGTGGGCGAGGGTGCCAAGGTCGAGGCAGGCCAGCCGCTGGCTGTAGTCGAGGCGATGAAGATGGAGAATATCCTGCGCGCCGAGAAGGCCGGAACGGTCAAGTCAGTGGCCGCCAAGCCGGGCGACAGCCTGGCTGTCGACGCCGTCATCCTCGAATTCGAATAAACCGCAATCGGCAGAGTCTGCCCACCGGGCGGGCGCCATCATCGACGATATCTTGCTGACCCGGGGCGGAATTCCGCTCCGGGTCATGGTTTATGCGGTGTTAGCCATAAGTCATGTAAGCATAAGAAATGGCGGCATCTTCGCGAACCGCCCGCGCCGGCCCTTACGAATAATCAATAATCTTGCGGTTACTACCTTGTCCGAAGCGGAGGGGACGATTCGCATCGTCTTCCCTGGCCAAGATGGAGGTAGAGATGGGACTACTGGCCCGGTTCGGGATCGGTGCGAAAATGGGGCTGGCATTCCTGCTTATGCTGGGAATGCTGGCGGGCCTCGGCGCCTTCGCGGTCATGAAGATCGGCGAAGTCAACGAGCGGTCGAACGAGATGCGGACGCAGTGGCTTCCCGCTACGAAGCTCGTGGGCGACATTCACGCCTATACGTCGCAATATCGCATCAGCCAGGGCCTCCACGTCATGTCGGAGGACGAGGCAGGACGCCGCAAGGCCAGTATCCAGCTGCGCAACGCCGACAAGGCGATCCGCCGCATGCTCGACGACTATGCGCCCTATGCCAAGGGTCCCGAGCAGACCGCCGCCTATGACGCGTTGAAGTCGAGCTGGGAAGAGTATCTCGCGTCCAACGCCCAGCTGACCCAGACCGCCGAATCGGGCGATGCGGCCGCAGCCGTGGCGCTGTTCCGCGGCGACAGCCTCGACAAATTCTACGCCGTTGAGGACAATATCCTCGCGCTGGTCGATCTCAACGACAAGGGCGGCCAGACCGCTTCGCAGTCGGCCGCCGCCATCTACGCCAAGACTCGCACATTGGTCATCCAGCTGATCGCTGGCTCGCTCGCTCTCGCCGTCATCCTGATGATCATGCTGCTGATCGGCATCGCCCGTCCGCTATCGAAGATGAGCGCCGCCGTCCGTTCGCTGTCCAATGGCGACCTGTCGGTGTCGATCCCAGCGCTCCGTCGTCATGACGAGATCGGTGGCCTGGCCCGCGCTCTGGATGGTTTCAAGGCGCTGTTCGCCGCCGAACAGGAGCGTGCTCTGGCCGACCAGCGCCGCGCTGCCGAGGAACTGGCCCAGGCCCAGGCGACGCAGCGTACGGTCGAGCTCATCGGCGCCGGCCTGTCGGCGGTGGCCCATGGCGACCTCACCGTCCGCGTGCCGAACGATGCCCAGGGACCGCTCGCCCAGCTGCACCACGATTTCAACGAGGCACTCGACCGTCTGTCGACCACGATCACCGAGATCATCGATGGCTTCGGCACGATCCGCTCGGGCACCGGCGAAATCGCCCAGGCGGCGCAGGACCTGTCGCAGCGCACCGAGAGCCAGGCCCACTCGCTGGCGCGGACGGCCAGTGCGCTCGAGCAGTTCATGGGCACCGTCCGCCTGACCGCCGGCAACGCCCGCGAAACCAGCGAGAAGGTTGCGGCAGCCCGCTCGGCCGCCGAATCGATGGGCACGACCGCTCGTCAGGCGATCGAAGCGATGCGCACGATCGAATCGTCGAGCCGCGAGATGGAGGAGATCGTCTCGACCATCGACAACCTCGCCTTCCAGACCAACCTCCTGGCGCTCAATGCGGGCGTCGAGGCGGCCCGCGCGGGCCCGGCCGGTGCCGGCTTCGCGGTGGTCGCGACCGAGGTCCGTGTTCTCGCCCAGCGTTGCACCGACGCAGCCGGCAAGATCCGCGACCTGATCGCCACCTCGGGTCACCAGGTCGTCAGCGGTGTGGAACTGGTCGAGCGTTCGGGTTCCGCCCTGGGCACGATCGTCGAGGAGTTCGGCCAGGTCGCCGACCTGATCGCCGAGATCGCCGCCGCCAACGAGCAGCAGGCCACGGGCCTCAACGAGATCAACGCCGGCGTGTCCTCGATGGACAATGCGACCCAGCAGAACGCCGCGATGGTCGAGGAAACCAATGCCAGCGTCCAGAGCCTCTCTGCCGAGGCGCAGCGGCTCGCCGATCGTGTCGGCGGCTTCCGCACCGGCCAGCAGGCTCCGACGCGCCGGGCACCGGCGCGACCGGCACCGGCTCCGCGGGTTTCCGCACCGGCACCGACGCGCGCTGCTGCCCCGGCCAAATGGGCCAGCCCCGCTCCGGTTCACGGCGCGCTCGCACTGAAGGTCGAGGAAGACGACTGGACCGAATTCTGATCCCCCTCGGACGGCGGAGTATCCGGATCCGTCGCTCCACCCACCCCACCCCCAATAGTTCCAATCACGGAGGGCAATGTGACTGTACGCTTTCGTAATCTCCTCATCGGTTTGACGGCTGCGACGATGGTCGCCGGCGCGGCGAATGCCGCGGCGACGCCCGAATGGACGGCGCGCATCCGCCAGATGATCGCCTCTAAGCAGGATTATCCGAACGCTGCCCAGATGCGTGGCGATGAGGGTACCGCCAAGGTCAAGCTCGACGTCTCCGACGACGGCTCGGTCGCTGCGGCTTCGATCGTGCAGCCCTCGGGCTCGGCCCTGCTCGACAAGGAAGCCCTCGCCGCGATCAAGCGCGTCGGCAATTTCCCGGCTCCTCCGGGCGGTGCGGTTTCGGTCGTGGTCCCGCTGACCTGGAAGCTTCAGTAAGCTTCACAGGTCGCAAGACGAAGGCGGGCGGTCAGCGCGGCAGCAATGCCGCGGCGGCCGCCCGCTTGCGTATTTCGGCCACATCGGGTTCGCCCGCCGGCACCACCCAGCTGCCGCCGACGCATAGGACGGCGTCGAGCGCCAGCCAGTCGCCGGCACTCTGTTCGGTGATCCCGCCCGTCGGGCAGAAGCGCGCCTTGAACAGCGGCGCCGCGAGCGCCTTGAGCGCAGGAATGCCGCCATTGGCGGTGGCCGGGAAGAATTTGAAATGGGTCAGCCCCATGTCGAGCCCGCGCATGACGTCGCCCGCATTGGCGGTGCCGGGGAGGAAGGGTATGCCGCTGGCGATCGCGGCATTGGCCAGCGGATCGGTCAGCCCGGGCGAAACCAGGAAGCGCGCGCCGGCATCGACGCTGGCCTTTACATCGTCGGGGTTGAGCACCGTGCCGGCGCCGACGACCGCGCCCTCGACCTTCGCCATCTCCCGGATGACGTCGAGCGCTGCGGGGGTCCGCAGCGTGACTTCGAGTGCGGGCAGGCCGCCCTCGACCAAAGCCTCGGCGATCGGCCGGGCATGGGCCACGTCGTGAATCACCAGCACGGGGATCACCGGTGCCAGCATCATGATGTTTTCGACGGTCATGCCAGTTCCTCTTGATAAGCGGCGGCGGCACCCAGCAATCCCGCTTCGGGATGACGGGCGAGCCTGATGGGAAAATGGCCCATGCGGGCCTCGAACCGTCCCTTGGCGCGGAACCGGTCGTGGAAGAGCGGCCCTTTCAGCCGGGCCTCGATGCGGTTGGCGAGGCCGCCGGTCACCACCACGGCGTTAGCGCCATGCGCGAGCGCGAGATCGCCGGCGACCGCGCCGAAGGACATGACCAGACGGTCGAGCGCCTGTGCCGCCAGCGCATCCTCTCCGTCGATCGCAGCCTGCCAGAGCGAGGCATCGTCGCGCGGCACGATGGCAAGCCCGCCGACCATCGCGAGCGTCTCGTGAATGTCCGACAGCGCCGGGCCCGAGACGATCCGTTCGATCGAGACGCGGCGATGCCGCTCGCGCAGGCGGGCCAGCAGCCTCTCCTCGAACCCGTCCAGTGCGGCGAAGTCGAGGTGGCCGCCCTCGGTCGGCAGGACGATGCGCCGTCCATGGCGACGGACGAGCTGAGCGACGCCGAGGCCCGTGCCGGGTCCGATGACGGTGGTCACGCCGGTCTCGGGCACGGGTCCGTCCGGTCCGCCCAACGGCACCAGCTCCTGTTCGGTCAACACGCCCACCGCCGCCGCCATGGCGGCGAAATCGTTGATCAGGGTCAGGCTGCGCAGCCCCAGCTCGTCGGCCAGGGTCGAGGGGCGGATCGTCCAGCTGTTGTTGGTGAAACGGATCAACTCACCCTCGATCGGGCCGGCGATGGCGATGCAGGCGGCATCGGGCAGGCTGCCGCCTTCGTCGCGCGCGAAGGCCGCCCAGGCGTCGGCGAGGCCGGCATGGTCGGCGGTGCGATATTTGCGCGGCGTGCCGAGCGTAGGGCGCCGGTCGCTATGCAGCTCGGCGATGGCGAAACGGGCGTTGGTCCCGCCCAGGTCGACGGCGACGAGCTTCATCAGAGCCCGGCCGCTGCCAGCATCGCCGAAGCCCCGCGCTCGGCCGCATCGGCGCCCGCGCGCATGAAGGCGAACAGCTCGCGCCCGGTTCCGCTCGCCGGGGGTGGGGGCGATGCCGGTTCGCGCGCTTCCCATTCGGCCGCATCGACCAGCACGCTGATCTCGCCTTTGTGACCGCACAGGCGGACGATGTCGCCGTCGCGCAGTCTCGCGATCGGGCCATGCGCCAGCGCCTCGGGGGTCAGGTGGATCGCCGCCGGCACCTTGCCGCTCGCCCCCGACATGCGCCCGTCGGTGACAAGCGCGACGCGATGGCCGCGATCTTGCAGCACCCCCAGCGGGGGGGTCAGCTTGTGCAGTTCGGGCATGCCATTGGCCTGCGGTCCCTGGAAGCGGACGACGACGACGACGTCGCGGTCGAGTTCGCCCGCCTTGAAGGCCGCGGTGACCTGATCCTGATCGTCGAAGATGCGCGCGGGCGCCTCGATCGTCCAGCGTTCGGACGCGACCGCGCTGGTCTTGAACGTGCCCCGGCCGAGATTGCCCTGAACGAGACGCATGCCGCCATCGGGCTGAAACGGATTGGAGACCGGACGCAACATGGTCTCGTCGCGCGGCAGGGCAGGGGCGGGCGCCCAGGTGAGGGTTTCGCCGTCCAGCGTCGGATCGGCGGCATAGTCCCCCAGATCCTTGCCGGCGACGGTCAGTATGTCGCGGTGGAGCAGCCCGCCGTCGATCAGCGTGGCGATGACATAGGCCATGCCCCCCGCCGCCTGGAAATGGTTCACGTCGCCCGAACCGTTGGGATAGACCCGCGCGATCAGCGGCACCGCCGCCGACAGCCGGTCGATATCCTCCCAGTCGATCACGATGCCCGCTGCGCGCGCGATGGCGGGCAGGTGGATGACATGGTTGGTCGAGCCGCCCGTCGCCAGCAGGCCGACGGCCGCGTTGACGATCGCCTTTTCGTCGACGCAGCGGCCGAGCGGGCGATAGTCGTCGCCGTCCCAGCCGATCTTGCCGAGCCGGTGGACAGCGGCACGGGTCAGCTCCTGGCGCAGCCTGGTGCCCGGATTGACGAAGGCCGCGCCGGGGATGTGGAGGCCCATCACCTCCATCATCATCTGGTTGGAATTGGCGGTGCCATAGAAGGTGCAGG
Source organism: Rhizorhabdus antheiae (assembly GCF_049889055.1). Taxonomy (NCBI): domain Bacteria; kingdom Pseudomonadati; phylum Pseudomonadota; class Alphaproteobacteria; order Sphingomonadales; family Rhizorhabdaceae; genus Rhizorhabdus; species Rhizorhabdus antheiae. The sequence goes on along the minus strand of NZ_JBLTWO010000006.1, from coordinate 188,539 downwards.
TGCCCGCGCCATGATAGGAGGCGGATTCGGCCTCGAGCAGTTCCTCGCGGCCGACCTTGCCCTCGGCATAGAGCTGGCGGACGCGCTGCTTTTCCTTGTTGGCCAGACCGGAGGGCATCGGGCCGGCGGGGATCAGGATCGTGGGCAGATGCCCGAAGCGCAGCGCGCCGATCAGCAGCCCCGGCACGATCTTGTCGCAGATGCCGAGCAGGGCTGCGCCTTCGAACATGCCATGGCTCAGCGCGACGGCGGTCGAGAGGGCGATGGTGTCGCGACTGAACAGCGACAGCTCCATGCCTTTCTGCCCCTGGGTGACGCCATCGCACATGGCGGGGACGCCGCCTGCGACCTGCGCGGTCAGGCCGGCCTCGCGCGCCCACAGCTTCATCTGGTCGGGATAGCGACCATAGGGCTGATGCGCCGACAGCATGTCGTTATAGGCGGTTACGATGCCGATGTTCATCGCGCGGCCGTCGCGGATCGCCGCCTTGTCCTCGCCCGAAGCGGCGAAGCCATGCGCCAGATTGCCGCAGGACAGGCGCGGACGGTCCACGCCCGTGTCGCGCTCGCGCTCGATCAGGTCGAGATAGGCCTGACGGCCTGGCCTGGACCGCTCGACGATCCGGGCGGTGACGGCCTCGACGGCCGGATGCAAAGTCATCGTTCCCACTCCCTCGCTGGGACCGGGCCGGGCGCGCCTCGTCGCCCGTCGCCGGTCATGCGCACCAATGAATGTCGATCGCCTGCTCGGCGTCGGCCAGAACCCGTCCGATCGGCAGCGGCGAGCCTGCGCCGTCCTTGATCGCGCGTTCGAGCAGCGTCTTCTTGTCCTTGCCGGTGACGACCACGGTCAGCGTGCGCGCCGACAATATGGCGGCGCGGGTCAGCGTCACGCGGGCGACGGGCGCCTCGGCGGGCAGCGGATCGGGCAGCACGCCCACCGCGCGACGCGCCTTGGGTGCGTCCAGCGCCTCGTCGAGATCGGGACCGGCGAAGATCGAGGCGGTGTGCCCGTCATTGCCCATCCCCAGCCAGACCAGATCGGGCGGCCAGGGCAGTTCCTGCAGCCGCGCATCGGCGGCCCGACCGGCGGCCTTATGGTCGGGGGCCTTCTCGCTGATGAAGGGGATGACGCGGGCGCCCTTGGGCAGGAAAATGCGCGCCAGCATCGCCGCGTTCGACAGCGGATCGGTCATCGCCACGATCCGGTCATCGGTCGGGACGATCATCACCTTCTTCCAGTCGATCCTGGCCTTGGCCAGCTTTTCGTAGATCGGGACAGGTGTGCGTCCGCCCGGCAGGGCGAGCAGGCATTGTCCGCGCGCATCGAGCGCCGATTCGACGATGAAACCGATATCGCCGGCTACCGCTTCGGCCAGTTCCTCGGCATCTTCATAGTCCCACCATTCGGCTTCGATCATCAGTCTTTCCTTTCATGGCCGCCGCTTCACGCATTGGCCGTGTCGCGCGCTGCGGCGCCTCAATCGTGCCAGGTGACCCCGTCGCGCTCGGTCAGAGCAATCGCAGCGGACGGTCCCCATGTCCCGGCGGTGTAGGGCTTGGGCTTCATCGAATTGGCAGCCCAGCCTTCGCGGATCGCATCGATCCACTCCCATTGGGCCTCTACCTCGTCGCGCCGGACGAACAAGGTCTGGTCGCCCTCGATCAGGTCGAGCAGCAGCCTTTCATAGGCGATCCGACGCCGGCTGTCGGCGAAGGCGTTGGGCATCGAGATGTCGAGCGGCACCTCGCGCAGGCGGATGCCGTCGCGATCGAGGCCGGGTTCCTTGGACATCAGCATCAGCCGGACATTCTCGTCGGGCTGCAAACGGATGATCAGCTTGTTGGGTTGCAACATCGCGCCGCGCCCCTCGAAGATCGAGTGGGGCACGCTCTTGAACCGGATGAAGATCTCCGACTGCCGGCTGGGCAGGCGTTTGCCGGTGCGCAGGTAGAAGGGCACGCCGCGCCAACGCCAATTGTCGATGTGCGCCTTGAGCGCGACGAAGGTTTCGGTGTCCGACGGCTTGCCCAATTCGTCGAGATAGCCCGGTACCGGCCCGCCGGCCATCGCGCCGGGGCCATATTGGCCGATCACGCTGTGGGTCGCCACGGTGGCGCGGTCGATCGGGCGCAACGAACGCAGAACCTTGACCTTCTCGTCGCGGACCGAGGTCGCGTCGAACTGCGCAGGCGGCTCCATCGCGACCAGCGCGAGCAGCTGGAGCATGTGGTTCTGGACCATGTCGCGGATCGCCCCGGCTCCGTCGTAGAAGCCGACCCGGCCTTCGAGGCCGACGGTTTCGGACACCGTGATCTGGACATGCTCGATCCCGCCGGCGCGCCACAGCGGCTCGAACAAGCTATTGGCGAAGCGCAGGGCGAGCAGGTTCTGGACGGTTTCTTTGCCCAGATAATGGTCGATGCGGAAGGTGCGATCCTCGGGGAAGACCGCCGCGACGGCGTCGTTGATCACTCGGCTGGACGCCATGTCGTAGCCGAGCGGCTTTTCCAGGCCGATGCGTACCCCGTCACCGGCGAGACCGGCGTTGGCCAGGCCCTCGATCGTCGAGCCGAACAGCGACGGCGCGGTCGACAGGAAGATCGACAGGCCCCGCTCGGTCGAACCCACACGCTCTGCAAGGGTCGCGAAGTCCTCTTCCTTCGACGCGTCGACCGGTACATAGCTGAGCCGTTCGAGAAAGGCGGCCAGCGCGTCGTCGTCGAGCCGTTCGGTTGGCACGAAGCGGCGCAGCGCGGTGTCGGCGAAGACCCGAAACTCCGTATCGGTCATCACGGTGCGTGCTGTGCAAACGATTGCAAGCGCGGGCGCCAAAAGACCCTCGGCGGCCAGTCCGTAGAGTGATGGCAAAAGCATGCGCTGCGATAGATCGCCGGTCGCTCCGAACAGAAGCAGCTTCTCGCTGGGTGTCGTCACCAGTTGGTCTCCCTCGTTTTCGCCGGCCCTATCCGGCGCCGCGCTCCGCGCCATGTAACGCAGTTGGAACGCCTGTGTAGCAAATGGATCGCCGCGCGGTAGCGGCCATGACGCATGGCCCGATTATTACCCTCCCATAGTTGCAGAAAGGGGACGGGTCCATGGCGCAGGCACTATCGTCGGCCGGTTCGGGCGAGCGGCGGCTGTCCGTAAGGCTGGCACGCGACGAAGCCGATATCGTCGCCGCCCAGCGGCTGCGCTATGACATATTCTTCCGCGACATGGGCGCAGCACGCGATGCCTTCGCCGACCTGCGCGACATCGATCCTTATGATGGCCTGTGCGATCATCTGCTGGTCGAGGATCAGGGCCGGCCGGGCAGCCCGGTGGTCGGCACCTATCGTCTGCTTCGCCAGAGCGTCGCCGAGGCGCATGACGGCTTCTATTCGGCGCATGAGTTCGACCTGTCGCCGGTGCTGGCGCATGGCCGCCGGGAGGGCATGGAACTGCTCGAGCTCGGCCGCTCTTGCGTTGATCCGGCCTATCGCGATGCCGGGACGATCCAGCTGCTGTGGCGCGGAATCGCCGATTATCTGCAGCGCCATGCGATCGGCTATATGTTCGGGTGCGCGAGCTTTCCCGGCGTCAACCCGGCCGAACATGCCGAGGGTCTTTCGCTGCTCGCGCACAATCATATGGCGATGCCCGAATTGCGGGCCCGGGCGATCGGCGATCAGGCGATCCCGCTCGCGGCGCTGCCGATCGGTGGCTATGACCCCCGTATCGCGCTGCGGCGCCTGCCGCCGCTGATCAAGGCCTATCTGCGGGTCGGCGCGGAGATCGGCGACGGCGCCTATATCGACCACGCCTTCAACACGATCGACGTGTTCGTGCTGGTCCCCGTCGCGCGCATCGCCGCGCGCTATGCCCAGCGTTTCGAGGTCGCCGCCTGACTTTTTCGCTGCGTCCGGGTGCTGCTGCCCCACGAAACGCATTGACGCGCCGCCACCAGGATGGTGATCCGCCTTCCCAGACCATGAGGGAGGATCGTCTTGCGGCAGGCCCGCTTATTGTTGAGCGCCACCATCTTGGCGGCACTGGCGCACCCGGCCTGCGCGGCGGAGGACGAAACCATCATCGTTTCGGGCTACGGCCTCGATCGTTCGCCCGGCGATGCCGCCTATGATGTGGTCAGCATCGATCGCGACCGCCTGACGCTGTCGGCCAGCGGGCGGATGGAAGACATATTGCGCGATGCCGCCGGCTTTCAGCAATTTCGCCGGTCGGATTCGCGGTCGGCCCACCCGACGAGCCAGGGTGTGACGCTGCGCGGTCTGGGCGGCAATGCGGCGACCCGCGCGCTCGTCCTGCTCGACGGGGTCCCCGTGATCGATCCGTTCGGCGGCTGGATCAGCTGGGCCGCGCTCGATCCGGCGCGGATCGGCCATGTCCGCGTCACGCGCGGGGGCGGAAGCGGCGTGCAGGGCGCCGGCGCGCTCGCCGGGACGATCGAACTGACGAGCGTCGGCGGCGATGACGCGCCGCGCGTCGATGCCGGGCTGGCCTATGGCAGCCGCAACTCGCTCGATGCCGATGCGACCGTCACCACAGCGCTCGGCGGGGGCTTTGCGATGATCTCGGCCGGCCATGCTCGGGGCGACGGCTTCGTGCCGATCGTCGCGGACGACCGGGGACCGATCGACCGCGCGGCGCGCTATCGCCAGAGCCGGGGTTCGGCGCGGGCTGTGATCCCGGCGGGCGAGGATGTCGAACTGCAGGCCAATGGTTCCTTCCTGCTCGACCAACGCGATCGCGGGGTTCCTTTCACCGGCAATGCCAATCTGGCGGTGGACGCCTCGCTGCGCCTCGTCGGGCGTGGTCGTTGGGGCTGGGAGGCGACCGCCTGGCTCCAGCACCGCGAATTTTCGAGCGGCTTCGCGAGCATCGGCGCGCGCCGGGCGACCGTTACCCAATCGCTCGACCAGTATAATGTCCCCGCCAACGGGGTCGGCGGCCGTTTCGAACTGCGGCCCTGGCTGGGCGAGGGGCGGACATTGCGGCTGGGCGGCGATCTGCGCCATGTCAGCGGCCGGACCGAAGAAGTGGTGGTCGCGACCAATGTCGGCCGCGTCGCGGGCGGCGAGCAGCGCATCTATGGCGGCTTTGCCGAACTGGCGCTGCTGCCGGCGCCGGGCCTGACGCTGACCGCGAGCGGCCGGATCGACCGCTGGGAATTGCGCGACGGCCGGCGGACAGAGATCAACCGCAACAGCGGCGCGCTCGTGGCGGCGAACAGCCAGCGCTATGCCGACCGCTCGGGCACCGAAACGACGGGTCGTGCAGGCATTGCCTGGAACCCGCCGGGTCTGGCGGCGGTGCAGCTGCGCGGTGCCGCCTATAGCGGCTGGCGCCTGCCGACGCTCAACGAACTCTATCGCCCTTTCCGCGCGGGCAATGACAGCACCATCGCCAATCCGCTGCTCGACCCGGAGCGGGTGGAGGGGATCGAGAGCGCCTTGTCCTATGCGCCGCTGCCCGGCTGGCGCGCCTCGGTGACGCTGTTCTGGAACAAGCTCGACGACGCCATCTCCAACGTCACGATCGCGGCGAATACGCGCCAGCGCCAGAATGTCGATGCGATCCGCAGCCGGGGCATCGAGATGGAGGCGATGGGCACGCTCGGCGAATGGCGCCTCTCGGCCAGCTATTCGCACATCGATCCGCGCGTCCGCGCCCGTGGTGCTGCGGCGGCACTGGCAGGGCTGCGTCCGGCACAGACCCCGCGCGATCAGGGCAGCGTCCAGCTCGAATGGAACCGACCCGGTACGGCGCGCGCGGGGGTCACGGCCCGCTATATCGGCCGCCAGTTCGAGGATGACCAGAACAGCCGGCAGCTGCGCGATGCGCTGACCTTCGATGCGGTCGCGTCGGTGGTGCTCGGCGGCGGGCTGACCGCCGAAGTGCGTGCGGAAAACCTGGCCGACACGCTGGTCGAGGCGACGGTCGGTGCCGACGGCACGATCGAACGCGCGACGCCGCGTACCCTGTGGCTGGCGCTGCGCTACGTTCGCTGACGTGTAGCCGATGGCCGGGATTGATGTTGGCGTGCCGATGTGGTGCGGTCGGCCGATCCACTGGAGGACCTTCCCGCGATGATCATCGACACGGCCGACGCCCCGGTTGCCCGGCCGCCCTTCTGGCGCTCGCTCTATGCACAGGTGCTGGCGGCGATCGTGCTCGGCGTCGCGCTGGGCTGGCTGGCGCCCGACATCGGCGAACAGCTCAAGCCGCTCGGTGATGCCTTCATCAAGCTGGTGAAGATGATCATCGCACCGGTGATCTTCCTGACGGTCGTCACGGGGATCGCAGGGCTCGGCCATCTTGGCGAACTCGGTCGCGTCGCCGCCAAGGCCTTCGGCTATTTCCTGACCGTATCGACGCTGGCGCTGATCGTCGGCCTGATCGTCGCCAATGTCGTCCAGCCCGGCAGCGGCCTGCATATCGCGCCGGCCTCGCTCGATGCGAGCCACGTCGCCGACTATGCGCAGAAGGCGCACGACCAGACGCTGCTCGGCTTCCTGATGGGAATCATCCCCGACACACTGCTGTCGGCGATCGCCAAGGGCGAGATATTGCAGGTGCTGTTCGTCGCGATCCTGTTCGGCATCGCGCTGTCGCTCGTCGGCCCTCGCGCCAGCCCGGTGCTCGACCTGCTCGAAACGCTGACGCTGGTCATCTTCCGGCTGGTCGCGATCCTCATGAAGGCCGCACCGATCGGCGCCTTCGGCGCGATGGCCTTCACCATCGGCAAATTCGGTGTGGGCACGCTTGCCAATCTCGGCGGGCTGATCCTCTGCTTCTACCTGACCTCGGCGCTGTTCATCCTGGTCGTGCTGGGTCTGATCGCGCGCCTGTCCGGCTTCTCGATCCTGCGCCTGATCGCCTATCTGAAGGACGAACTGCTGCTGGTGCTCGGCACGTCAAGCTCGGAAAGTGCGCTGCCCAATCTGATGACCAAGATGGAGCAGGCGGGCTGTGCCAAGCCTGTCGTCGGGCTGGTCGTGCCGACCGGCTATTCGTTCAATCTCGACGGCACCAACATCTACATGACGCTGGCCGCGCTGTTCATCGCGCAGGCCTGCGACATCCATCTGTCGCTCGGCGACCAGATCAGCCTGCTGCTGGTGGCGATGATCTCGTCCAAGGGGGCCGCCGGGGTTACGGGCGCGGGTTTCGTCACACTCGCGGCGACCTTGTCGATCGTGCCTTCGGTTCCCGTCGCGGGGATGGCGCTGATCCTGGGCATCGATCGCTTCATGTCCGAATGCCGCAGCCTGACCAACTTCATCGGCAACGCCGTGGCGACGGTGGTCGTCGCCCGCTGGGAGGGGGCGCTCGACCGCGAGAAGCTGGCCGCAGCGCTTGGCGGCCGCGACGTCCGGCGAGGCTAAACAAACGGCTTCGCATCGGCTAAGCCAGCGGCGATGCCACTTACGCTCATCGGCTCGAAGCCGTTCTTCGACGACAAGAACCATGCCTTCTGGGTGCTCCAGTCGGCGGGCTGGACGGGCTATTTCGTCCTGCGCGCGCTTGGCGGGCTCGCCAATAATATGGGTCTGCTGTTCGTCGTCCCCACCGCCCTGTCGACCGCCACCGGCTATTCGCTGACGCTGCTGATGGCCTCGGCCTATCGCCGGCTGATCCGGCTGCGGCCGATCGTCACCTGGTCGGTCTCGATCCTCATATTGGTGCTCGCCTCGGCGACCTTTTCCTCGATCGAGACCTGGGCGCATGCGACCTTCTACCGCCCGCAGGAAATGCCGAAGGGCATCCAGTTCTTCGGAGCGATCCTGCTCGATCTCGCGCTGCTGGCGGCCTGGTCGGCGCTCTATTACGGCATCAATTTCTACCTGCTGCTCGAGGAGCAGTCCGATCGGGTCGAACGGCTCGAAAGCCAGGCGAGTTCGGCACAGCTGGCGATGCTGCGCTACCAGCTCAATCCGCATTTCCTCTTCAACACGCTCAATTCGATCTCCACTCTGGTGCTGCTCAAGGAGACTCAGCGGGCCAATGCGATGCTGTCGCGGCTGTCCTCCTTCCTGCGCTACACCCTGGCGAACGAGCCCGAGGGCACGGTCAGTCTGGCCCAGGAGGTCGAGACGCTGAAACTCTATCTCGACATCGAGAAGATGCGTTTCGAGGACCGTCTCCGCGCGAGCTTCGACGTCGATCCTGCCGCTGCCGAGGCGCGCTTGCCGTCGCTGCTGCTCCAGCCGCTGGTCGAAAATGCGATCAAATATGCCGTCACCCCGCTGGAGGAGGGCGCGGACATCAATGTGACCGCGCGAATCACCGGCATGGAACCGGAGCGCCGTCTGGTCATTACGGTCACGGATACTGGCCCGGGGTTGACCGATGGAGTGACGCGTCCCACCTATTCGACAGGCGTCGGTCTGGCGAACATTCGCGACAGGCTGGCGCAGGCATATGGCACGGACCAAAGATTTGAGGTCCAGACTGACCGGGCGGAAGGGTTCGGGGTCGTTATCGACATCCCCTTCCACACCGCGAAACAGCGCAAGGACAATGCATGACGATCCGCACCATTCTCGTCGATGACGAGCCCCTGGCCATTCAGGGCCTGAAGCTCCGGCTGGCGCCGCACGAGGATGTCGAAATCATCGAAACCTGCCTGAACGGCCGCGAGGCGATCCGGGCGATCAAGACCCACAAGCCCGATCTTGTCTTCCTCGATATCCAGATGCCCGGCTTCGACGGCTTCTCGGTGATCCAGGGCCTGATGGAGATCGAGCCACCGCTGTTCGTCTTCGTCACCGCTTATGAGGACCATGCGATTCGGGCCTTCCAGGCGCAGGCGCTCGACTATCTGCTCAAGCCGGTCGACGAGCAGCGGCTTGCCGACACGCTCGATCGCGCTCGGCAGCGGCTCGTCGAGAAGAAGGGTGTCGAGGAGGTCGGGCGGCTCAAGGAAGTGCTGGCCGAGGTCGCCCCCGACGCGGTCGACACGCTGGGTGAAGGTGACGAGGCGCCAGCCTCGAACCGCTTCGAGAAGATGATCAACATCAAGGATCGCGGCAAGATCTTCCGCGTCGATGTGGATTCGATCGAGCGGATCGATGCTGCCGGCGACTATATGTGCATCTATACCGGCGACAACACGCTGATCCTGCGCGAGACGATGAAGGATCTGGAAAAGCGGCTCGACCCGCGCCGCTTCCAGCGCGTCCACCGCTCGACCATCGTCAATCTCGATCTGGTGCGCGAGGTGAAGCCGCACACCAATGGCGAGTGTTTCCTCGTGCTCGACAGCGGCGCACAGGTGAAGGTCAGCCGCTCCTACCGCGAGGTCGTCGCCCGCTTCGTCCATTGACGACGGCCGTCCTGCGGCTGGAGGGTTGATCGCGGGGCCGGATGCTTTCATGCGGAACCCGAAGGAGTTCCGCATGACCGTCAGACCTCGCCGCAGCGCCCTCTACATGCCCGCGTCCAACCAGCGCGCGATCGACAAGGCCCGCGACCTTCCTTGCGACGTCGTCATCCTCGACCTGGAGGATGCGGTGGCGCCCGAAGCGAAGGAGGAGGCGCGCGCCAATGCCGTTCGCGCGGTTCGGGATGGCGGTTTCGGCGAGCGTGAGCTGGTGATCAGGGTCAATGCGCTGGGCACGCCCTGGGCGCAGGACGATCTGGCCGCCGCCGCCGCTGCGCGGCCCGATGCGATTCTGGCGCCCAAGGTCGGCGATGCCGAGACGGTCCATCGCTATCTCGCCGCGCTGGTCGACGCGCCGCCGACGACGGGCTTCTGGGCGATGGTCGAGAGCTGCCGGGCGGTCTTCCGGCTCGATGCGATCGCAAACGCCATGACGGCGCGTCCTGGCGCCTTCGTCCTGGGCACCAATGATCTGGCCAAGGAGATGGGCGCGCGCCTGACGGTCGAGCGCACCCCTTTCCTGGGGATGATGGCAATGGCCGTCGCGGCTGCCAAGGGCCATGGGCTGGCCGCGCTCGACGGTGTCTACAACGCGTTCGACGACGAGGCCGGTCTCACCCGCCAGTGCGTCGAGGCGCGGGCTTATGGGTTCGATGGGAAGACCCTGATCCATCCGCGCCAGATCGACGCCGCCAACCGCGCCTTCAGCCCGGACGAAGCCGAGATCGCCTGGGCCCGCGCTGCGATCGCAGCGTTCGATCTGCCCGAAAATGCGGGCAAGGGCGCGGTCCGGGTCGGGGGCGAGATGGTCGAGCGGCTGCATCTCGACCAGGCCCGCGCGATCGTCGCGAGTGCTGCGAGAGGCTGACGGCCTGCTGTAAACTCGTGGCTTCCCCGTAGTTCCGCTTCCGCGCACGATTCGCAGAACGAAGGGAAAGACCCGAAGGGGGAAAGAAGACGCGGGCCTTACCCCTCCTGCCGCGCGCCGTATCGCGCATGGCTATGGATCGCCGGACCATCGGTCTTTTGGCGATTTTTGCGCTTGTCCTGTTCGGAACGCTGCTCCGCGCCGCCTACATCACGCCGCCGTTCCACATTGCCGACGTGATTCAGATCGTCCTGCTGTCGCTGCTCGCCTTCTCCGCGCTGGTCGGCGCGGTGTGGACGGCCCACGCTCGTGCGGTCGTCTCGGCCGAGATCGAGCAGCGCGAGCTGTCCGAAGCGCTCGAACTTACCGCAGTGATGGTGGTCGATGATTGCGGGGTGATCCGTCACTGGTCGCGCGGCTGTGAGGAGCTGTACGGCTGGCTGGCGATTCATGCCGTCGGTGCGCGGCGTGTCGATCTGCTCTGCAGCCGGTCGCGGCAGAGCCTCAAGGGCCTCTGGTCCAGCCTGCTGCGCGAAGGCCGGATGACCAATGAGATGGTCGAATATCACCGCGACGGTCGGCAACTGATCGTTCACGACAATATCAAGCTGCTCGACCGGGGTGATGGCCGCCACGAGGCGGTGATTGCCGTGACCGACGTCACCGAATGGCGCAAGGCGCAGGATGCGCTGCGGCTCAGCGAGGCGCGCCTGGCGACCGCCGTGTCGGTCCAGGGCATCTTCATCTACGAGATCGACCTGCCCTCGCGTCGCCCGATCTGGACCACGCCGGGGGAGATGTTTTTCGGCCAGCCGCTCGAAGGTCCGCTGTCGCCTCGGCCTGTCGACGAGCCTGGGCCTGAACATTATGTCCATATGCGCAAGGCGTTGGAGGCGATCGAGGCGAGTGGGCACGACCGCGTCCATTTCGATTTCGAGTTCGACCATCCCCGGCGCGGCAAGCGCCTTGCCGAGGGCTGGGCACGGATCATCCGTGATCTCGACGGTCGTCCGTTGCGTCTGCTCGGCACCCATCTCGACGTTACCGAACGGCGCGCGCGCGAACGGGCGTTGCGTTCGGGCGAGGCCGAGCGCGAGGCAGTCCTGGCGACCGTTCCCGACGCTATGTTCGTCTGCAATCAGCGCGGCGTGGTGCGCGTGTGCAGCGCGTCCGCCTGCAGGCTGCTCGGCTATTCGGAGGAAGAACTGATCGGACGGCGGCTGGTCGACCTGATCGAGGATGATCGCGGCCGGTCGGCGATCCGGCGCGATCTGCGGGCTGCGCTGCACCGCGGGCTGGAGGCCGATTGGCCGTTGCCGATCAGTCTGCGGCGCGCGGACGGGGAAATCCTGCCCATGTCCTTCGTCATCGGCCAGACCCGCATCGACGGGGCGCGGCTGTTCGTGGTGTTCGGGCGCGACATGCGCCCGGCCATCGCGACCGAGGAGCGCTTCCGGCGAATGAACAACGACCTCGCCCAGGTGTCGCGCCTCGGCATGATGGGCGAGATGGCGGCGGTACTGGCCCATGAGCTCAGTCAGCCGCTGTCGGCGGTCGTCAATTTCCTCGGCGCGGTCGACCTGATGCTCGGGTCCGCCGGGGAAAAAGACCCCGAGAGACTCCGCCATGCGGTCGTGCGGGCGAGCGAACAGGCTGCGCGCGCCGGAGAGATCATAAGGCGGCTGCGGGCCTTCATCCTGCGCGGCGAGGCGGACATGCGGGCCGAACTCCTCCCCGCGCTCGCGCGTGAAGCGGCTGCGCTGGCCTTGTTCAACAGCGGTGCCTTCGGCATCCGCCTGCATTACGAGTTCGAACGGGAAGACCGGCATGTTCTGTGTGACCGCGTGCAGATTCAGCAGGTTCTGGTGAACCTGATCCGCAACGCGGCGGATGCCATGGCCGCCAAGGGCAATGGCCCGCATGACCTCACCATCGCCACCACATTAGCGAGAGACGATTTGATCGAAGTTCAAGTGCGGGATTCCGGCCCGGGTGTCGCACCCGAAATGCTCGAACGGCTGTTCCGGCCGTTCGCGACGACAAAGCGCGAAGGCCTCGGCTTCGGCCTCGCCATATCGCGTCGCATCATCGAGGCGCATGGCGGCCAGCTGTCGGCGGCCTCGGTCCCCGGCGGAGGTGCGGTGTTCCGCTTCACCCTGCAGCCGATGAACGCGGAGGCGGCACGATGACCGAACGCCACGTCTATGTCGTAGACGACGACGACGGCCTGCGCGCCTCTGTCGAGATGCTGCTCGAGGCGGCAGGCGGCTTCGTCACCTCGGGCTTTCCCTCGGGCGAGACCTTCCTCCAGGATCTGGCGCGGCTGGAAGCGGGCTGCGTGCTGCTCGACCTCAACATGCCGGGGCTCAACGGGCTGGAGGTGTTGCGCCTGCTGCGCCAGCGCGACCGACGGTTCGAGACGATCCTGCTTACCGGCCAGGGGGACATCGGCATCGCCGTCGAGGCGATGAAGGCTGGGGCGATCGACTTCATCGAGAAGCCCTATGACAATCGGATGCTGCTCGGGGCTCTCGCCGCCGGCTTCGCCCGGATCGAGGATCGCGAGCGCGAGGAAAGCGCGATCCAGTCCGCGCGCGAGGGGATAGAGCGGCTCACCCCGCGCGAGCGCGACGTGCTGCTCGGCCTGATCGACGGCAAGGCGAACAAGATCATCGCCTTCGAACTCGACATCAGCCCACGCACGGTCGAGATTTACCGCGCCAATCTGATGGACAAGCTGGGCGTGCGCAGCGTCGCTGAAGCGGTGCGGATTGCCTTTGCGGCCGGGCTGGTGTCGGTCCTGCCCAAATAGCGGCCTGCGCAGGGAACGACCCGGAAGGTCATTTGACCGGTCAAGCGACGCGGGATAGGTCAAGGCCATGACCAGTGCAGCGCCCCGGCCCTTCTCCGTCCTCGTAACCGGCGGCGCCGGCTATATCGGCAGCCACGCGGTCCTGGCGCTGCTCGACGCCGGTTGGGAGGTGTCGGTGCTCGACAATCTCGTCACCGGCTTCCGCTGGGCGGTTGACCCGCGCGCGCGCTTCCATGAGGGCGACATCGCCGACGAGGCGCTGGTCGCCCGCATCCTGGCGGAGGATGGCATCGGCGCGATCCTCCACTTCGCAGGGTCGGTGGTGGTCCCGGAATCGGTCGCCGATCCGCTCAAATATTATCGCAACAACACCGCCAACAGCCGCACCCTGATCGAAAGCGCGGTGCGGGGCGGGGTGCGCCATTTCCTCTTCTCGTCGACCGCCGCGACCTATGGCACCCCCGACAGCATCCCGGTGCGCGAGGATATGCCGACGGTCCCGATCAACCCCTATGGCATGTCGAAGCTGATGACCGAGGCGATGCTCAAGGACGTGGCCGCCGCGCATCCGATCAACTATGGCGCGCTGCGCTATTTCAACGTCGCCGGCGCCGATCCGCAGGGCCGCACGGGCCAGTCGACGGCGGGCGCCACCCATCTGATCAAGGTGGCGGTCGAAGCGGCGCTCGGCCGGCGGGCCGAGGTGGCGATCTTCGGGACCGACTATGCGACCCCCGACGGCACCGGTGTGCGCGACTATATCCATGTCAGCGATCTCGCCGACGCCCATCTGCACGTGCTCGACACGCTGATCGCCGATCCGGCGCAAAGCCATGTTCTCAATTGCGGCTATGGTCGGGGCTTTTCGGTGCTCGAAGTGCTCGACTCGGTCGATCGCATCGCCGGCAGCAGCATCGTCCGCCGCATGGAGCCGCGCCGCGCGGGCGACCCCGCCGCGCTGATCGCCGACAACAGCCGCATCCTCGCGACGACCCCCTGGCGCCCCCGCCTCGCCGAGCTCGACACGATCGTCGCCCATGCCCTCGCCTGGGAAAGGACACTGGCCGCGCGCGGCTGATCAGGGGGCGATATCGATATGGTCCGGCGCGGAGCCTGACCGGTGGCGGGCGATGGCAGCCTCAAAGGCCTTTTCGATGCCGCGCGCGAAAGATGCGCTGTCGAACAGTGGCCCTTGGTCACGCGCCTGCACGAGCCTTGCCTTTAGCGCTGCAAGGCGTTCGGGCTCGCGGCTGAGTGCGATGGCGAGGTCGCGGTAGGAGCTCTCGTCATCAGTAACCAGCTCGTCCAGTCCCGTCGCTCTCAGCAGACTGGCGCCCACCCGGGCCGCAAAGGCCTTTCCGCGCTTGGTAATCACAGGCGTCCCGGTCCAGAGCGCATCCGCTGCGGTGGTGTGGGCATTATAGGCGAAGGTGTCGAGGAAGAGGTCGGCGAGGGCATGTCGGGCCAGATGGATTTCGAGCGGTTGCCGGCCTGCGAAGACCAGTCTTTCGGGATCGACGCCAAGCCGTTGCGCTTCCCGCCTCAGATTGCGGGTGGCCATATCATTGTCCGACAGCAGCCAGAGGACCGAGCCTTGGACCTCGCGCAGGATACCCATCCAGCTGGCGAAGGCGTCCCCGCAGATCTTGAAGCTGTTGTTGAAGCAACAGAAGACCGCCCCTCGATCGGGCAGGCCCTGTGACGCCCTGCTCGGCGTCGCTCCGCCGATCGGACGGCTGCGGTCGTTGGGCTGGTAGCTGTGCGGCAGCCGGATGACCTTCTCGCTATAATGGCGCTCGCTGCCGTGCGGGATCACCATGGCGTCGGCGACGATATAGTCGATGAAATCGCAGCCCATCGAGCCCGGATAGCCGAGATAGGCCATCTGCACCGGCGCTGCCCCATGCGCCATGATTCCCGGCCGCGCCTCCTGCGTATAGCCCTTCAGATCGACGGCGACATCAATCCCGAGCCGACGGGCAAAAGCAGCAGCTTCGGCATCGGTTGAAGCCGAAACATCGTGAAAATACTCGACAGCTGCCACCACTCGGCGTCGCATCGGGTCATCCCGCTGAGGGCCATAACAAAAGGCATGAACCTCGAAGCGGTGGCGATCATGTGCTTCGAGCATGCCGGCCATGAGCAGCATCGTCGCATGGTTGTGAAAGTCCGACGAGAAATAGCCGATGCGGATCCTGTCGCTGGGCGGAGAGGCGAAGGTGGCGGCGATCCTGGCCGGATAGCTGTGGCGGGCCCAGTTGCGAGATCGGGCGAGACCGCGTTCGGGATCGTCGTCCAACGCCAGCAGCGTGAAGGGCGTCACGGCACTCCCTTCGATGCCCAGCGTCGCTAGCCGGCCTTCATCGAGCTCGGACCAGTCGCAGCCATGCGCCCGCACGAAAGCGAGCCGCGCCGCTGTGCTTTGGTCGTCGGGAGCGAGCCGTAAAGCCGCTTCATAGCTGGCTCGCGCCTTGTCCAGCTGTTTCAGTTCATGGGCCACGTTGCCGCGATTGGCATGAATGGCCGGATTTTCCGGCGCCAAGGTGCTGGCCCGATCGAGACAGCCCAGCGCGTCTTCGAGTCGACCCGACAGGTGAAGGCAATTGCCCAGGTTGCACCAGGCGTCCGCATGTTCGGGCTGAAGTTCGATCGCGCGGGTAAAGCTGGCGCAGGCCTCATCCAGTCGCTGGAGTTCGCTCAACGCATTGCCCAGATTATAGTGAGCCGCTGCGAAATCCGGCTGCGCCGCAATTGCGCGACGAGAGGCCTCGACAGCGCCGGCATGGTCGCCCCGTTCACGGAGGATGACCGCCCGGTTGCAGTGCGCTTCGGCAAAGTCCGGCGCGGAACGGATTGCCGCGTCGAAGTCCGCCAGCGCCTCGATACTGCGCCCCAGTGCATGATGCGCGAGGCCGCGGTTCGACAGCGCATCCCGAAAGTCCGGCTGGATCAGCAAGGCCCTGTCATAATGGGTGATCGCTCCCGCATGATCGCCAACCCCCGCAGCGATAGCTCCGGCCAGATTATGGAGCGCCGGCTGATCGGTCACGACTGCCAACAAAGATGGCATGATGTGTCCGGCTGCATCGAAGCGACCGGCAGAAAAATGGGCGATGACATCCCGCAGCATGGAAGGGACATCGACAGGCGCGTTCATTCGGTGGGGCTCCCGCAAGTGACGGGCCCGACCAAAGCAGGCTGGGGTTAAGTAAAGTTAACCATAAGTGGCGCAGGCGTAGAGACTGCGCCAGAATGGATCAATCCGACGATAGGCTGCGTCGCAAATACAGAAGTGGCCCTCCGTCAGAACTCCGCGTCGAGTTCCTCGACCTCTTCGGGCTCCTCCAGCGCGGCCTTGGTCCATTGCTGCATCAGGGGCCAGGCGATGATCGTGTCGCGATAGGCGGCGCAGGCGGGAGCGAGCGGGACGGCATAGGTGACGAAGCGGGTCGCAACGGGGGCGAACATCGCGTCGGCGACGGTGGGCGCCGCGCCGAACAGCCAGGGGCCGCCATAGCGCTCCAGGCAATCCTGCCAGATCGTCTCTATCCGCTCGATATCGGGCCTGGCGCCGGCGAAGAGGCGGAAGCTTTCGTGGCGGCTGCGCAGGTTCATCGGCAGCGCCGAGCGGAGATTGTGGAAGCCCGAATGGATCTCGCCCGAGATCGACCGGCAATGCGCGCGCCTCAGCGTGTCGGCGGGATAGAGGCCCGCCTCGGGAAAGCGCTCATGCAGATATTCGGCGATGGCGAGCGTGTCCCAGACGCTGGCACCCTCATGCGTCAGGCGCGGCACCAGCACCGACGGCGACAGCAGCAGCAGCTCGGCCCGTTGGCCGGGCGCATCGATCGGCACCATTTCCTCGCGCAGGTCGAGCCCGGCCATGCGGCACAACAGCCAGCCGCGCAGCGACCAGGACGAATAGTTGCGGCTGGACAGCGTCAGGACGGCTTGCGGCATCGGCACCCCCTATCTGGCGACGAGCATGCCACCAAAGAACAGCAAGCGTCAAAATTATATGGCGCAGTGCAACATTAAAATATTGGCAGCCGGCCAAAGTGCTGGCTTATTGTTTCGACAAGGGGGCGGCCGGCGATGTTGTACCAGTTCTTCCAGACCATGACCGACCTCGCCACCCCGATGCGGCTGATGGCGGAGGCCGGTCTGCGCACCCGTCCCATGTGGGGGGCGCTCGCGCATGCGCCGCTCGCCAACAGTGCCTATGCCGCGCTCGACATGATCGCCAACACCCGCCTGACCGCCGATCGCCCCGCTTATCGCATCGCCAGCGCGCTGTGCGGCAATGGCGAGGTGCCGGTGCGCGAGGAACTCATCGCGGCGACGCCCTTCGGCGATTTGCTGCGCTTCGCCAAGCCCGCGCAGGCTGTCGAGCAGCCCAAGGTGTTGCTGGTCGCGCCCATTTCGGGCCATTTCGCGACGCTGCTGCGCAATACGGTCGAGGTGCTTCTGCGCGACCATGACGTCTATATCACCGACTGGAAGAATGCGCGCGACGTACCGATGTCTGCGGGCGACTTCGGCTTCGACGACTATGTCGACCATATCGTCCATTTTCTCGAGGAAATCGGTCCGCCCGTGCACATGGTGGCGGTCTGCCAGCCCTGCGTTCCGGCGCTGGCGGCGGTGGCGCTGATGTCCGAGGACGCCAATCCCGCATGTCCGCGCAGCCTGACCCTGATGGGCGGGCCGGTCGATGTCCGCATCAATCCGACCGCCGTCAACGACCTCGCCACCGGCAACAGTTTCGAGTGGTTCGAGGAGAATCTGATTCACAATGTGCCGCTGCGCTATGAAGGGCGGGGGCGGCGGGTCTATCCCGGCTTTCTGCAGCTCAGCGCCTTCATGGCGATGAACTCGGGCCGCCATTTCGAGCAGCATCGCACGCTCTACCAGCATCTTGCCGACGGCGAGGAGGAGCAGGCGCGGGCGATCCGCGACTTTTACGACGAATATTTCGCGGTGCTCGACCTCACCGCCGAATTCTATCTGGAGACGATCGATCGGGTGTTCCAGCGGGCCCTGCTCGCCAAGGGCGAACTCGAGCATCGCGGCCGGCGGATCGACTGCGGACGCATCCGCCGTACGGCACTGCTGACGGTCGAGGGGGAACGCGACGATATCTGCGCGGTCGGGCAGACCGCCGCCGCCCATGATCTCTGCTCGGGCCTGCGCCCACATATGAAACGCCATTATCTGCAGGCCGGCGTCGGCCATTATGGCGTGTTCAGCGGGCGTCGCTGGGAAAGCCAGATCTATCCGCAGGTGCGCGCCCACATCCTCGCCGCGTCCTGAACGCCAAACCGCATCTGGCCCGGTTTCGGCTCGCTCAGACAAAAAAGAGGCCGGTCCCGAGGGGCCGGCCTTGAAAGTTTTAGGAGAGGATGCCTGAAAGGCCTGATCTTTGTGCGCCTGCGAACATGATTCGGCAAGCAAAAAATGTGCACCTGCGAAAAGAAAGCGCAAAGGTTTGAATCTGCCATTTTTTCGTGTTTCACTCTTGTCAGTTCACTGCACCTGCGTTGAACTCAGGACGCCATTGTCAGGATGGCTGTGGGGGCGCATTCAGGCGGTGGACGGCAGCGAGGTGTGCGAATGACGGCGAAATCCGGCCAGATGGTGCGGGAGCTCACGCTGCGCGGCGTGCTGCTCGGTATCGCGATCACCTTCATCTTCACGGCGGCCAATGTCTATCTCGGGCTCAGGGTCGGCCTGACCTTCGCGACCTCCATCCCCGCCGCCGTCATCTCGATGGCGCTGCTGCGGATGGTGCGGGGCAGCACGATCTTCGAAAACAACATCGTCCAGACGGTGGCATCGGCGGCGGGCTGCATCGCCTCGATCATCTTCGTTCTGCCCGGACTCGTGATGATCGGCTGGTGGCAGGGCTTTCCTTTTTGGCAGACCTTCCTGCTCTGCGCGTCGGGCGGCATGATGGGGGTGGTCTTGTCGGTGCCGTTGAGGCGTGCGCTCGTGACCGGATCCGACCTGCCCTATCCCGAGGGTGTCGCGGCGGCCGAGGTGCTCAAGGTCGGCACCCAGACCGTCGAGGGTGCGGCCGAGGCACGGGCCGGGCTGCGGACGATCGGGCTGGGCTCGCTCGCCTCGGTCGGCTTTGCTTTGCTGGGCGCGACCAGGCTGGTTGCGGCCGAAGCGTCGACCTGGTTCCGCATCGGCGGCACGTCTGCGGCCACCGGCATCTCCGCTTCCCTGTCCTTCGCGCTGCTGGGCGCCGGCCATCTTGTCGGCCTGTCGGTCGGGCTTGCCATGGGGCTCGGGTTGCTGATCGCTTTCGGCGTCGCCACCCCGATCTTGTCGGCAATCGCCGCCGCGCCGGGCCCTGCCGAAGACGCCGCGCTGGCGGTGTTCGGCGGACAGGTGCGCTTTTTCGGCGCCGGGGTGATCGCTGCCGCTTCGATCTGGACGCTCGGCAAGCTCGCCCGCCCGCTGTGGCAGGGCATGGCCGACGCGGTTGCCGCCTCGCGCCGCCGCAAGGCCGAAGGTGCGCTGCTGCCGATCGAAGAGCGCGACATGCCGGTCGGCTGGCTCGCCATCATCGTTGCGCTGGTGGCGCTGCCGATCCTCGCGCTGCTGTGGCATTTTCTGCGCAGTGGTCCGCTCGCCGGCATGGCGCTGCCTTTGTCCTTCGCTTTCTACATCTATGTCCTGCTGATGGGCGGCTTCGTCGCGGCCGTGTGCGGCTATATGGCCGGGCTGATCGGCTCGTCGAACAGCCCGGTATCGGGGCTCGCCATTCTAGCGGTGCTGGGCTCGGCGCTGCTGCTGGCGGTGGCGGTGCGGCCGCTGGCGGGGGCTGATGCGGTTCCGCAGCTGGTCGCCTTCGCGCTGTTCGTGACCGCGCTCGTGCTCGCCTGCGCGGTGATCGCCAATGACAATCTTCAGGATCTCAAGACCGGCCAGCTGATTGGTGCCACGCCCTGGAAGCAGCAGGTTGCCCTCATGATCGGCACGCTCGCCGGCTCGGCGGTGATCCCGCCGATCCTCGACCTGCTCAACCGCGCCTATGGTTTCGCGCCGCTGCCGGGCACGGGGTTGCCAAGCCCCGCCTCACCGCTGCCCGCCCCGCAGGCAACGCTGATCGCGGGGCTCGCGCGGGGCATATTGGGCGAAGGGCTCGACTGGAACATGATCTTCCTCGGCGCGGGCGCAGGTCTCGTGCTGGTCGCGCTGGATGCGCTGCTCGGCCGGCGCGGGTTGCTGCGCCTGCCGCCGCTGGCGGTAGGCATCGGCATCTATCTGCCGATGTCGGCGACCTTGCCGGTGGTGATCGGTGCAGTGATCGGCCATCTTTACGACCGGCGCCATCGCGAGGGCGCCGCGCAGCGGCTGGGCGTGCTGCTCGCGTCGGGCTTCATCGTCGGCGAAAGCCTGTTCGGCGTGCTGCTGGCCGGTCTGATCGTCGCGACCGGTAGCGGCGAACCGCTGGCGCTGGTGGGCGGCGGGCATCCGGGCGTCGCCATGGCGGCGGGGACGCTGCTGGTCGTGCTGCTGCTGGCGCTGCTCTACCGGGCAACGGCCCGCACCGCCGCGCGCATCGGCGGCTGAGCCGGGCTTCTCCGATCAGGCCGTGTCGCGCGCCTCGCGCAGCTGCGCCAGGATTGCGGCCGGGTCGGCCCCCGCTTCGCGCATCGATGCCAGCGAGGGTGATCCCGCGCGCTTGGCGAGGCGATTGCCGTCTGCGTCGGTCAGCAGGCCATGATGATGATAATGCGGTGTCGGCAGCCCGAGCAGCGCCTGGAGCAGGCGGTGGACATGGGTCGCCTCGAACAGATCGCGGCCGCGCACCACGTCGCTGATGCCCTGCGCCGCATCGTCGACCGTGACGGCCAGATGATAGCTGGTCGGCGCGTCCTTGCGCGCGAGGACGACGTCGCCATGGATGTCGGGCCGGGCGGTCACGCTGCCGGCTTGCTCATCGTGCCACTGAAGCGGCCCCGCCAGCGCGGCGGCGCGCATGCAGTCGAGCCGCCAGGCATGGGCCTCGCCCGCGGCGATCCGGGCGGCGCGCTCGCCGGCCGACAGCGTGCGGCAGAGCCCCGGATAGAGCGGGCCATCGGGGCCGTGCGGCGCGCTGGCGCTGGCGGCGATCTCGGCGGCGATCCGCGCGCGGGTGCAGAAACAGGGATAGACGAGGTCCATCGCCTTCAGCCGGTCGAGCGCGGCGGCGTAGAGCGGCAGGCGTGCCGACTGGAACAGGGGTGGCCCGTCCCAGTCAAGGCCCAGCCAGCGCAGATCCCCGATGATGCCCGCGACATGCTCGGGCCGGCAGCGGCCCGGATCGATATCCTCGATCCTCAACAGGAAGCGCCCACCGGCGGCGCGGGCAAGGTCGTGGGCACGCATCGCCGAATAGGCATGACCCAGATGCAGACGCCCTGTCGGGCTCGGCGCGAATCGGGAAATCAGCGGCCCGTGCATTCGGACTCTTGACGAGGAGTCAACGGAAATGCTGTCATGCCCATGTCACGCTTTCCGGCGAAAGAGTGGCCACAGAGGACGCGGCCGGTTCGGCCATAGGCGTTCCGGTGTGCGAACGGAAGGTCGAGGGCGAAGCGACCGGTTCTCCACTTTGCGGGAGGCCTGGTTCGACCATGTACCACTCCGATCTTATGCGCCATCCGGACAGTTGCCCGGCGCTCGTCCTCAATGCCGACTATACCCCTCTCAGCTATTATCCGCTGTCGCTGTGGAACTGGCAGACGGCGATAAAGGCGGTTTTCCTCGAACGGGTCGACATCGTCTCCCAATATGACCGCGAGGTGCGCAGCCCGAATTTTGCGATGAAGCTGCCCTCGGTCATCGCGCTGCGCCAATATGTGCGCCAGTCGGAGCACCCGGCGTTCACCCGCTTCAACCTGTTCCTGCGCGACCGCTTCTCCTGCCAATATTGCGGCGCCACGACCGACCTGACCTTCGACCATGTCATCCCGCGCGCCCAGGGCGGGCGCACGACCTGGGAGAATGTCTCCACCGCCTGCGCGCCGTGCAATCTGCGCAAGGGCGGACGCACCCCGCGCCAGGCGGGCATGCGCCTGTTCGAGACGCCGCGCCGGCCGACCAGCTGGGAATTGCAGGAAAATGGGCGCAGTTTCCCGCCCCATTATCTGCACCAGAGCTGGCGCGACTGGCTCTACTGGGACATCGAGCTGGACGCCTGACTCCGCTGGCCAGATTGGCCGTTGCTCGTCCGGGGCGACCTCAGTAATACCCCTTAGGCGATCGCGATCGATGGCGACCAGCGGCGGGGGCCGTGGGGATCGGCGCGGCAGGGGAGATCTATGTTTTCTTCGGAAGTGGTGGTCCGTGAAGGTCGATGCCGCAGGACGGCGCCCCGGCATGCCGCCGCATTCGAAACCCAGATTCGCCTGAGGACGGCAAGCCGCGCGCCCTGCCGCATCATCGACATTTCCTCGGGTGGTGCCCGGCTGCGCCTCTATCAGGACCTCGAACCCGAAACCTCGATCGGCCTGGCGCTGCCCGGACGGGGATTGGTCGACGCGCACATCGTCTGGGCCGACGGCCGCGAGGCGGGTTGCCGCTTCGATCGCCCGCTCGACGAGGCGACGGTGGCACTTCTACAAGAGAGTGCGACCGAACGCGGGGCGGGGCGCGCCTGAACCGCGCGGCCGGCGCGGTCAGCCCCGCGCCGGCAGTTCGTCCAATATCTGGTGAAGCGCGTCGAGGCAGGCGTGACCCAGCCGCATCGACCGTTCGGGCGACCAGCCATGCTCGGGATCGGGCAGGTCGTCATTCTCCTTGAACGGCATTTCCAGCGTGGTCGACACGCAGCCGAAGCGCTGGGCGAGCTGGTTGGTCGACATCGCCAGATTGGCCTTGCCTTTGGGCGCGACGCCATAGCCGTGGCGCGTCTGGAAATCGGGCGTGCAGCGCGCCAGCGTGTCGCGAAACAGATGATAGAGCCGGCCCTGATCCTCGGTCCAGTTCGGTATGCCCTCGAAACCCGCGATGAAGGCGTGCGGGATCGCCTCGTCGCCATGGACGTCCATCGCGAAGTCGACCCCGGTCTGGTCCATGCGCTGGAGCACGCACAGCACTTCGGGGCTGCGCTCGGCGGTCGGCGCGGCCCATTCGCGATTGAGGTTCACGCCCGCCGCATTGGTGCGCAGATGGCCGCGCCGCGATCCGTCGGGGTTCATATTGGGGACGATGTGGAAGGTGGCGCGGCGGCGCAGGCTGCGCGCGACCGGGTCATGCGGATCGGTCAGCCGCTCGAGTGCGCCCTCCATCCACCATTCGGCCATGGTCTCGCCCGGATGCTGGCGCGCGTAGAGCCACACTGTCTTCGGTCCCTCGCCGAGGGTCAGCAGGTCGATGTCCTGTCCGTCGAGCGTCTCGCCGATCCGCTCGTGGCGGACGCCCGGCCGGCCGGCGATGCGCGCGACCAGGTCATGGTGGCGTTCCATCGAATAGGGCGCGAAATAAGCGAGCCAGACGGCGTCGGCCTCGGGCGTGATGCGGATCGTCAGCGCGCCGTCAATATAGTCGGTATCCACCCGGCGCCACGTCTCGCGGTCCGAAGAGGCGCAGGCGCGATAGTTGGTCCAGCCCTGGGGATAGGCCGCGCCACCGGCATTGCCGATGCGCAGGACCAGCGGAACCCCCTTCGCCCCGGTCAGGCGGAAGTGGAACCACTGGTAGAAGTCGGACAGGTGGTCCTTGTAGATGGCCAGGTCGAAGCGGTTTCCCTCGCGACCGAGGACCGAGATGTTGCCGCTGTCGAAGCGGCTCGAAATGGCGATGCCGTCAAATGCTGTCATTTTACCGTGATAGTCTCGCCCGAACGGCCGGGGAAGTCCCTGAACAGAGCCGAGGCGAGCCGAGAGACGGCGGCCTCGGGTGCCGATTCGGGCGCGCCGTCGCGCGAGATGGTCTCGGCGCGGCCTTCCCAGATGATCGTGCCTTCCGAGCGGCGCTTGATCTGCACCGACAGGCGGGTGGCGACGTCCATCCGCTCCTTCGACTTGCCGATCGGGAAGCTGACCGATCCGCCCAGGCCCACGCCGGTGCCGCCGCCCCAGCCGCCGCCGCTGCCGCCGCCCAGGCCGATCGACATCGACGATCCACTGCGCTGGCCGGTCGGGCGCCAGTTGCGCTCGACGTCGACCACCGCGACCTGTTCGGACCTGGCGATGTCGGGTGCGATGCTGAAATTCTGGCGCTGCAGCTCCGACGCGACGATGCGGGCATAGGTCTGGAACTCCAGATCCTTGGCCAGCGTCGGGTCGCGTGACGTCACCGCGATCTCGCCCGACGCGATCGGCTGGCCCAGATGGAAACGGGTCACGCGGACCTCGGGGGTCTGCGCCGCACAGCCGGCCAGCGCCGCCGCGCAACCGAGCAGGATCGCCTTGGACACAATCGACTTCATACAGAACCTCCCGGCCGATGCTCTCCGGCCATGCTCCGATCTCAACGCCGCAGCGTCGTTTTGGGTGCATCATGAAAACTGGACTGTCCATGAACGATTCGCCGCGACAGGGGATGGAATATGGTCCAGGACGATGGAAACGGGGCCGATTTGCACGATGAGCACGGGCGGCCGGGCAAAACAGACATTGACTCATCGGCGGCCAGACCATAGGGGGACGCCTCGTTTTTCAACATATCAGGTTAGAAAGCAGGCGCGTTCGCCATGAAGATCCGCAATTCGCTCAAGTCCCTCAAGGACCGTCATCGGGATAACCGCGTGATCCGTCGCCGTGGCCGCACCTATGTGATCAACAAGACCAACCGCCGCTTCAAGGCGCGTCAGGGCTGATCACCCCGCTGGTCGAGGGTCGCACGCGCGCCGTCATCTTCGATGTCGGCAATGTGCTCTACGACTGGAACCTCCGGCAGTTCTTCGAAAAGCTCGTGCCCACGCACGAGCTCGAACTGTTTCTGCGCGATGTCGTCACGCTCGACTGGCACAACCAGCATGATGCCGGCCGGCCCTTCGCCGAGACGAGCGCCGAGCTGATCGCGCTGTGGCCGCGCTTCGCCGAGGCGATCGCGGCCTTCGGTCCCCGCTTCTCCGAGACCGTCACCGGCCTGTTGCCGGGCATGGGCGATATCGTCCGCGCGCTGCACGCGCGCGGCGTCCCGCTCTATGCCATCACCAATTTCAGCGACGAATTCTGGCCGCCCTTCCGCACCCGCGAGGCGGCGATCTTCAATCTGTTCGAGGATATCGTCGTGTCGGGCACCGAGCGGCTGGTGAAGCCCGATCCCGCCATCTACCGGCTCGCGCTCGACCGTTTCGGCCTCGCGCCGCACGAGGCGATCTTCATCGACGACCGCGACGACAATGTCCGCGCCGCCGAGGCACTGGGCATCGCCGGCCATCATTTTCAGGGCGCGATCCCGCTGCGTACCGAGCTGGAGCGTCGCGGCCTGCTCTGACCGCTGGACAGGTCTCCCAAAGTTTTTTCAGCCTTTGACCTCGATCAAATGCGAATCACGCGCGCCGCGCGAAACTCCTCTCATCGAACGAGGAGACAGCGACATGATCGGCTTCATCGGTGACCATTATCTCTATCTGCCGGTGGCGGCGGCCGCGCTCTTCATGCTGGTGGTGAGCGTCGTCAGCATCGAGGATGCTTTCCGCAAGCATTGACCCCTTTCGGCCTGGCCGGAAACGGCGGCGTCTACATCCCCTCCTCCTGGACGCCGCCGTAAGAATCGCCCGACCCCTCTCGGGCAAGCAGGCCTATGACGAGGCCTTCTGGGACGAGATACGCGCGGCCTTCAGCGCGGCCGAGATCGCCGACCTGATCGCCTCCTGCGCGAAATGGCTCGGCCTCGGGCGGATCAACGCGGTGCTGGGGCTCGCCGTCGCCTGCCCGATCCGGATCGCCCCGCCGCGCCATGCGGAGCGCGTGCCGGCCTGATTGCTATGGGCTGATCGGGGCTGGCGGGAGGATCAGCGTCCGCCCGCGCTCCGCTGGATGAAGGCGGCGACATCGTCGTGGATCGCCTGCAGCG
This sequence comes from Rhizorhabdus antheiae, assembly GCF_049889055.1. Taxonomy (NCBI): domain Bacteria; kingdom Pseudomonadati; phylum Pseudomonadota; class Alphaproteobacteria; order Sphingomonadales; family Rhizorhabdaceae; genus Rhizorhabdus; species Rhizorhabdus antheiae. The sequence continues at coordinate 162,450 of NZ_JBLTWO010000006.1, read as the reverse complement.
ACGGCGCGTGGAGATAGACCATGTGGCCCGACGGATAATAGCGATAGTCGATATTCGCCTGCAGCGCGGGCGGCACCGGCAGGTGGCTCAGTTCGTAGCGCCCCGCAAAATAGGGCGTCGACACGTCAAAATAGCCGCCGGTCACCAGGATCTTCATCGCCGGGTTGCGCTTCATCGCCACCGCCAGGTCGGGCAGGACGTTGGGCAGCGCGATCAGCGGCTTTCCGCTGCCCGGCGGCTGATGCTTATAGTCCCAGCTGCCATAGATATCGATGCCGGAGCGAAAGGGCCGCCCCGCGCCATAGCGCAGCGTGCCGCGCGCATAATCGTTGAACGCCGCGACATAGGCCGCGCCCACCGCCGCGCTCTGCGGGTCGTAGCCGGCGAGCTTCGACAGCGGGTCGATCGTATAGCCGGTGAAGCGTGTGTCGAGCGTGCCCGTGGTCAGCCCCTGGTCGAGCAGCAGCTCCTTCTGCATCGCGCCATATTCGATGCGGAGATTGCTGCGCAGCAGATAGGCGGTGGACAGGCCGGTATAGGCCGACAGCTTCGCCGCGATCGCCTGCCGCTGCGCCTCGGGCAGCGCATTGCCCTGCATCAGCGCCAGCGCATAATCGGTGGTGGCGAAGCGTTCGACCTCGGTAAGGAAGGCCTTAAGGTCGTCGGGGCGGTCGGCGACGCGGCGATGATACCAGGCGGTCGCGGCATAGGTCGGCAGCGACACGACATAGGGCAGGTCGACGCCGGGGTTGGTCTGCGGATCGTCGGGGACCAGGTCCCAGTTGAGGATGTCGGACAGCAGGATCACCCCGTTCAGGTCGACGTCGACATCCTGCAGAGCCTTGGTCATCCCCGCCGCCCGCATCGTGCCGTAGCTTTCCCCGAACAGATATTTGGGCGACGACCAGCGCCCGTGCCGGGTGAGGAATTGCGTGATGAAATCGGCAAAGGCGTGGATATCCTGGTCGACCCCGTAAAAGGCCTTGTCCTTGTCCTTCCCCCGCGTGCGGCTGAACCCGGTGCCGGGCGCGTCGATGAAGACGAGGTCCGACGCGTCGAGCAGCGAGAAGGCGTTGTCGACGGTGCGATAGGGCGCACTCGTCACCTGCCCCGCATCCCCGGTGACGACCCGGCGCGGGCCGAAGGCGCCCATGTGCAGCCACACCGTCGACGACCCCGGCCCGCCATTGAACAGGAAGGTGATCGGCCGCGATCCCGCCGGCCCGCCGGTGCGGACATAGGCGGTGTAGAACATCGACGCCTCGGGCGCGTCCTTGTCCCCCGCCTTCGCCTCGTCGGCGTCATGGTCCTTCGGGTGGACGATCAGCGTCCCCGCAATCGCCTGATAGGGAATGCGCGCACCCCCGACCGTGACGCTGCCACTGCTCCGCACTTCCTCAGGCGCCCATGCTTCGGGCGGGGCGGGGGTGGCCGAAGCCGGCGCCTTGTCCGCCTTCTCCTCAGGCGCGGCGCCGAGGGGTGTGCCGCCCAGCAGCAGGGCGGCTACGGCAAAGGCGGTGACGGGTTTCATGACGGCTCCCCCGAAGGATATGTTTGGAAGAGGTGTGGCGGAAGCCAAGGGAGCTTTCAATCGAGGTGGCTGCAAAAATTGTGGCGGTCGTCCCAAACGCCGCCTGCATCAAGGCACTGATCGATATTGATGAAGCCGTGCAGCCACCAGCCGAGATAAAAGGCCGCCAAGATCGCGACCGTGGTGATTATTCGCCGTCGCATCCTCAGTACCTTTCCTGCAAAGCTAAACGCCGAAGCGGATGACATACCATCCGACATTGACAGGTTTCGATCTCTTACCCCCAACCGTACTTTTCAGATACATCGAGCCGTCTGGAAAGGAGGAGAAGTGAACGGTCTTGCGGGACAAGAAAAACGCCGCGATCACTCGTTCGCGCGATAGCTTTCTGGATCGGGGCCGCAAGTCATATCAATATAGGCCGGATCACTGTCCCGACTAAAATCCCGGTCATCCGACCGCTTCATCCGCAGCCAAATCGTCGCTGTCCCATACTCACCGAGCACATCGCTGAACGAAAGCGTGGCAGAGTACCGTCCCCGGGCGGCTCGCCACTGTATGCCCTGTGATCCGCCTATACTGCCTGTATCGGCGTCGAAGTTCGCGGCGGCTCCGGCCATTTCCGCAGGCCAAGCAATGGTCCAAGTCGGCGGAGTATCGCCATGTCGATGCTTGGTTAGAATCAACTGAGTCGACCGCATCGCGTCGCGACGAAAGTCTACCGACGGATGATCTTTCTCACAGACATAGGAAATCGATCCGGTGGATAGGCGCATCTCATGTTCATGGAGTGCGCGTTTCTCGAGCACTTTGGCAGTTGTCATCAGTAATGCAATTGCTGCGAGGGTAGAGAGAGGTGCAGCGGCACTGACAATGAGCGCGCCTGCGCGTCGGGAGTAGCGGCCGCGAACCGCGCGATAGATAAGCCATGCCAACGCTGGAGGCTGCATCAGAGCAATGATCGAGACGCCTACCATCGCCCAACTCCCGCTTGGTTTGCGGAGTAGCGGTTGGTGAATCAAAGCCTCTAAGCTTCTGGGCCATATCAAAACGGCGAGGAGCAGCCATCCAATCGAGAGCGCGAGCATTCCCCAAAATGCGAGACGCCACGCAAAGTTGCGTTGAATGACTGCAGGGAAATCGCGTTCGCTCATCTACTTCCTGATCTCATCCTCGCAGATAGAACCCCTACCCCCCATAGCCCTTCAACTCATCCCCCGTCAGGCGGACGACATGGATCATGTTCGTCGAGCCCGGCGTGCCGAAGGGGACGCCGGCGACGACGACGATGCGGTCGCCGGCTTGGGCCAGCTTGTGGCGCAGGACCATGCGCTTGGTCTTGGCGACCATCTCCTCGAAGCTCGCGACGTCGCGGGTGCGGACGGCGTGGGCGCCCCAGAGGAGGCCGAGGCGGCGGGCGGTCGCCGCCTGCGGGGTCAGCACCATCAGCGGCACCATCGGCCGCTCGCGGGCGATGCGCCGCGCGGTCGAGCCCGACAAGGTGAAGCAGACGATCGCGCTGGCGGACACGGTGTTAGCGATGCTCGCGGCGGCCTCGGCCAAGGCGTCGGCGGTGGTGGCGTCGGGGAGCGTCTCGGTAAAGTGCAGGCGCGCGGCATAGCCGGGGTCGCTTTCGACCGACATGGCGATGGCGTTCATCATCGACACCGCCTCTTCCGGCCACTGGCCGCTCGCCGATTCGGCCGACAGCATCACCGCGTCGGCGCCGTCATAGATGGCGGTCGCGACGTCGGACACTTCGGCGCGGGTGGGCGAGGGCGACTGTATCATCGATTCGAGCATCTGCGTCGCCACCACGACCGGGCGGCCCATGCGGCGCGCGGTCTCGACGATGCGCTTCTGCATCGGCGGCACGCGCTCGGGCGGCAGCTCGACGCCCAGGTCGCCGCGCGCGACCATCACCGCGTCGGCCAGCTCCAATATCTCCTCGAGCCGCTCGACCGCCGCCGGCTTCTCGATCTTCGCGAGCAGCGCCGCCTTGCCGCCGATCAGGCGGCGGGCCTCGGCGACGTCCTCGGGCCGCTGGACGAAGGAGAGCGCGATCCAGTCAGCGCCATGTTCGCAGGCGAAGGTCAGGTCGCGGCGGTCCTTCTCGGTCAGCGCGGCCATCGGCACGATCACGTCGGGGACGTTGAGCCCCTTGGCGTTGGACAGCGCGCCGCCGACCTCGACCAGCGTGTCGATCCAGTCGGCATGGACGTTGCGCACGCGCAGGACCAGCTTGCCGTCGTCGAGCAGCAGGCGGGTGCCGGGTTTCAGCGCCTCGAAAATCTCGCGATGGGGCAGTTCGACGCGGGTCGCGTCGCCGGGCGTCGGATCGCGATCGAGCCGGAAGGGCTTGCCGGTCTCGAGCATCACGCGGCCCTCGGCGAATTTGCCGACGCGCAGCTTGGGGCCCTGCAGGTCGAACAGGATCGTGGTGGTGCGGCCGAACTCCTTCTCCATCGCGCGGATCGCCTGCACCAGCGGCACCTTGTCCTCATGCGTGCCGTGGCTCATGTTGATGCGGAAGGCGTCGGCGCCGGCCTTGAACAGGCGCGCGATCATTTCGGGCGAGGCACTCGCCGGGCCGAGCGTGGCCAGCACGCGAACCTTGCGCTGGCGGGGGGAAATCTGGCTCTCCACGTGTCTTTTCCTGATCTCAATCGGGGGAGGATGCGACAGGGGATAGACCGGCCTGTGGAGATGACAACCCCCTCCGTCATGTCAATGCTATCGATTGCGTAATCCGCCGGCCCATGCGACCGGTCGCGGCCCGTCCGCTTATTCTCCGTTGAGCGCGGGGGCGGCTGCCTCTACAGCGTCTCGCCTTCACCGCATGCAGGGATAGACGAATCATGGCCGAAGCCGACACGACCGAAGACAAGGGCAGCATCGCAGCGCAGGAGCTGCGTCTGTTCGTCGAGCGGGTCGAGCGCCTGGAAGAGGAAAAGAAGGGCATCGCCGACGACATCAAGGACGTCATGTCCGAGATGAAGAGCCGCGGCTACGACACCAAGATCGTCCGCAAGCTGCTCGCCATCCGCAAGAAGAAGAAGGGCGAGCATGAGGAAGAGGCGATGATCCTCGAAACCTACATGGCTGCGCTGGGGATGCTCTGAGGGATTGACCCTCAGACGCCGGGCGTCCAGAATCCGTAGATGCTGGCTTCCCGGAAGCGCCGGGTCTGGCGCCGGAGCCTGCCAGGGCTCTGCAAGGCCAAGGGCCGCCCGAGCTTATGCGAGGATAGCCAAGTGGGGCGGATGCCCCACGCCCGGCGCTTGAGGGCCAACCTCACACAACATGTACATGTTCCGACGCCGGGCCTAACGTCGGAGCCCGCAGGGCACCGCAAGCGCGACCGCGCGCCCGAGCTTATGCGAGGATAGCCAAGGCCACGGACGTGGCCGCCGGCGCTTGAGGCCCGGTCCTTCAAAACATGTACATATTCCGACGCCGGGCCTAACGTCGGAGCCCGCGAGGGCTCCGCAAGGCCAAAGGCCGCCCGAGCTTATGCGAGGAAGCCAAGTGGGGCGGATGCCCCACGCCCGGCAATTGAGGGCCAGATATAATGTCCACCTTCCAGATCGACACCGCCACCAGCCGCGCGAACCCGACGCCGGCGCCGATGAAGCGGCTGACCGTGCCCGCGATCCGCGCCGCCAAGGGCAAGCAGCCGCTGGTGATGCTGACCGCCTACACGATCCGCATGGCGCAGATCCTCGATCCGCATTGCGACATGCTGCTGGTCGGGGACAGCCTGGGGCAGGTGCTCTACGGCTTGCCGTCGAGCCTGCCGGTCAGCCTCGACATGATGATCGCGCATGGCGCGGCGGTCGTGCGCGGCAGCTATCACAGCCTGGTCGTCATCGACATGCCGTTCGGCTCCTATGAGGAAAGCCCCGAACAGGCGTTCCGATCGGCCGCGCGGGTGATGAAGGAAACGGGTGCGGCGGCGATCAAGCTGGAAGGCGGGGAGGCGATGGCCGAGACGATCGCCTTCCTCTGTGCGCGCGGCATCCCGGTCGTCGGCCATGTCGGGCTGACCCCGCAGGCGGTCAATGCACTCGGCGGCTATGGCGCGCGCGGGCGCAGCCAGCAGGAATATGCCAAGCTGATCGGCGATGCGAAGGCGGTGTCCGAGGCCGGCGCCTTCGCGCTGGTCGTCGAAGGCGTGGTCGAACCGCTGGCGATCGAGATGACCCGCGCGATCGACATACCGACGATCGGCATCGGCGGATCGGCCGAATGCGATGGCCAGGTCCTCGTGATCGACGACATGCTCGGCATGTTCGACCGGGTGCCGCGCTTCGTGAAGAAATATGCGCAGCTCGCGACGGAGATCGACGCCGCCGTCGCCGAATATGCCGAAGACGTGCGCGCGCGGCGCTTTCCGACGGCCGAGCAGACCTATCAGCCCAAGGCCTGACGGCTCCGGCGTCCGTTCATCGCCGATATCTATTGGCTATGGCACCCCTCTATTGGCTATGGCACGGGGCCCTGTCGCCCGCTAAGAGGGCCGGCACCGCCTGTTGTGGAGACTGTTCTTGGCCTCATTGCCGCCCACCGAGGACGCATTCGTCCGTGAAGTCGACGAAGAGCTTCGCCAGGAGCAGCTCCTCAAGGTCTGGAAACATTATGGCAAGCTGGCGCTGATCGCGGTCGCGCTGTTGCTCGCCGGGCTCGCGGCCTTCCTCTTCTGGCGCGCCGAGCAGCAGAAGGCGGCGGAAAAGCAGGGCGAGACGATGGGCGCGCTGATCGCCGACGTGCAGGCCGCGCGCAAGACCGACGCTGCCAAGAAGGCCGAGCAGCTGATCGCCGAGGGCGGACCCGGCTATCGCGTATCGGGCCTGATGACCAAGGCCGCGCTGGCTTTCGACCGGGGCGACGCCAAGGGCGCCGCCGCGATCTTCGCGGGCATCGCCGCCGATGAGGACGTCGCCCAGCCCTATCGCGACATCGCGCTGATCCGTCAGACGCTGCTCGAATATGACACGCTGCCGCCGCAGCAGATCATCGACCGCCTGAAGCCGCTGACGATCGAGGGCCAACCCTTTTTCGGCACGGCTGGCGAGATGACCGCCATTGCCATGCTCCAGCTCAACCGCACCGCGGAGGCCGGGCGTCTGCTCGCCGCCGTCGCGCGCGACAAGGAAGCACCCGACACGCTGCGCGTCCGCGCCGCACGCCTCGCCACCAGCCTGGGCGTGAACGTCGACGAGGCCGCCGCGACCGCGACGGCGACTGCCCCCGCTGACAAGGATTGATCCGAATGAACCGTAAGCTTTTCGCCGCAGCCGCGGGGTTGGCGATCATGACGACCCTTGGCGGTTGCGGCATCTTCGGCGGCGGCGAGCGCAAGAAGCCCAAGACCCCGGTCGTCGGCCAACGTATCGCCGTGCTGACCTCGGACACCGACATCGAGGCCGATCCGACGCTGGGCGTCGTGCCGGTCACCGTGCCGACCGAGCAGGTGAACCCCGAATGGCCGCAGCCGGGGGGCAATGCCGCCAAGGCGATCGGCCATGTGTCGCTGGGCCAGCAGCTTTCGGTCGCGTGGAGCCGGAAGATCGCCGGATCGACGAGCAAGGCGCGCCTCGCGGCCGGCCCGGTCGCAGGCGGCGGTCGCATCTATGTGATCGACGTCGACGCGCGCATCCATGCCTTCGACCAGAAGACCGGCGCGCCGGTCTGGGAAGCCGTGCTGGGCGACAAGAACGGCAACAAGGCGTCGCTCTTTGGTGGCGGCGTCAGCTATAATGCGGGCAAGGTCTATGCCACCAACGGCGTCGGCGACACTGCCGCGTTCGACGCCGGAACCGGCAGCCAGCTGTGGAAGGTCCATCTCGGCGGCCCACTGCGCGGCGCCCCGTCGATCGGCAATGAGTCGATCTACGTGATGAGCCAGGACAACCAGCTCTACGCGCTGAAGGAAGCCAATGGCGAGACGCTGTGGACCGCCAGCGGCAGTCTCGAAAACGCCGGGGTGTTCGGCGCGGGTGCCCCCGCCATCGGCCAGGGCACCGTGATCGCCGGCTTCTCTTCGGGCGAGCTGACCGCCTATCGCTACGAAAATGGCCGCGTCGTGTGGCAGGACTCGCTGTCGCGGACGAGCATCAACACCTCGGTGGCGAGCCTCGTCGACATCGATGCCTCGCCGGTGATCGACCAGGGTCGCGCCTATGCCATCGGCGAGGGTGGCCGCATGATCGCGATGGACATCCTGACCGGCCAGCGGCTGTGGGAGGTCAATGTCGGCGGCCTCGAAACCCCGGTCGTGGCAGGCGAATGGATCTTCGTGGTCACCGACGATGCGCGCCTGCTGTGCATCACGCGCACCGGCGGCCGCATCCGCTGGCAGACCCAGCTGCCGCGCTGGAAGAATGTGAAGAAGAAGAAGAACGCCGTCAGCTGGTCGGGCCCGATCCTGGCCGGTGGCCGCCTGATCCTCACCAACACGCTCGGCCAGCTGGTCGAGGTCGGCGTCGCCGATGGCGCTGTCGGCCGGACGACCAAGCTCGGCGACACCATTTATGCGTCGCCGATCGTTGCCGACAATATGCTGTTCGTGCTGACCGACGGCGGCAAGCTGGTCGCCTATCGCTGATCGCGGGCGCGGGGCTTCCGGCTCCGCGCCGCACAGCTGAAGACTCGGGCTAAACAAAAGGCTCGCGGCCCTGTATGGGGCCCCGATGAAACATCTCCCCACCGTTGCCATCGTCGGCCGCCCGAACGTCGGCAAGTCGACGCTGTTCAATCGTCTCGTCGGCAAGAAGCTCGCTCTGGTCGACGATCGTCCCGGCGTGACGCGCGATCGGCGCGAGGGCGATGCGTCGCTGCTCGGCATGGAATTCAAGATCGTCGACACGGCGGGCTTCGAGACCGACGATCCCGAAACGCTGCCCGGCCGGATGCGCGCGCAGACCCAGGCCGCCGTGGACGAGGCCGACGTCGCCCTGTTCATGATCGATGCGCGCGCCGGCCTGACCCCGCTCGACGAGCAGATCGCCAACTGGCTGCGCAGTTCCAACACGCCGGTGATCGTCATCGCCAACAAGGCCGAGGGCAAGGCCGCAGAGCATGGCATCTACGAATCCTTCGGCCTTGGCCTGGGTGAGCCGGTGCCGCTGTCGGCCGAGCACGGCGAAGGCATTGTCGACCTGTTCGATGCGCTGCGCCCGCATGTCGAGCGCGAGGAGGAAGAGGGTTTCGACGAGGAGGAAGACAGCGAGGACGAGGAAGCCCGCGGCCCGCTCAAGCTCGCCATCGTGGGGCGCCCCAATGCCGGCAAGTCGACCCTGATCAACCAGATCCTCGGCGAACAGCGGATGATCACCGGACCAGAGGCCGGCATTACCCGCGATTCGATCGCGATCGACTGGGACTGGCATGCGCCCGATGGCCAGGTCCGCAAGGTCCGCCTGATCGACACCGCCGGTATGCGCAAGCGCGCCAAGGTGCAGGACAAGCTGGAGAAGCTGTCGGTCGCCGATGGCCTGCGCGCGGTGGATTTTGCCGAGGTCGTCGTGCTGCTGCTCGATGCGACCCTCGGGCTCGAGGCGCAGGACCTGCGCATCGCCGACAAGGTGCTGCAGGAAGGCCGCGCCCTGATCATCGCTTTGAGCAAATGGGATGTGGCCGTCGATCCGCCGTCCTTGTTCCAGGGCGTGCGTGCGGCGCTCGACGAGGGGTTGGCGCAGGTCAAGGGCCTGCCGCTGCTGACCGTCTCGGGCGCGACCGGGCGCGGCGTCGACCAGCTGCTGCAGGTCGCGCATGAAACGCGCGAAGCCTGGTCGCTGCGCGTCTCCACCGGCCGACTCAACCGCTGGTTCGAAAAGGCGATCGAGGCCAACCCGCCGCCGGCGCCGGGCGGCAAGCGGATCAAGCTGCGCTATCTGACCCAGGCGCGCACGCGGCCGCCGAGCTTCATTTTGTTCGGGACGCGGGTCGATCAGCTGCCGGAGAGCTATCGCCGTTATCTGGTCAACGGCATCAGGCGCGAGCTGGGCTTCGGCGCGGTGCCGGTGCGGCTGACCGTGCGCGCGCCGCGCAACCCCTTCGACGATTGACGGTGACGCGGATCGACGCGCGCGGCATGCGCTGTCCCTGGCCGGTCGTCCGTCTGGCCAGGGCCGTGCGTGAAGGTGCGTCCGAGGTGCTCATCCTGGCCGACGATCCGATCGCGCCGGGCGAGATTGCGGCGCTCGCCCAGGCGCGGGGCTGGGGCGTGGTCGCGGCGGAGGAGCCGCATGGCTGGCATGTGTCGGTGCCGGCCCCCCGAACGGTGCCCCTCTCTTCGCAGCTGCAGCGGAAAACGGTCTAATACGATAGTCTTAGAGTAACCGCTCGTTTACGCCACCCGCCTAGGATGAGTCGGACCTGGCAGGGTGCGAACAGGGACGAGACATGGCTCATAGCGGCATGCGTGTGGTGAACTGGACGACGTTCGGCGAGACCCGCGATCTGATCGGCAGCGATTTCGCGCGGATCCTCGGCTATTATCGCGAGGACGCCGCCAAGTGCGTCGTCGCGGTGGAGCAGGCCTACAAGATCCGTGACGCTGTCGCGATGGTCCGTCCGGCCCATACGCTGAAGGGCGATTCACTGCAGTTCGGCGGAGAGGCGCTCGGTGCGCTGGCCGAGGAGATCGAACATAGCGCCCGCCGGAGCGTCGAGATGCAGGCGCCGCCTGAGAAGCTCGATGACGAAATTCTGCGCTTGCGCCCGATGTTGATCGAGACGCTTGCGCAGTTCGAGCGGGAGATGGCGCGGTGCTCGGTGCCTGCCATGCCGACGACACCCTTCCGGCGACCCGCCATGGCAGCGGGGTTCGGACGCAAGCAGGGCTGAACGCCGAAACGGCCGCTCCAGGGGGCGGCCGTCGACTTGGTTTGCTCTTCCGAACCGCCCGGTGATCTTACCTGACGGGAACCCCCTCTATTCGTGCGCCGGCTTCGACTGAAGCTGGATGTAGTTCTGGATTCCCATCCGTTCGATCATCTCGAACTGCTTTTCGAGCATGTCGACATGCTCTTCCTCGGATTCGAGAATCGACTGCAGCAGATCGCGCGTGCCGAAGTCGCGGACCTGCTCGCAATAGACGATCGCTTCCTTGAGCTGCGGGATGGCGTCATTCTCCAGCGCGAGGTCGGCCTTGAGCACCTCCTCGACCGTCTCGCCGATGCGAAGCCGGCCAAGCATCTGGAAATTGGGCAGGCCGTCGAGAAACAGGATGCGTTCGGCAAGCCGGTCGGCATGCTTCATCTCGTCGATCGATTCCTCATATTCGCACTTGGCGAGCCGCGCGACGCCCCAATGTTCGAGCATCCGGAAATGCAGGAAATATTGATTGATCGCGGTCAGCTCGTTCTTGAGCGTCTCGTTGAGAAATTCGATGACCTTTGCGTCACCCTTCATGTGGACCTCCAATGTCGTCGAGCCGTTCGATAGACGAAATGCCCGATCCTGTGAAGGGTTCCGATCGAATAATTTCCAAATTATTCAAATATAAACAAGGGTTTGCAGCTGATATTCATTCGCAGCGAAAGCGAAAGTCATTCTCACCCAAATAAAAAGGCCGCCCATAAGGCGGCCAGGGGAGGAATGCTGGTGCGGGCAGCTCAGACGGCGACCGACTCTTCCTCGATGATGCTGCGGGCGAAGGGCAGGCATTGCCCGCAGCGCGGGCGCCGACCCAGCGTCTGATAGGCGCTGCGCGGGCAGCTGGCCCCCTTGCGGGCGGCGTCCCGGACATCGGATTCACGAATCGCGTTGCAGATACAAACGAGCATTCGGCACCTCTCGAATCGATGTTTACGGCTATTGCGACTGACTATCAATAGTTTTTGATGGCCTATGCCCCGCTTCGTCGCATCTTCGCGCTTCCCCTTGGCGGCCGGAGCCGATAGGCGCCCCGCCATGGCCGGAGACAGTGATCGCAGCGCGACCGTCGCAACCGCTTTCGGGCGTGCTCGCGATTATGACTCGGCGGCTCGCGTCCAGCGTCTGGTGGCCGACGACCTCGCTCGCCGCATCGCCGCAGCGGGTGTCGCCGAACGGCCCGACATATTGGAGCTGGGGTGCGGGACCGGCTTCCTGACGGCTGCGCTGCGAGGTGCACCGACAGGCGCCCGCTGGACCATCACCGATCTGTCCCCCGCGATGGTGGAAAGAGCCCGGCTCTCGATGGCCGATGCCTTGGGGGCCGATGCGCGCTGGCTGGTGCTCGACGGCGAACGCGCCGATAGATCGCTGGGCCGCTTCGACCTGATCACCTCAAGCATGGCCTTCCAGTGGTTCGAGGATCTCCCCGGCGCGATCGGGCGGCTGGCGTCGATGCTGAAGCCCGGCGGCCTGCTCGCCTTCGCGACGATGGCGGACGGCAGCTTCGGCGAGTGGACCTCGATCGTCGAGGCGCTCGGTTGGCCGCGCGCAACACCACACTATCCGTCGGCCGAAACGATCAGCGCGATGGTCCCCGCCGGATATGACGTGCGGATCGAGCAGGTCGTCTTTCCGGATCCGCAGCGCGACGCCCGGTCCTTCCTGCGCGATCTCAAGACGATCGGGGCCGGCACTCCTGCACCCGGCTATCGGCCCTTGCCGCCGGCCGTCCTGCGCGAGGCGATGGCGCGCTTCGATGCCGGGCCGCGCATGGTGAGCTACGCGATCGCCTTCTGCCTCGTACGCGCGCCCGGCGCCTGACGGACGCGATCAGCCGCTGTTGCGCAGCGCCGTGGCGATGGCGTTGATCGACAGTTGAATGCCCTCGCGCACGCGGGGGTCGTCCTCGCCCGACCGGTGCCGCTTGAGCAGTTCGATCTGCAGCAGATTGAGCGGCTCGATATAGGGCAGGCGCAGCCGGATCGACTGGTCGAGCGACGGGTTCTTCTGCAGCAGCCGGGTCTGGCGGGTGATCGACAGCAGAGCGTCCTGCGTCATCTGCCATCCGTCGCGGATTTGGCCGAAGATCGCCTTGCCCATTGCCTGATCCTCGACCAGCGCGACATAATGTTCGGCGATGTCCATGTCGGACTTGGCGAGCACCATCTCCAGATTGGCCAGGGTCGACTGAAAAAAGGGCCAGGCTTCGAGCATCTCACGCAGCAGCCCGATGTCATTGTGGCCCTTCAGGCCATGGCCGACGCCGAACCAGCCCGGCAGCATGACGCGCGCCTGCGCCCAGCTGAACACCCAGGGGATCGCGCGCAAATCCTCGATCCGGTCGCTCTTGGTGCGGCTGGCGGGGCGGGAGCCGATCTTGAGGTCGGCGATCTCCGCGATCGGGGTCATCTGGCGGAAGAACTGGCGGAAGCCTTCGGTCTCATAGACCAGACCGCGATAGGCCTTGAACGCGCGTCCCGAAATCTCGTCCATCGCGGCGAAGAAGCGCTTGGCGTCCTTGGGTGCCAGCGCCTCCTTCTCGAGCGAGGCCAGCAGCGTGGCCGAGGCCATGGCCTCCAGATTGGCCGAGGCGCTCTCGCGCGTGCCATATTTGGCGGCGATCACTTCGCCCTGTTCGGTGATGCGGATGCGGCCCTGGACCGTGCCGTGCGGTTGGGCGAGGATCGCCGCGAAGCTCGACCCGCCACCGCGCCCGACCGCACCGCCACGACCATGGAACAGCTGGATTGCGCTGCCGGCCTTGGCGAAGACCGGCTTCAGCGCGCTCGATGCCTCGTGCAGGCTCCAGACCGAGGTCAGATAGCCGCCATCCTTGTTCGAATCCGAATAGCCGACCATCACCTCCTGATGGCCACGCGCCGCCGTGACCGCCGCGACCTCGGGCAGGCCGAACCAGCGGGTCATCACCTCGGGCGCGCGCTGGAGATCGCCGATCGTCTCGAACAGCGGCACCGCCATGATCGCCGCCATGGGCGGCTCGCCGGGCACATAGAGGCCGGCTTCCTTGAGCAGGATGTTGACCTCGAGCATGTCCGACACGCTCTCGGCCTTGGAGATCAGATAGGTGGTGATCGCCTCGCGGCCGTAGAGACGATGAGCCTCGGCCGCCGCCTCGACGATCGCCAGTTCGGACAGCGTTTCCTCGGCATAGTCGCCGAAGGGCGTGCGCAGCAGGCGCTTCGAGGCCAGTTCGGTCCGGAGCAGCGCGACGCGCCCCTCTTCGTCCAATGCCAGATAGTCGTTCTCGACCCCGGCGACCTTGAGCAGGTCCGCGATCACCCGCTCATGCACGTCGGCATTTTGTCGCATGTCGAGCGTGGCGAGGTGAAAGCCGAAGGTCTCGACCGCGCGGATCAGCCGGCCGAGCGCGCCGCTGCCCGACAGCGACCCCGCCCCGGTCCGGTTGAGGGCGTGGGCGATCTCCACCAGGTCGGTGCGCAGCTCGGCCGGGGTCTGATAGGGCCCCTTCTCCGCATCGGTTGCGGGCAGCCGGCCCGGCAGGCGGCCGGTCAGCATTTCATAGGTCTTGGACAGGCGCGAATAGATGCCGGTAATCGCACGGCGATAGGGTTCATCGCTGCGCGCCGAACTCTTGTCGCCCGAAGCCTCGGCGAGTTTCTCGACCTCCCACGTGACCTCGGCCAGTTCGGTCGAGATCGACAATTCGGCGCCGAGCAGGTGAAGCTCGTTCAGATAATAGCCGATGACGGTTTCGGCCGCGCGGGACAAGGCAAGGCGCAGCGATTCCGCCGTCACGAAGGGATTGCCGTCGCGGTCGCCGCCGATCCAGCTGCCGGGGCGCAGGAAGCTGGCGGGGCGATGGCCGAGCGCGCGCTGCCAGCGCGAATAGAGCGCGGGCAAAGTCGGCAGGAAGATGTCGCGCAGATAGGCCAGCGCGGTTTCCACCTCATCGGCGACATAGAGCCGCTCGCGTCGCAGCGGGCGGGTCTGCCACAGCAACGCGATCTGACGGTAGATCGCCTGGTCGATCAGGTCGCCATCGGCGGTTTCGGTCCGGCCGATGTCCTTGAGCATCATCAACTCGGCGATCTTGTTGCGATGATCGATCATGCTCTTGCGCCGCACCTCGGTCGGGTGGGCGGTCAGCACGGGGGCGATCAGCGCCTGCTCGAGCATTTCGACGACCTGCGAGCGCGATATGCCTTCGGCTTCGAGGCGGTCGAGCGCCGAGGCGACGTCGGCGCCCGGTTCGGCGGCAACGCCCTGCCGGTCTTCGGCGAGATTGGCGAGCATCGAGAAGAGCATGAAGCCGCGAACGAAGGCGAGCGTGTCGTCGAGCGTCAGCGCCTCGAGCCCGGTGTCGATCTCATGCGAACCGACGATCCCGCGCGCGCGGTCGACCGAGGCGGAGCGGATATATTCGATACGCCGGAACAGCGTCTCCCCGCCATAGGCCTTGATGACATCGCCGAGCAGGCGACCTAGGAAGCGGATATCCGGGTTCTGGGTGATGGGCGGGGCGCTGGACATGCTCGAATGCTGCGCCGCAATATGAGCGTCGTCAATAGCCAGCCTGTCCGGGTCGCCGCGCTCCTTATCCATCGATTGCGAAAAGCTCGTCGAGGAAGTTGCGCATCGCCTGCCAGCTGCGTCGGTCGGCCCGTGGGCTGTACATCTCCTCCCGCGCCGGGTTGGTGAAGGCGTGGACGGTGTGACCATAGCTGTGCAGCTGCCAGTCGGCGCCGGCCTCGGTCAGTTCCTGCGACAGCGCGAGGACCGTTTCGGGCGGGTCGAGCGGATCGTCCCAGCCATGGAGCACCAGCAGCTTCGCGCTGACCTTGGCGTTGGGGAAGGGAGGCGCGTCATAGACGCCATGGAAGCTGACGACGCCTGCGACCTCGGCGCCGGCGCGCGCGAGGTCGAGCACGCATTTGCCGCCAAAGCAGAAGCCGATCGCCGCGACGCGCGCGGGGTCGCCGGGGCCCCCGGTTTCGCGCGCCATGCGCAACGAGGCGGCCAGGCGATCGCGCAGCAGGCCGCGATCGGCGTCCATCTCGCCCATGCGCGCCAGCGCCTCGTCGAAATCGCGCGGCCAGTTGCCGAGTCCATAGACGTCGATCGCCACCCCGACATAGCCGAGTTCGGCGAGCGAACGGGCCTTGGCTTCCTCGAAGCCGGTGCGGCCCATGAAGGTACCGGCGACGATAACGATAGGCCGCAGGTCGTCGCTGCCGTTGTCCCAGGCGGCATAGGCCTCGAACGCCACCCCTTCATGCTCGTACCGGATCGTGGTGTTCGCGATGGCCATGTCATGCGCTCCGATGTCGTGGATTGGCGCCTATTCAGGCGAGGAAGCACCGATTTGCAAGGGTGACAGGAAGGCAGCGGACCACTAAGAGGCCCGTTCCGTCTCTTACGGTCGATGCTGCGGCGTCAGGCAGGGCTCTTTCCCGCCGCGCCGCCAAGAAGGGAAAGTGATGCCGACGCTCGTCCTTATCCGCCATGGTCAGTCCGCATGGAACCTCGAAAACCGATTCACCGGCTGGTGGGACGTCAACCTGACCGAGCAGGGCATCGCCGAAGCCACAGCGGCCGGCGAATTGATGGCCGCCAAAGGCCTCGACTTCGACCAATGCTATACCAGCTTCCAGACCCGCGCGATCAAGACGCTGAATCTCGCGCTCGAGGCGATGGGCCGGCTATGGCTGCCGGTCGAGAAGGACTGGCGCCTCAATGAGCGCCATTATGGCGGCCTGACCGGCCTCAACAAGGCAGAGACAGCCGCCAAACATGGTGACGATCAGGTCAAGATCTGGCGCCGCAGCTTCGACATTCCGCCGCCGGTGCTGGAAGAGGGCGGTGAGTTCGACCTGTCGAAAGACCGCCGCTACGCCGGTATCGCCATCCCGAACACCGAAAGCCTGAAGGACACGATCGCTCGTGTTCTTCCCTATTGGGAGCAGCGGATCGCCCCCGATCTGAAGGCCGGCAAGCGGGTCGTCATTTCGGCGCATGGCAATTCGCTGCGCGCGCTGGTCAAGCATCTGTCGCATATTCCCGACGACGAGATCACCGAGCTGGAGATCCCGACCGGCCAGCCGATCGTCTATGATCTGGACGACGCCCTGAACGCGCGCGACCGCTATTATCTGTCGGAGCGCTGAGTATATTCTTCCCCTGCCTCGGCGAGGGAGGGGGCCACCCATGAGGGTGGTGGAGGGGCGATCCACCGTCGCGCATTCCCCTCCACCGCTTGTGGCGGTTCTCCTCCCCGTTCCGGGCGGAAAGATTGGGAGTGACAATGGCAGACGCACCGTTGATCGGGATCATCATGGGGAGCCGGTCCGACTGGGAAACCATGTCCCACGCCGCCGCGACCCTCGACGCGCTTGACGTGCCTTATGAGACGAAGGTCGTCTCGGCGCACCGTACCCCGCAGCGGCTCTATGACTATGCCACCTCGGCGGCTGGGCGCGGGCTAAAGCTGATCATCGCGGGCGCGGGCGGTGCGGCGCATCTGCCGGGCATGGCGGCCGCCATGACGCGCCTGCCCGTTCTCGGCGTTCCGGTCGAATCCAAGGCGCTCAAGGGCATGGATAGCCTCCTTTCGATCGTCCAGATGCCCGGCGGCATTCCGGTGGGGACGCTCGCGATCGGCAAGCCCGGCGCGATCAATGCCGCGCTGCTCGGCGCGGCGATGCTGGCTACTAACGACGAAGCCCTCGCCGCCCGGCTCGATGCCTGGCGTGTGCGTCAGACGGCGGACGTCGCCGAGGAGCCGTTCGATTGAGCGCGGCCCTCATCCCGCCCGGCACGACGATCGGCATCGTCGGTGGCGGCCAGCTCGGCCGCATGCTCAGCATGGCCGCTGCCCAGCTCGGCTATCGCTGCGCGATCTTCGCACCCGAGCCGAGCGGCCCCGCCGCCGATGTGGCGGCGCGCTGGGTCCAGGGCAATTATGACGATCTCGACGCGCTGCAGGCCTTTGCCCAGAGCGTCGACCTGATCACCTATGAATTCGAGAATATCCCGGTCGGCCCGCTGGAGGCACTGCGCGTGCCGCTCGCACCGCACCCGCGCGCGCTTGCGACCGCGCAGGACCGGGCGACCGAGAAGGCCTTCGTGCAGGCGATCGGTGGGCGACCCGCCCCATGGGCGGTGGTCAGCAGCCGCGAGGATCTCGACGCTGCGGTCAAGCAGATCGGTGCTCCCGCGATCCTCAAGACGCGGCGTTTCGGCTATGACGGCAAGGGCCAGGCACGGCTCAAGACCGCCGCCGATGCCGACGAGGCCTGGGCCTCGCTTGCCTGGGAACCGGCGGTGCTCGAAGGCTTCGTCGAGTTCGAGCGCGAATTCTCGATCCTGGTCGTGCGCGGCCGGGACGGGACGATCGCAACCTGGGATCCTGTGCTCAACGTCCATGAGGACGGGATATTAGCGCTGTCGACCGTTCCGGCGAGCCTGTCAGAGGCGACCGTCGAGGCGGCCAAGGCGCTGGCCGGCAAGATCGTGACCGAGCTCGACTATGTCGGCGTGCTGGCGATCGAATTTTTCGATACCGAAGCCGGTCCCGTGTTCAACGAAATGGCGCCGCGCGTCCACAATAGCGGCCATTGGACGATCGAAGGCGCGGTGACTTCGCAGTTCGACAATCATATCCGCGCCATTTGCGGTCTGCCGCTCGGTTCGACCGCACGCGCCGCGCCGCGCGTCGAGATGCGCAACCTGATCGGCGAGCAGGCCTCGCATTGGGACCTGATCCTGTCCGATCCGGCCGCGCACCTGCACCTCTACGGCAAGGGGCAGGCCCGCCCAGGCCGCAAGATGGGGCACGTCACCAAGCTGTTCTTCGACTGACGTCAGCGCCGACCTGCGCGGTCAACCTCCGCCAGCCGTCCGATATTCGGCGCTGACGTCGCGCTTGAAGCCCTGCAGTCGGACGGGCTTCGACCCGGCGCACAGCGGCGCACCCACGATGCGCATCCAGCGGATTCCGCCATCGGCGGGGCGCAGTTCGACATCGAGGGTGAAGCCGCGTCGATGGCGCAGCGCATAATCGCGAAGCTTCTCCACCGCCGCCCGCGACGGTTCGGCATAGAGGCGCAGCGCCTCCGATCGCACGACCGGTCGTCCGCGCGGCAGGCCGAACAGATCGTACACGCCCTCGGACCAGCTGAGGCTGCCATCTGCCAGATCGCAATCCCAGAGGCCGATCCCCTTGCGGGCCAGCAGTGGCCGATCGAGCGCGGGTACGATCGCCTGTTTGCCGCTCCAGCTGAACACGCAGCCAAGGTCGAAGCGCTGGGCGCGCTCGAACAGCGGCCAGCTGTGCGTCAGCGGAGAAGGGTCGAGCGATGAACCCAAAGATGAGCCTCCCGTCGATCGGAACGGGGATTATGCGCGAAATCCCTAACAGTTCGTGACTGTCGAAAGGTCGAGCTGCGGGTGGTGTTGTCCCTTGGCGGGACGGCTTCAGCCTCGGCGCACCCCGGTCATCTCGGCCTTGCCGAAGGCGCCCATCGTTACCGTGCCGGACAGGCGGTCGCCCTCGACGACCGCCTTGCCCACCAGAGTCATGCGCATCGGCTTCTCGGTCGGCATCTTCCAGATGAGCCGATCGCCTTCGATGCGGCCGTCGATCACGGGCAGTTCGCCGACGTCGGCGACGTTGCTGCCCGTGAAGCGATCACCGTCGCGGACGATGGTGAAGACCGACGCCTGCTCGCCGAACGGCGCCTTGGTCACGCAATCCCAGATCTCGGTGCTCACTGACCGACCTGCATCTTCTCGACCGGCAGGCCGAGGTCCTCAAGCTGCGGCTCGACCTTGGCGGCGTCGCCGACGACGATCCAGATCAGATCGTCTGGGCGGATCGCCTTGCGGGCGGCGGCATCGAGATCGGCGGCCTTCATCGCGCGGTAGCGGGCCGGCAGCTTCTCATAATAGTCGTCGGGGCGGCCGAGCGTATCGAGCGAGATCAGCGCGCCGAGCAGGTCGCCCGATGTCTCGAACGAGCCGGGGAGCGAGCGGATCTGGTTGTTGATCGTGCGATCGCGCTCTTCCTCGGTCACACCCTTGGTGGTCAGGAACTCCTTCATGTCGGCAATGGCCGCAGCGATCGAGGCACCGGTCTTGTCCGTCTGAACCGGAGCGATGACGTAGAGCGGCATCGTCTCCCGCAGCATCTGGGCCTGGGTGAAGGCACCGTAAGCCCAGCCCTTGTTCTCGCGCAGGTCCATGTTGAGCCGCGAGAGGAAGCTGCCGCCGACCACCTCATTGGCCGTCACCAGGTCGAGCGGATCGTCGACCCCGCGCGTCGGCAGCAATTCGCCGGCGAGGATGTAGCTTTGCGGGCTCTGCGGCCGGTCGATCAGGACGATGCGCGCCGGACGCGCCATGCGGTCCATGCGGAACTGCTTTTCGCCCTTGGGCGCAGCGGGCTTCGCCCAGCTGCCGAAGCGCGCCTCGAGCAGCGGCTTGAGTTCGTCGAGGGTGGTGTCGCCCGTCACGAAGATGCGTGCATTGTCGGGGCGGAGCCAGCGGTCGTGGAAGGCCAGCAGGTCGGCGCGGGTGACGGCCTTGACGCCCTCCTCGGTGCCGCTGCCCGACATCGGTACGCCATAGGGGTGGAGCTTGCCGTAGAGCAGGCTCGGCATGATGCGCCGGGCGATGCCGCGCGGCTGGGCATTTTCGGCAGCGATGCCCGCCAGCACCTGATTGCGCAGTCGCTCGATCTCGGCGGGCTCGAAGGTCGGGCGCTGGATCACGTCGGCGAGCAGGTCGAGCGACGGCGCGAGATTGGCCTTGAGCGCGAACATCGAGACATTGGTGCGATCCATCGTCGCCGAACTCGCGATCTGCGCGCCCAACCGCTCCTGGGCTTCGGCGAGCGCGATCGAGTCGCGCTTGCCGGCGCCTTCGTCGAGCAGCGCGAGGGTGAGCCCCTGCGTGCCCAGCTTTTCCTTCGGATCGGCGGCATGGCCGGCATCGAAGCTGACCGACATGCGAATGGTCGGGACGGTCGTGCGGCGTGCGAACACCACCGGGATGCCGTTGGACAGGGTGGTGCGCTCGATTGCGGGGAAGGTCAGGTCGTTGATCGCCTCGACCGGCGGGGGCGATGAGCGGTCGACCGCAGCGGTCGGCCGATGCGTCATCGAGATGGCGGGCGCGGCGGCTCCCCCCTCGAAGCGCGGGCTGCGATAATAGCGTGGCGCCATCGACCCGCCCTCGGGCGATCCCTTGGCCGCGCCGCCGGCGATCGCCATGTCCTGCGGGGTCCGTTCGCCCGGTTCGACCACCAGGCGGAAGGCTGGCCGCATCAGCCACTTCTGCAGGGCGGCCTTGATCGTCTGGGGGGTCGCAGCGGCGGCGGCGGCGAGGTCCTTCTTGTACTTTTCGGGATCGCCGGAATAGACCGCGCCCTCGGCGAGCGTTACCGCCTTGCCGCTGAATCCGCCGACCGTTTCGAGGCCGGAAATCTCGCCGGCCACCTGGCGCGTCGCGGCGCGCTGCACCTCGTCGGCGGTCGGGCCGGTGCGGACATAGTCGGCGATCAGCCGGTCGAGCTCGGCCGCGACCTTGGCCGCGTCGACGCCGGGCTTCACGTCGGCGGTCACCTCGACCAGCGACATCTTCTCGAACTGCTGCACGCCTGCGGTCACCGAAACGGCGGTCTTGTCCTTGCGGACCAGCGCATTGTCGAGGCGCGAGGAGGCAAGCCCGCCGAGAATGTCCATGCCGAGGTCGAGCGGGATCAGGTCGGGATCGTTGAGGCCCGGCACCACCCAGTTGCGATAGATGCGCGTCTGGGCGACGCGGTCCTTCATCACCTGGTCGACCGGCGCCTTCAGCGTCGGGATGATGACGGCGGCGCGCGGCGTCTCCGGCCCGCGCGGAATGTCGCCGAACCATTTGGCGACTTTCGCCTTGGCGGTCGCCACATCGATATCGCCGGCCAGCACGAGCACGGCATTGTTCGGGCCATAATGCGAACGGAACCAGGTCTTGACGTCGTCGAGGCTGGCCGCATCGAGATCGCTCATCGAACCGATGGTCGAATGGCGATAGGGGTGGCCTTCGGGGAAGAGCGCGGCGAGCTGGGCATATTCGACGAGCCCATAGGGTTCGTTGTCGCCCTGGCGCTTCTCGTTCTGGACGACGCCGCGCTGGTTATCGAGCTTCGCCTTGTCGATCGCCCCGACCAGATGGCCCATGCGATCGGATTCGAGGAACAGCGCGAGATCGAGCGCGCCGGTCGGCACCGTCTCGAAATAGTTGGTGCGGTCGAACCAGGTGGTGCCGTTGACGTCGGTCGCGCCGACCGACTCGAGCGGCTTGAAGAAGTCCTCGTTCGCGTTCTCGGAGCCGTTGAACATCAGATGCTCGAACAGATGCGCGAAGCCGGTCTTGCCGGCGGGCTCGTCCTTCGACCCGATATGGTACCAGACCGACACGGCGACGACGGGGGCCTTGCGGTCGGTGTGGACGATCACGCGCAGGCCATTGTCCAGCGTGAAGCTCTGATAGGGGATGTCGACCTGCTTCACGAGGTCTGCGACGGGTACCGGAGCCTTGGGCGTGGCGGCGATGGAAGATGTGCTGAGAGCGGTCGCGAACAGCAGGGCGACGACGGGGCGAAACAGGCTGCGACGCATTCGGGAACTTTCCGGATGGGGGAAGATTGCCGCTCAATCTAGTCTTTGCCGCCAAGGGTGCAATATCCATGCAATACGCCGGTCGGACGAAGCGGGGCCTTCATCGAACTGGCGGCGAGGCATGTTAGCGCGGGAGCCACTTGTGTTGCACAAAAGCCACACCATATCGTGGGTCATGGAAGGCAGGGATCAGGCATGAACCTCGAAAAATTCACCGACCGTTCGAAGGGCTTTCTCCAGTCCGCGCAGACCGTCGCGATCCGGATGAGCCATCAGCGCATCTCCCCCGAACATCTGCTCAAGGCGCTGCTCGAGGACGAGCAGGGCATGGCGACCGGGCTCATCAAGGCCTCGGGCGGCGACCCCGCGATCGCATTGCGGGCAACCGACGCCGCGCTGGCACGCGTGCCCTCGGTCAGCGGCAGCGGCGCACAGCAGACCCCTGGGCTCGACAACGACCTCGCCCGCGTCCTCGACCAGGCGGAGCAGGTCGCGCAGAAGGCGGGTGACTCCTATGTCACCGTCGAGCGGATGCTGCTCGCGCTGGTGCTGTCGTCGACCACGGCGGCCGGCAAGGCGCTGGCCGAGGCCGGCGTGCGAGCCGAGGCGCTCAACGGGGCGATCAACCAGCTGCGCGGTGGCCGCAGTGCCGACACCGCGAGCGCCGAGGATCGCTATGACGCGCTCAAGAAATTCGCCCGCGACCTGACCGCTGCCGCCCGCGAGGGCAAGCTCGACCCGGTGATCGGCCGCGACGAGGAGATCCGCCGCACGATCCAGGTGCTCGCGCGCCGGACCAAGAACAACCCGGTGCTGATCGGCGAACCCGGTGTCGGCAAGACTGCGATCGCCGAGGGCCTCGCGCTGCGCATCGCCAATGGCGACGTGCCCGATGGTCTGAAGGACCGCAAGGTGATGGCGCTCGACATGGGCTCGCTGATAGCCGGCGCCAAATATCGCGGCGAGTTCGAAGAGCGGCTCAAGGGCGTGCTCGACGAGGTCAAGGGCGCCGAGGGCCAGATCATCCTGTTCATCGACGAGATGCACACGCTGATCGGCGCAGGCAAGTCCGAGGGCGCGATGGACGCCGGCAATCTGCTCAAGCCCGCGCTCGCGCGCGGCGAACTGCACTGCATCGGCGCGACCACGCTCGACGAATATCGCAAATATGTCGAGAAGGACCCGGCGCTGCAGCGGCGTTTCCAGCCGGTATTTGTCGGCGAGCCGACGGTCGAGGACACGATCTCGATCCTGCGCGGGCTCAAGGAAAAATATGAGCTGCACCATGGCGTGCGGATCACCGACGGGGCGATCGTCTCGGCGGCGACGCTGAGCAACCGCTACATCACCGACCGCTTCCTGCCCGACAAGGCGATCGACCTGATGGACGAGGCTGCCTCGCGTCTGCGCATGGAGGTCGAATCGAAGCCGGAGGAGATCGAAAATCTCGACCGCCGCATCATCCAGCTCAAGATCGAGCGCGAGGCGCTGAAGAAGGAAACCGATGCCGCCTCGCGCGACCGGCTCGAGGCGCTCGAGGCCGACCTTGTCGAACTGGAGGAACAGTCGGCCGAACTCACCCAGCGCTGGCAGGGCGAGAAGGAGAAGATCAACGCCGAGGCGAAGCTCAAGGAGCAGCTCGATGCGGCACGGATCGAACTCGACCAGGCGCAGCGCCGGGGCGACCTCGGTCGCGCGGGCGAGATCAGCTATGGCGTGATCCCAGGGCTCGAGCGCGAACTGGCGGAGGCGCAGTCGGCTTCGGCCGGAGCGATGCTGCGCGAGGAAGTGACGAGCGAGGACATCGCCGGGATCGTCAGCCGCTGGACCGGCATTCCCGTCGACAAGATGCTCGAGGGCGAGCGCGAGAAGCTGCTCGCGATGGAGGAAGAGCTCGGCCGCCGCGTGATCGGGCAGAAGGATGCGATCGAGGCCGTGTCTCGCGCCGTGCGTCGCAGCCGTGCCGGACTGCAGGACCCCAATCGTCCGCTCGGCAGCTTCCTGTTCCTCGGTCCGACCGGAGTCGGCAAGACCGAACTGACCAAGGCGCTCGCCGAATTCCTGTTCGACGACAGCGCGGCGATGGTCCGGATCGACATGTCCGAGTTCATGGAGAAGCATTCGGTCGCCCGGCTGATCGGTGCGCCGCCCGGCTATGTCGGCTATGAGGAGGGCGGCGTCCTGACCGAGGCCGTCCGCCGCCGGCCCTATCAGGTGATCCTGTTCGATGAGGTCGAAAAGGCGCATGGCGATGTGTTCAACGTGCTGCTGCAGGTGCTCGACGACGGGCGGCTGACCGATGGCCAGGGCCGCACGGTCGATTTCTCGAACACGCTGATCATCCTGACGTCGAACCTCGGCAGCCAGTATCTCGCCAATCTCGGCGACGATCAGGCGGTGGAGACGGTCGAGGATCAGGTGATGGACGTGGTGCGCGCCCATTTCCGGCCCGAATTCCTCAACCGGCTGGACGAGATCATCCTGTTCCACCGGCTGGGCCAGGAGCATATGGGCCCGATCGTCGACATCCAGGTGGGGCGCGTCGGCAAGCTGCTCAAGGATCGAAAGATCCGACTCGAACTGAGCGACGGCGCCCGGGCCTGGCTCGGGCGGGTCGGTTACGACCCGGTCTATGGCGCGCGCCCGCTGAAGCGCGCGGTGCAGAAATATCTGCAGGACCCGCTGGCGGAGGCGCTGCTGCGCGGCGAGGTGCCCGATGGTTCGACCCTGCGGGTCGGCGAAGGGGACGGGCGACTGACGCTGGACGTGGCATGAGGCAGAGGGGGCGGGGTCAAGGCCCCGCCCTCAAGACATTGATCGGCGGTCGGATCAGTTGCCCTGGGTGCCGCGAACCCGCTGTGCCCCATCGATGCTCATGCGGTCAGCCCGGCGCTGCTCTGCCCATTCGCTGCTGGTCATGCAGACCTTGTTGGCCTTCAGTCGGGAGCCAAGCACCTCGACCGATCGGCAAATCATTCTGTTGGCCTTGGACGATGCAGCGGCATCGTCGGTCTTCGTGGCAGGTGCACTTGCACTCGCACTTGCATTTGCATCGGTCGCGGGGGCCTGCGCAGCCAGTTCAGCTCCGGAAAAAGCCAGCAGCAAGGCAATCATGTGGGATGCGGACATCATGTCCTCCTCGTGGCACCAGGGTGTTGCGGTAAGTCGTCGAACATCTGTTTCATTTAGCAGGCAAATTTGGTGGTTCAAAGGGCGGCTCGCCGCTGTCTGCGCCGATGATCGCGCCGATAGCCCGACGTTCGGTTTCGCTCAGATCGGGATGCCAGATGTCGAAGATCAGCACGATCCTGAGGTGGTCGCTGGGATTGCTCGCCTCATGCTCGATCGTATCGTCGAAGATGAAAGCCTCGCCCTCGCGCCATGGCCGTGTTTCGGCGCCAACGCGAAACCAGCATCCCTCGGGAACGATCAGCGGCAGGTGGCAGAGCAGCCTGCTGTTGTTGATGCCGTTATGCGGCGGGATGAGCGTGTGGGGAGCGAGAAGAGAGAACATCGCGGTGGGCGACGAGCCCGGAATGTTCGGCTGTCCGACTTTGTCGAGGATGGCCATCGTGCGTGGGCAGCTGTCCGCGTTACGGGCCACCCGCTTTCCGTTGTGGATCAGATGAATGGCTGTCCAGTCGGGGTTCCGGTTAAGCTCTGCCCATTGTGCGAGCGGCTCATGGTCCGGATATTGGAGATAAGGGATAAGCTCTGCCCGGCTCGATCGCAGCAGCGCTTCGACTTCCATGCGGATCTCTGACGTGGCCGCTTCGAGGTCGGCGAGCCATGGAAAACGGTGTCTGGGGTGAAATTCGCGTTCGGACAGTCCCGGATAATGATATTGAAAGGGCTCCGATCGATAGATCCTCGTCTTCCGCAGAATATTGTCGCGGAAGCGGTCGAGTTTGGCCCGATCATCCGGGGCCGCGCCGCCGGAAGCGGTTCGGGCGGCATCGTCCATCGCCTTCGCGCGCTGCTCGACCCACTGATCGCGAAAGCTCTCGCCTGCGGCGATCGTCCTTGCGACCATCGGTGGCAGGTCGCCCTCCGGCTTCTGCGCCAGCGCATGGTCCCAGGCACGGCCTGCCTCCGGGTCACCGATGCGCTCGAGCAGACTGGCGCGCATTGCCAGCGCGGTGAAGTCCAGCGGGGCTGTCGCGAGCGCCCGATGAACCGCATCCAGCGCGCGACGCGGCTGTTTCAAGGCACGCCGAAGCCCGGCGAGGCGCAGCCATATCGACGAAGGCGCGTCGCCGCCGGCCAATATCTCCTCAAGCAACGCGGCTGCGCGGGCGATCTCGCCCCGCCGCACCAACTCGTCTGCTTCGGCAAGCCGGACGGGATCAGGCTCCGCCGTCATGCGTCTGCGACAGGCCAGCCGGGGATGCGCGCGTCGTCCAGCGAATAACCGAACTGGTCGATCCATGGCGAAAGCGCCTTCAGCGCGGGGCTTAGGTAGGGCGTGTAGCGGGCCCAGCGGCCGGACGACCGCGAGTAAATCGGTTCGACAACCTGGGCATAGCTGGCAGTGCGCACAGCACCCCGCCGCCGCGCGGCATCCTGATGGTCGACGCCCTGATCTGGCCAGGCCAGGTCAAGCCAGTCGAACAGGGGCTTCAGCTCTCTGGCGGAATCGATCACCAGCCTCTCGTAAACCACCTCGTGGACAGGGATGTCCAGCAAGGCGCGGGCCTTTTCCCAATGCCGGAACGTCAGCTCATACAAAGCCGCAGCGTCCTCAAGGTCGAGAAAATTGGCCATCGCGTTGTTGATGCGGAAATTGGTGATGTAGCAGCTCAGCAGCACGTCGGCCGGGTGGCGCAATGCCAGAATGAAGCGCGCATCCGGAAAGAGCCGGCGCGCAACGGCGACCTTGTTGAGGTGCATCGGGTGCTTATCGATCACCAGCCGCTGGCCGATCGGCCCCGACATGGCCTCGATCCGAGCGAAATAGGCGTCGCGTGCGGCCTCGATAGACTGGGCTTCGGCCGCAGGAAGCGCCGCTATGCCGCCCAGAGACTGCTCGGCCTCGACGAGGAAAGGCTGCTCCTCGAGCACGAGCACCGAGGGATCGCTCATCAGCATCGTGTCCAGCAGCGTCGTACCGGAACGCGGAAATCCTACGAGGAACACAGGGCTCCGTCGCTGGTCCGGCGACGGTCCCTCGCTCCAGCCGTCGATCCACTCGCGAGAGAGCAGCTCTTCTGCCTGATAAATGGATTCGCGATACTCTCGGGCGCGCTCGCGAGGCCGGGTGGGATCCGCCTGCCAGTGCCGGTTCATCTCGCTGAAGGTCGCGAAGGCCTCGTCATATCTGCCAAGGCGGTCGAGTACGGTGCCGCGCAGATGGAGAAGGCGTCCGGAAACGATCGCCTCGCCGGCCTTTTCAAGGGCGAGGCGCGCCTCCTCGAACTGGCCCGCGCGTTTGAAGCGTAATGCCTCGATAAAGGAAAGGCTTTGCTCGTCGGCCTTTCCGGCCAGCGCGCGATCATGGAGCGAGTCCAGCTCCTTCTCCCGATTTACCCGTTCGTAGAGCGAGGCGAGCCCGACAAATGCGGGGCCGAAGTCCGGCGCTACGCTGAGGGCCGCCTCATACCCCTCCTCGGCGATCTCATATTGATTGTGGCGTGCGGCTTCCTGGGCATGATCGGTGAGGATCTTGGCGTCATGGGGCGCCAGTTTGGCAGCTTCCGAGAGCCTGACATAAGCCTGCTCCTCCAGCCCTGCCTCACGGTAGAGATTATAGAGCGCGAGGACGGGCCGGACATCGTCAGGATATTGGTCGACCGCACTTTTGAAGACGGCTTCGGCTTCGTCACCGAGGCGGGCCTCGATCAGCGTGTTGCCCAGGTTGAGCAGGATCGGCGCGGAGTCGGGGGCGAGGTCGCGCGCCGTGCGGAGCGCATCGAGCGCTTCGTCGCGGCGCCCCAGGGCATTGAGGGCGTTGCCCAGATTATTCCATGCGCCCCAGTCGTCCGCGACGCGCTCGACAATCAGGCGATAGCAGGCGACGGCCTCTTCGAATGCGCCCGCTTCCTGGTGAAGATAGCCGGCAAGCCTTGCGAGCCGGAGGCTGCCGTCGGCGACCATATTGGCAGTGTCGCAGAGCGTCAGAACCTCTTCCGCCCGTCCAATTCGAAACAGAGATTCTGCGAGATTGGCGCGTACCACGGAGTCGCCGGGCTTGGCGCGAAGCGCCACGCGCAGATAGTCGACGGCCGAGTCAAAGCGGCCCCGGTGATGCTCGACCGCACCGGCCAAGGCAGCCAGGACGGGATCGGGCCGAACCTTCCACGCTTCGGCAGCAACTGCAGCAGCTTCATCGAGCCGATTGGCGCGGGCCAGGCCGACGATCTGGTTCAGCACAGGTGATGCGGTGGTGTCGGACATGCGTGATATTTCTCACCGGATGGATTGCTGCGGGGCGAGCAAGGAGAGGTCCGGCCAGCGTATCTCCCATCTCCCCCAAAGAAAAGGACGGCGGTTTCGGGAGAAACCGCCGTCCAGATCAGCCGTTGATGGCCAGAGTTAGAAGTTCAGCGTGATGCCGGTGTAGATGTAACGGCCGAGCGCATCGTAGGTGCCCGGATAGGTGTTGCCGTTACAGGTCGTCGCCGCGCAGCCGCTGGCTCCGAAGTTGCCGCTTCCCGAACCAACCAGCGGAGGCTGACGGTCCATGATGTTGTTGGCACCAACGCGCCAGGTCATGCGGTCGTCCAGATCCACCGTGAGGGCCAGATCGAAGTAGCTCTGCGCCTTGATCTTGGCGTCGAAGTCATAGAACGGACCAGCGAGCGACGCGCTCGGGCTCTGGAACTCGATCTTGACCGACGAGAGGTAACGCCATGCCAGCGACAGGCCGATACCATTCTCCATCTGATAGGTCGCACGCGCACGATGGCGCCACTTCGGCAGCGGGTTTCCGCAGGTCTGGCCGAAATAGCCCCTACAATCGTACAGTTCGGTCAGGCCGTTATCGACGACATAGCTGTCGAGCAGCGTACCGGCGATGTTGAACGACAGGCGACCGGGGCCGATGTTGCGGGCATAGCTGCCGTTGACTTCGTAACCCTTGGTCTGGATGCCGCCGACGTTCGTGGGAATGTTGCGGACAAAACCATCCGGGGTCAGCCACAGAGAGCCTGCCGGGTTACGATTGACCAGTGCGCAAGCTTCCAGGTTCTGGTCGTTCACGCACGATGCCTGGATCGCATCCGAACCGAAGCCCTGGATGAAGTCCTTCACCTTGATGTCGAAATAGTCGACGCTGAGCGAGAAGCCCGGCAGGAAGGTGGGCTGGAACAGCACACCAACGGTCTTGGTGGTCGACTTTTCCGGGTTCAGGTTCGGGTTGCCGCCGATCAGGCCGTTATACTGCTGAGCAGGATTGGCCGTGACCGTCTGACCGATGCGAAGGCCCTGGGCAAGACAGCCGACGTCGGCCGCCGTGATCGCACGGCCGGCGCACAGATCGCTGGTTGCATCGAGTCCGACGATCTGCGGGGCAAACAGCTCCTGGATGTTCGGAACGCGCGCCGCCTTTGCGAAGGTACCGCGGATTTTGATGTCCCGGACCGGAGCGAAAGCTGCCTCGAGCTTGTAGGTGTCGGTCTTGAAGCTGCGGCCGTTCGAGGTCTTGTACTTCGAATAGCGATAGGCGCCGTTGAAGCTCAGCTCGTAGATGAAGCTGTCCTGGATCACCGGAATGTTGACCTCGCCGAACAGTTCGCGGACGTTGTACGAGCCCGAGACCGGCGGCGTAGCCGCGCCCTGGCCGGACAGATCGCCGGTCGAGAACGCGTTGTCCGACTGCAGATCCAGGGCGTCCTTGCGATACTCGGCGCCGATGGCGATGTTCACGCCGTCGTTCGCCCAAGGCGTCTTGAGGCCATATTCGCCGAGCAGACCCGTCAGCTGGCCGCTGAGGACCTGCTGCGAGGTGTAGCCCTTGAGGAAGCCCGTGCTGCTCAGATAGTTGACGGCTGCCTGCGAAACATTGCCGCTGAAGATGTCGTAAGGAACGCAGTTCGGATCGGCACCCGTCAGGACCGAGCGGCAGACGACGGTGCCGTTGGGGCCGGCAACGGCGTCGAGTGCATTGCCCAGACGACGGATCGAGAACTCGTTGCTGTAGACCTGCGAATAGTTGGTACGGCCATACTGATAATAGGCATCGTACGACCATGCCGGGCTGAGATCGCCACGCGTACCGAGCACCGTGCGGAACGCCGTGTGCTGCAAGTCGTTGATGCGGGGACCGCCTTCGACGTTGCGGCGCAGCAGCTGCATGAAGCCCCTGTTGTAGGTCGCGCCGGTAATGGGATCGGTGTAAGCGATCGGGCCGGGCGCTGCCGTGCCGAAAATGCCCTGATACAGGCCGGTTGCGAGCGGGAAGCTGCCGATCTGGCCGACGATCAGATTGTTCGGCGCGCAGAGCTGGCCACGCTGGTTGGCCGACAGCAGCGGGTTGTCGCAGTTGATCGTGAGCGTGTTGCCGAAGTTACCCGACGGCGCGATCTGCGCAACGGTGCGGTCATCCATGAACATGAATTCCATGTACGGATGGATGGCTTCGCTGATCTCATAATCCGCGAACACGCCGGCGGTGTAACGCTCGTCGGGGCGCTGGAAATGGTTGGTCGGAGCGAAGTTGAACCGATCGACCACGCCCTGGTTCAGCACGCCCGGGCCGAAGGTGCCCACTGTCGAGGACGAGGTGTCGTTGGTGTAGAAGATCGCCGTACCGGGACGGTTGGTCAGCGAGCCACCGCACTGGAGCGGTGCAGACGGGGTGAAGCCGCCCGCGAGGCTGTCGTTTTCCTGGATGGTGCAGGCGCTGTAGTCACGACGCGACTGCAGGATAGGACGGGTCTTGCGATAGCCGAAATAGGCGGTTGCGCGGCCACGGCCTTCGTCGAAGTTCAGACCGAACGAGATCGTCGCATCGAAGTTGCCGCCGTCGACGACATTGCCCTTCGGATAGTCGAAGCCGGCGAAGCCTGCGTTCTGGCGGGCGTTCAGCAGCGGCGGGGTGACCTTGTTGCGGTTCTTGTGCTGGTTGACGCCGTAATTGGTGTCGATCCGGAAACCTTCGAAGTCGGTGTCCATCACGAAGTTGACGACACCGGCGACGGCGTCGGCACCGTAGGTGGCGGAGGCGCCGCCCGTGAGGACGTCGACGCGCTTCACGAGCGCCGCGGGAATGAAGTTCAAGTCGGCGGCCGAGCTGGTCGAATTCGGGTCGCCCGTCATCAGGCGGCGGCCGTTGATCAGCACGAGGGTGCGCGACGAGCCGAGGCCGCGAAGGTCGACCGTAGCGGTACCCGTCGCGCCATTGGCGAGCGTGTTGGTCTGGCTCGCGACAACCTGCGGCAGCGAATTCAGAAGGTCTTCGGTACGGGTGGTACCGCTGAGCCTGATTTCGGTGGCATCCACCGCCGTCACCGGCGACGCAGCCGTCAGATTGGGGTTTGCGATACGGCTGCCCGTCACGACGATGACGGACGAATCCTCAGCCTCGGCAGCCGCTTCCGGGGTCGCCTGGGCGAATGCCGGCGCAGCGAGCGCGATGCTCAGTGCAAACGAAGCTGCGCTGCAGCTCAGCCCGAAACGGCTGACCTTGTTGATATTAGTGGTCACTTTCCAGTCCCTTTTCTGGAGTGAGCGGGCCGAATCGTCGGCCCGAGCTCAACCCTCACGAAAAAGCGCAGGCGCTGGCACACCATACACAGCTCGTTCGGGTATCTCGCTGATGTGCAAGAAATCTGATCAAGCTGTAAAGCGGAGGTTAATCCGGAGAGGCATGTTGGGCCGCTGTTGTCGTATTTATGCAACAGTGGCGAAACGGCATTGCGTCGATCTGGTGCAACATGGTTATATTGTTTCAAAGGCAGGAGGATTAGGATGAAAAAGGGGCATTTTTCGGCGCTTCTCGGGCTATCTGCGCTGGCTGTCGCGACCGCCGTGCCCGCAGCGGAGAAGATCCGTGATCGCCCCGAACTTTTCCGCAATCTGATCGACTGTCGCGGGATTGCCGACAACGTCCAGCGGCTCGCCTGCTATGACCGGTCGGTCGGCGCGATGGAGGAGGCCGAGAAGAAGAAGGATCTGGTCGTCGTCGACCGCAAGGAGATCCGCGAGACCAAGAAATCGCTGTTCGGCTTCACCTTGCCCAAGCTGTCGCTGTTCAGCAGTGGGAACGAGAAGGAAGATGCGGCCGATGAGGTGCAGGAAATCGAAAGCACCGTCGTTGGCGCCCGCATGACCAGGGCGGGAGACTGGACGCTCAACCTCGCGAATGACGCAGGCACATGGAACACCATGGGCGTCCTCAAAGCGCCCCCGCAGACAGGGGACAAGGTCAAGATACGCAAGGCCTCGCTGGGCAGCTATCTCGGCTCGGTCGGCATCAGTCGGGGTGTCCGTTTCCGCCGCGTCGAATAGGCGCGCGCCTATCGCAAGCCGGCCACCGCCTTCAGGGCATCGGGCCGGCCACCGGCGCGGGATCGACCCGGGCATCGCGCCATTTGAGCGACCAGTGCAGGTGCGGGCCCGTGGCCCGTCCGGTCATCCCGATCGCGCCGAGCAGCTGGCCTTGGCGGACAGTCTGTCCGACCGCGACGTCGATGCGCGACAGATGCAGGAAAGCGGAGTTCAGCCCCATGCCATGGTCGATCATCAGCAGATTGCCTTCGAGCGAGAAGGGTGCTGCCGCCGCGAGCACCACCACCCCATCGGCGGGCGCCACGATCGGCGTACCGGTCGGCCGGGCGACGTCGACCCCGGAATGGAAACTGCCCGGTTCGCCGGCATAGATGCGCTGCGATCCGAACAGTCCGCTGATCCGGCCCGTCACCGGCCAGATGAAGCGTTGTCGCCAACCGCCGATATCATGGGTCTGCGCGCGCGCGGCGGCGATCTGCTCCAGCTCGACCTTGCGGCGGGCGAGGAATTCGGGGGTCGGCGTCGTGCCCTTGGGCAGGGTCGGCAGGGACTCGATCTGCCAGCCATGCGGCGCAACGGCGAGGCGCCGCCGCCAGATGGTGCCATCGGCCATCACGGCTTCGAGCGCGGCTTCGGCTTTGCCATCGCGATCGAAGCCGATCAGGAAGCGTCCGTCGGCGGCAACAGCGACAGCTTTGCCATCGAGGCTCAACGTCGCGGTGCCCGGCGGGAGTTGACCGAACGCCAGACTGCCTTGCTCGATGCGGCCCGACAATCCGAAATCGGCATTGTCGACGATGCGGGCCGGGGGGACGGGCACGGCGGAAGGCACCGGTGCCGATGGCGGGACGAGCGACGGCGCGCAGCCCGCAACGAACAGGAGCGACGGCAGGGCGGCGAGCGCGAGCCGCGCTGGGTTCAAGCCTGCAGCTCCGCCTGGGTCGCCTCGACCGCGCTGGCATAAGGCTGCTGGCGCGCCACGCTCCAGTAGCGCAACTCGTCGAGCGGGATCGCGACGCCCGACACGGCACAGACGACATGGTCGCCGCCGGTGAGAACGCGGAAGCCGTTGGCGAGATAATGGAGCCGGGCCTCGCGGCCCGCATTCATCAGCATGGGTCAATCCTCCGGGAGGTCATATGGCCGCGATGGGCCGGGACTAAAAGAGCTTTTGCTGGCGCGGAGCGTCTTCCGCCACCGTCCGGGCGCGGGCTGGCGGCCTAGGCGGCGGGCGATCCTCCTCACCGTCGACGCGCGCCTCGACCGAGCCGTCGGCGAAATGCAGCGTCAGCAAGCCTGCCTCACGGGCTGCCGCTGTCGAGGTCAGCACGCCGCCGCCCCGGCGCTCGACCCGGACATAGCCGCGCTGCAGCGGCCGGTCGGGGTGCAGCTGTTCGGCGAGGCGCCACAGCTGGTCGAGTGCCGCGCGATTCTGATCGATCTTGGCGCGGATCGGTCGGTCAGTGAGGCGGACCGAAGCGAGCCGCTCGGTCGCGCGCTCATATTTGCGGTCGAGCAGCGAAGGACGCAATGCCCCGGCGGCATGGGCGAGGTCGCTGCGCGCGTGGGCGAGACGCTGGCCGAGCGCGCGGGGCAGACGATCGGCGACATCGTCGAGGCGTTGCTGCTGCCCGGCGAACAGCCCGTCGAGCGAAGGAAAGCGGTCGACCACGGCCTCGAACCGTTCGTCGGCCCGCTCGCGATAGCGCCGCGCCAACCGCTCGGCGCGCGCGCCGAGTTCGCGCACATGATGGGCAAGATCGGCGCGCACCGGCACCGCCATTTCGGCCGCCGCGGTCGGGGTCGGCGCGCGGCGATCAGCGGCGAAGTCGGCAAGGGTCGTATCGGTTTCATGTCCGACCGCCGAGATGACGGGGATCGGCGATTCGGCGATCGCGCGGACGACCTCCTCCTCGTTGAACGCCCAGAGATCCTCGATCGAGCCGCCGCCACGGCCGACAATCAGCAGGTCGGGGCGGGGCACCGGGCCATCGGGCGCAAGCGCGCCGAAACCGCGCACGGCCCGCGCGATCTGGGGTGCTGCCGCATCGCCTTGCACCGCGACCGGCCACAGGATCACATGGCTCGGGCAGCGGTCGGCGAGGCGGTGAAGAATGTCGCGAATGACGGCTCCGGTCGGCGACGTCACCACGCCGATCACGCGCGGCATGAAGGGCAGGGGCCGCTTGCGCTCCTCGTCGAACAGGCCTTCCGCCGCAAGTTGCCGCCGGCGCTGGTCGAGCAGCGCCATCAGCGCGCCCTGGCCCGCCAGTTCCATGCGGTCGATCACGATCTGATATTTGGACCGGCCGGGGAAGGTGGTGAGCTTGCCGGTCGCGATCACCTCGATCCCGTCCTCGGGGCGGAAGCGCAGCGTGGCGGCCTGCCCCTTCCAGACCACCCCATCGATGCAGGCGCGCTCGTCCTTCAGGCTCAGATAGCAATGGCCAGAACTATGCCGCTTGAAGCCGGAGATTTCGCCTCGCACCCGCACGAAGCCGAAGGCATCCTCGACCGTCCGCTTCAGCGCGCCGGATAATTCCGACACCGACAGCGCGGGTGCGTTGTCGCCCGGCTGCTCCTCGGCTAACAGGCGGGGCCTGTCGCTTGGGGGCACGCCTGGGAGAAACTCGTTCATGATCGTCCTGCTGTTGGGATCGGGGGGCCGCGAACATGCGCTGGCCTGGAAGCTCGCGCAATCGGACCGGCTCACCAAATTGTTCGCCGCGCCGGGCAATCCCGGCATAGCCCAACTTGCCGAATGCGTCGATCTCGATCCGACGCACCCGGAGTCCGTGCTGGCCTTCGCGC
This sequence comes from Rhizorhabdus antheiae, assembly GCF_049889055.1. Taxonomy (NCBI): domain Bacteria; kingdom Pseudomonadati; phylum Pseudomonadota; class Alphaproteobacteria; order Sphingomonadales; family Rhizorhabdaceae; genus Rhizorhabdus; species Rhizorhabdus antheiae. The sequence continues at coordinate 127,140 of NZ_JBLTWO010000006.1, read as the reverse complement.
GGGAGGAGAATGTCGGCCTGGTGGTGATCGGGCCCGAGGCGCCGCTGGTCGCCGGCCTGGGCGATCTTCTGCGCGCGAATGGCATCCTGACCTTCGGCCCCAACCGCGAGGCGGCGCAGCTCGAGGGCTCCAAGGGCTTCACCAAGGACCTCTGCCGCCGCGAGAATATTCCGACGGCGGCCTATGGTCGCTTCTCCGATGCGTCCTCGGCCAAGGCGGCGCTCGACAGCTTCGGCATTCCGGTCGTGATCAAGGCCGATGGGCTGGCGGCCGGCAAGGGCGTGGTCATCGCCGAGAGCCGTGCCGAGGCCGGGAATGCGATCGACGACATGTTCGGCGGCAGCTTCGGCAGCGCCGGTGCCGAGGTGGTGGTCGAGGAGTTTCTGACCGGCGAGGAAGCGAGCTTCTTCGCGCTGACCGATGGGACCACCGTCGTCCCCTTCGGCTCGGCGCAGGACCATAAGCGCGTCGGCGACGGCGACACCGGGCCGAACACTGGCGGCATGGGCGCCTATAGCCCGGCGCCGGTGCTGACCCCCGAGCTGGAAGCGCGGACCATGCGCGAGATCGTCGAGCCGACGGTCCGCGCAATGGCGGCGGCCGGCATTCCCTATTCGGGCGTGCTCTATGCCGGGCTGATGCTGACCGCCGAAGGCCCCAAGCTGATCGAATATAATGCCCGCTTCGGCGACCCGGAATGTCAGGTGCTGATGCTGCGCCTTGAGGATGATCTCGTGACGCTGATGCTCGCGGTCGCCGAGGGCCGCCTGCACGAAATCGCGCGTCCCAGCCTGTCGCCGAACAGTGCGCTGACGGTGGTTATGGCCGCCAAAGGCTATCCCGGCACGCCGGCGAAGGGCGGGCCGATCCGCAATGTCGAGGCGGCCGAGGCGAAGGGCACCAAGATCTTCCATGCCGGCACCGCGATCAAGGACGGCGAACTGGTCGCCAATGGCGGACGTGTGCTGAACGTCACCGCGCTGGGCCGGGATATCGGCGAAGCGCGCGACACCGCTTATGCCGCGGTCGATGCGCTCGATTTCGCGAGCGGCTTCTGCCGGCGCGACATTGGGTGGCGCGAACTGGCACGGCAGCGGAACGGTTGACGCTCACGGGCGTTCGCAAAAGGTCAAGTCAACGAGGGATTTCGGGGGTATGTCGAACGCTACGCTGATCATCGCCACGCTGGTCGCCATCATTGCGATCGCGGGGCTCTTCCTGTTGCTGCGCAAACCCAAGCAGCGCGTGTCGCTGAGCGATGCGCCCGCGCCTGTCTCGACCCGGTCGGCCGAGCCGGCACTCGCGGCCGCGGTGATCGCCACCCCGTCGCCCGCAGCTGCGCCGACGCCTGACGAGGTGAAGGTGGAAGAAGGCCATGGCGTGGTCGACAGCGCCGCCGCTGCGATCCTCGACGTCGCGACACCCATATTGGGCGTCGATGCCCATCCCGACCTGCCCGCCGACGAGCTGACGCGCATCAAGGGCCTGGGTCCGAAGGCCAAGACGGTGCTCAACGGCATCGGCATCCATCGTTTCGATCAACTCGCCGCGCTCGATCCGGCGCAGGCGGCCGAAGTCGATGCCCGCCTCGGCGCGTTCAAGGGCCGCATCTTCCGCGACCGCTGGATCGACCAGGCCCGCTATCTCGAACAAAATGACATTGCCGGCTTTGAGAAGGAGTTCGGCAAGCTGGGTTGATAGAGGGGTGACCGGGGGAACCGCCGAGGGTGTGACAGGGGCTGCTGCGGCACTGGCGCCGGTCGTGGTGCCGCGCTGGGAGCCGGAGATCTTTGTGTCGGATGCGGTGACGCCGTCAGCGCAGCTCGACATTTGGACCTATCGTCCCCAGTCCAAATTCACCGCGCCCGAAATCCGTTTCAGCGAGCCGCAGCCGCTGATGACGATCGGCGGCAGCTTCCTGACCCTGGCCGAGCGGGATGGGCTGGTTTCCAGCTCGACCTATCTGAACGATGGGCGCTGGCGCGAGGCGTTGGCGGCGGCCGGTTCTTTCCTTCCGATCGAGGGGACGGTGCTGGTTGCGGGCAATGCCGTGACCAGGAACCATTATCATTGGCTGGTCCAATGTCTTGCGCCGATCCTGATCGCCGAGCATCTTGGCGTGGCGCCGGGGTGCCACATGCTCGTTCCGTCCCTGACGCCGCTACGGCGTGAGAGCATAGTCGCGGCATCGATCTCGCCCGACCGTGTCGTCGAGCTGGCACCGGGCGAAGTCGCGCTGCCGGCGCTCGGCATCCACAGCAACCTGACCGGGGGCGATTTCGCCTTCTGTCCTCATCCGACCCTCGTGGCCGCGTTCGACCGGCTGATGCCGCCGCCCTCGCCATCACCTTTTGCCGGTCAGCGCGTCTACATAGCGCGGTTCGATGCGTGGAAGCGCAAGATGGTCAATGAAGAGGAGCTGCGCGACCGGCTGGAAGCGCTCGGTTTCGTAACGCTACTGGCTTCCGAATTGAGCTTCGCCGACCAGATGGCACTGTTCCGCGACGCCGATACCATCGTGACCCAGCATGGCGCGGCGATGACCAACATTCTTTTTACGCCGGGCGCTGCCGGCCCCAGGGTGATCGAGCTGCACCAGGAGAATTATCTGCACATGGCCTTTCTGAAGCTCGGTCAGGTCAAGCGGCTACGCTACTCCGCGATCATCAACCCGATGGAGACGGGAGGACCGGACGCCCATCGATCGACGTGGCGGGCAGACTTGCCGTTGATCGAGCGGGTCGTGGAGCAGCGGGCCTAGGCGCTTGAGGAGGCCGGTCGCCGGGAGATTTAGCCGATACCCTCCAGCGCCGCGAACTTTTTCACGGCTGCCGCTGGCCCATCCGGATCGTTCCAGACCGCGCCCGATACTGCGAGAAAATCTGCGCCTGCCGCGATCAGCGGTGCGGCATTTTCGGCCGTGATCCCGCCGATCGCGACACAGGGCAGCTCGAACACGGTCGACCACCAGCCGAGGATGGACGGCTCGGGCCGATGCTCAGTCTCTTTGGTCGTGGTGGGATAGAAGGCACCGAAGGCGACATAGTCGGCCCCGGCTTCGCCCGCTTCCATCGCGAGATGGCGGCTGTCGTGGCATGTGACGCCGATCTGGGCCTGCGGTCCGAGTTGCGCGCGCGCGTCGCGCGGATCGCCGTCGGCCTGGCCGAGGTGGACGCCATCGGCTTCGAGGCGCTTCGCAAGGCCGATCGAATCATTGATGATGAAGGCGACATCGCGCGAGGCGCAGACCGCCTGCAGCGGACGGGCGAGATCTGCGATGCGATGGTCGTCGATGCCCTTGAGGCGCAGCTGGAAGGCGGCCACGACCGGTGCGGCATCGAGCGCAGCCGCCAGCGTCTCCGCGAAACCATCGTCGATCGACGGCGGCGAGATCAGGTAGATCTTGCACGGCGGCCGGCTGTCGTCGCGGTCGAACCGGTCTGCAAATGCAGGATCGAGCCGGAGCTCGTCCTCGTCGAAATCATCGATGTCGTTCGTGGTCATGCCTATCACTTAGCCACAAACGTCATTCCCGCGAAGGCGGGAATCCACCGGGTCGGTTGACCGACCCTCTGGCGATCCGGAGTGCGTTCGCCGGTGGATTCCCGCCTTCACGGGAATGACGGAAAGAGGAGGGGGGCGATGGCTACCACCCCCCAGACTCTGAATTCAGGCGGTCTTGCTGGTCGACGCCGTGTAGATCTCGTCGATCGCGGCACCGAGCGATGCGTCGAATTCCTCGTCGCTCATCTGTGCGCGGAGATCTTCGAGCAGCGCACGGCTGAAGCTCGCGATCACGCCGCGGTTCTTCGCCAGTTCGGTGCAGGCGTCGGGGCGGCTATAGCCACCCGACAGCGCGACGACGCGCAGCACGCGCGGATGATCGACCAGAGCGTCGAACAGGCCCGCCTTCGCCGGCAGCGACAGCTTGAGCATCACCTTGTCATCGCCGGTCATCGCGTCGAGCGCCTTGGTCAGCTCCTCGAGCAGGATCTGGTCGGCTTCGGCGCGCTCCGGGCTCTTGATGTTCACCTCGGGCTCGATGATCGGCATCAGCCCGCCGGCGAGCACCTGCTGGCCGACTTCGAACTGCTGCCTGACGATCGCGGCGATGCCCTCGCGGTTGGCGAGGTTGATCACCGACCGCTCCTTGGTGCCGAAGACGCCGAGGCCCTTGGCCCGCGCCAGCAGCGCATCGAGGCCCGGCATCGGCTTCATCAGCTGGACGCCATTGGCTTCGTCCTCAAGGCCCTTGTCGATCTTGATGAAGGGGACGACGCCGCGCGCGTTGAGCACCTGCGGAACGGGCTTGCCGTCGGCCTGGCCGTCCATCGTCCGCTCGAACAGGATTGCGCCGATCACCTTCTCGCCGGTGAAGACGGGGGAGGTGATGATGCGGGTGCGCATCGCGTGGATGAGGCCGAACATCTCCTCTTCGGTCGACCAGGCGCCTTCCTCGACGCCATAGCCCTTGAGGGCCTTGGGCGTCGAACCGCCGCTCTGGTCGAGCGCCGCGATGAAGCCTTTGCCGTCGGCGATCGTCTTCGCCGTCTCCTGATCGAACATGGGTGATTATCTCCTGTCTGTCTATATTTGGGGGCACCGTTGCGGCGTCCCCCGGATATACGGGTCTCAGGCTTCGAGCGCCTTCACCCCCGGAAGTTCCCGGCCTTCCATCCATTCGAGGAAAGCGCCGCCGGCGGTCGAAACGAAGCTGAAGTCGGCCGCGACGCCGGCATGGTTGAGCGCCGCCACCGTATCGCCGCCGCCAGCGACCGACACCAGCGAGCCGCCCTTGGTCAGCGCCGCCGCCGTGCGGGCGAGCGCGACCGTGGCAGTATCGAAAGGCGCGATTTCGAACGCGCCCATCGGCCCGTTCCACACGAGGGTCCGGCAGGTCTTCAGCGCATCGCCGAGCGCTTCGACCGCCGCTGGTCCGACGTCGAGGATCATCTCGTCGGCGGCGACTTCGTGGACGTTCACGGTCCGCACCGGCGGATTGGCGCGGAATTCCTTCGCCACGACGACGTCATAGGGAAGGTGGACGATGCATTCGGCCTTCTCGGCGGCGTCGAGAATTTCGAGCACGGTGTCTTTCAGGTCATGCTCGCACAGCGACTTGCCGACATCGATGCCGCGCGCGGCGAGGAAGGTGTTGGCCATGCCGCCGCCGATGATCAGATGATCGACCCGGCTGACCAGATGCTTGAGGACGTCGAGCTTGGTCGACACCTTGGCGCCGCCGACGACGGCGGCCACCGGATGCTCGGGCTTTCCGAGCGCCTTTTCCAGGGCTTCCAGCTCGGCCTGCATCGAACGGCCGGCGAAAGCCGGGAGCAGCCGCGCGAGGCCTTCGGTCGAGACATGGGCGCGGTGCGCGGCGGAGAAAGCGTCGTTGACGTAGAGATCGCCCAGCTTCGCCATCGCTTCGGCGAGTGCGGAGTCGTTCTTTTCCTCGCCCTTGTGGAAGCGGGTGTTCTCGAGCAGTGCGATGTCGCCCGGCTGCAACTGCGCGACCGCAGCTTCTGCCTCTTCGCCACAGCAATCGCCGATGAAGCGGACTTCGCGGCCCAGAACCGAGCGGAAGGCGCCGGTGACGAGGGCCAGGCTCATGTCCGGATTGCGTTCGCCCTTGGGCCGGCCGAAATGGGCGAGGACCAGCACGATCGCGCCCTTGTCGGACAGTTCGGCGACCGTCGGCGCGGCGGCGCGCAGCCGCGTGTCGTCGGTGACCGTGGCGCCGTCCATCGGCACATTGAGATCTTCGCGGACCAGCACGCGCTTGCCGCGCACGTCGCCGATGTCGTCGAGTGTCCTGAAAGCCATCTTATCCCTCGATTTCAACAGTGTCGCCGAGGGCGATATGTCCGCCCTCGATCACCCGGGCGATGCGTCCGCCCCTCCACTCGGGTCGTAGCGCGCTCTGCAGCCCGTCGGCGACCGCGTCCATCCGCCGACACGGGTCGCATTCGCCCGTGATTTCGAACAGCGCCGTCCCGATACGCAGCATGGCGCCGGCCGCCTGCGGCAGGTCTATGCCTTCGACCAGCAGATTGGCGCGGCGCTGTTCCCAGGACACGGGGATGCCGAGTTCGGCAATCGCTGCCGCCCAGTCTTCGGCACGCAGGATCGTGACCTGCCGCCGGTTGGACTTGCCGGGCCGGATGGCGCCACGATGATCGCCGTGCACGCCGGTGGCCAGGCCGATCTCGACGGCATCGACGGTTTCGAGCGGCCCATGGGCGCGGCTCTTCCGTGCGATCCCGATCAGCCGGCCTGCCATGTCAGAAGGCCTGTTCCGTCCACGCAGCGGGTCCGACCGCCACGGCCGCGGCAAGGCGGCCGATGGCGGCGGGCGCCGCGCGGAAGGCAGGCCCTCGGCTCAACTCAGAGCAGCTTGCCGATCGCGCCGGCCGTGTCGACCATGCGGTTCGAGAAGCCCCACTCATTGTCGTACCAGCTGAGCACGCGGACGAGCTTGCCTTCGATGACCGAGGTCTCGAGGCTGTCGATCGTCGACGAATGGGCGTCGTGATTGAGGTCGATCGAAACGAGCGGCTCGTCGGTATAGCCGAGCACACCCTTGAGCGGGCCTTCGGCCGCTGCCTTGAGCAGGGCGTTGACTTCTTCCTTCGTCGTTTCGCGCGACGGGGTGAAGGTCAGGTCGACGACCGAGACGTTCGGGGTCGGCACGCGGATCGCCGAGCCGTCGAGCTTGCCCTTCAGTGCAGGCAGCACCTCGGCGACCGCACGGGCAGCACCGGTGGTGGTCGGGATCATCGACATCGCGGCGGCACGGGCGCGGCGCGGATCCTCATGGATCTGGTCGAGAATCTTCTGGTCGTTGGTATAGGCGTGGATCGTGGTCATCAGGCCGCGCTCTATGCCGATCGCCTCGTGCAGGACCTTGGCGAAGGGCGCGAGGCAGTTGGTGGTGCACGACGCGTTCGACACGATGATGTGGTCGGCGGTCAGCTGCTCATGGTTGACGCCGAACACGACGGTCAGGTCGACTTCCTTGCCAGGCGCCGAAATCAGCACGCGCTTGGCGCCGGCATCGATATGCGCCTGTCCGCCCTTGCGGTTGGTGAAGAAGCCGGTGCACTCGAGCGCGATGTCGACACCCTGGGCGGCGTGCGGCAGCTTGGCCGGATCGCGTTCGGCGGTGACATGGATGCGCTTGCCGTTGATGATCAGGTCGTTGCCGTCGACCTCGACGGTGCCGCTGAACTTGCCATGGACCGAGTCGCGCTTGAACAGCAGGGCATTGGCCTTGGCGTCGGCCAGATCGTTGATCGAGACCAGCTCAAGGTCGTGATCGGTGCGCTCGAGGATGGCGCGCGCCACATTCCGACCGATGCGACCGAAGCCGTTGATTGCAACCTTGACTGCCATGTGCCGAAATCTCCTGCGGTTTGTTTAGTTGCTGAGCGCCCCGATGATCTGGGGAGCGATCTTGTCGGCGGTCAGGCCGAAATGATCGTAGAGCGCCTTGACCGGGGCCGAGGCGCCGAAGCCGTCGAGGCCGAAGCGCAGGCCCTTGCGGCCGACATAGCGTTCCCAGCCGATGGTCGTGCCGGCTTCGATCGAGGCGAGCAGCACGCCCTCGGGCAGGATCTCGTCGCGATAGGCCTCGGGCTGCGCGTCGAAGCGTTCCCAGCTCGGCATCGAGACGACGTCGGCGCCGAAGCCGGCATCTTCAAGCTTCTGCGCGGTGGCAAGGGCGATCTCGACCTCGGACCCGCTGGCTATCAGGACCACCTTGCGCGCCGCATCGGCGGTCTTCAACCGGTAGGCGCCCTTGGCGGACAGATTTTCCGACACGTCGGTGCGCAGCTGCGGCAGGCCTTCGCGCGACAGGGCGAGAAGCGACGGGCCGTCGGCCTTCTCCAGCGCCAGCGCCCAGCATTCCGCCGTCTCGACGACGTCGCACGGACGATAGGTGTCGAGGTTCGGCATCACGCGCAGGCTCATCATATGCTCGACCGGCTGATGGGTCGGGCCGTCCTCGCCGAGGCCGATCGAGTCATGCGTCATGACATAGACGACGCGCAGCTGCTGGAGCGCCGAGAGGCGGATCGCCGCGCGGCAATAGTCGGAGAAGACCAGGAAGGTGCCGCCATAAGGGATCACGCCGCCATGGAGCGCCATGCCGTTCATCGCGCAGGCCATGCCGAACTCGCGGATGCCATAATAGACATAGCGGCCGGCATAATTGTCGGCGGTGAACGGCGCCTGCGCCTTGGTCTTGGTGTTGTTCGATCCGGTCAGGTCGGCCGAACCGCCGATCGTCTCGGGCAGCTGCTCGTTGATCGGGCCGAGCACCATTTCCGATGCCTTGCGGGTCGCGACCTTCTGCGGGTTGGCGGCGAGATCCTGGAGATAGGCGTCGAGCGAGAAGCCGGCCGGCAGCTTGCCCGCCATGCGGCGCTCGAACTCGTCCTTCTGCGCGGAGGCGGCGAGGCGCGCCTGCCAGGCCTGATGTTCGCCGACGCTGCGCTGCCCTGCTTCGAGCCAGGCGGCCTTGATATCGTCGGGAACGACGAACGGCTCGGCGGTCCAGCCGAGATGGGCGCGGGTCGCGGCGACCTCGTCGGCACCGAGCGCCGACCCGTGGGTCGCCGAGGTGCCCTGCTTGTTGGGCGCACCGAAGCCGATGACCGTACTGCACTGGACGATCGACGGGCGCGGGTCGGCCTTGGCCGCTTCCAACGCCTGGGCGATGCTCGCCGCGTCATGACCGTCGCACGAGACGGTGTGCCAGCCGGTAGCGGCATAACGCGCGAGCACGTCCTCGCACGAGCTCATCGACACAGCGCCGTCGATCGTGATCTTGTTGTCGTCCCACAGGACGATCAGCTTGCCGAGCTGCAGATGGCCGGCGAGGCCGATTGCTTCATGGTTGATGCCTTCCATCAGGCAGCCGTCGCCGGCGATGACCCAGGTGCGGTGGTCGACCAGATCGTCGCCGAACACCGCGTTCAGGTGCCGCTCGGCCATCGCCATGCCGACGGCGGTGGCAAGTCCCGAACCGAGCGGGCCGGTGGTCGCCTCGACGCCCGCGAGCTCGAAATTCTCGGGGTGGCCGGCACATGGGCTGTGCAGCTTGCGGAAATCGCGGATGTCGTCGATCGTCGGCCGCGCATAGCCGGTCAGGTGCAGCAGCGAGTAGATCAGCATCGAGCCATGGCCCGCCGACAGCACGAAGCGGTCGCGATCGGCCCAGTCGGGCTTCGCCGGATCATGCTTCAGGTGACGGGTGAACAGCTCGGTCGCGACGTCGGCCATGCCCATCGGCATGCCGGGGTGCCCCGAATTGGCGGCCTGCACCGCATCCATCGAAAGGGCGCGGATGGCATTGGCAAGCTGCCGCGGTGCAATCGTCATGGTCTACCTTCTGTGCGGACGGGCGGGATCGTCGGTCGAACAGGGCTCGCCTGTTCGCGCGGCCCCTTTGTCGTGCCAAAGCGGTATCGTCAACCTTGGGGAAGCCTTGCGGGGCGGCGCGAGGCTGCTATTCCATCGAATCGATGACAGACCGCCGCCTGATCCTTGCCCTGGGCCGGCTCGAACGCGCGATCGCCCGTGTCGAAGCCGGAATAGAATCCACCCCCTCGACCCAGTCCGGATTCGGCCATGACGAGAGTGAGGCTCTCTATCGTCTGGCTGAACGCCACCGCACCCTCCGCGAGACGACCGAGTCGGCGATCGAGCGGATAGACCGCCTGCTGGAGAAATATTGATGGCCGACGTCGACGTCGAAGTCGCCGGACGGCGCTATCGCCTGAGCTGCCGCGATGGTGAGGAAGACCATCTGCGGGCGCTGGTCCACATGGTCAATGGGAAGGCGCAGGACATCACCGGGGCGCTGGGGGACATGACGGAGTCGCGCACGCTGCTGTTGTCGGCTCTGCTGCTCGCGGATGAGGTCAACGATCTGCGCGGTGCGGCTGCGGTGGCGCGGAACGAGGTTGCGGCCAATGCGGAGCCCGATCCCGCTTATGCCGTAGCTATCGAACGGATCGCCGAACGGGTCGAGCGGCTGGCCGAGCAGCTGGAGCGGCCGACGGTCTGAGCCGAGGCGGCGCGTCGCACCTTGAGACTCGGACGCTGTCGTCCTACATGAAGGGCGGCGGGTTCTGCCCGGCACGAGCTGCAGAGAACATCCCTGAGGCGATTCACATTCCTAGGGGGCTGTCCCTGCCCGGATCCTGGTCCGGAACATATGGTCCCCACCTGATGCTACTGGCGTCAGAGGATATTCCAGCAAACGACCATGGCGGTCCCGCCACCCGCCCTTCCTCGCCGGTCCGGTGACATGACGAACCATCCCACCGCCAAGGCCGCGCAGAGAAAGGCGTTGCGCGCCGCCCGCGACGCCTATGTCGGGGCCTTGTCCATCGAGAAGCGCGCCCGTCTCGAAGCGGATGCTGCAAGCGCGCTGATGCCGCTGCTCGCCGGCTCCACGGCGGTTGCATTCTACGTCGCGCTCGGCAGCGAGATGGGGTGCGCGGCGGCGATCGACGCTACGGCGCGGGCGGGGTTCGCGGTGCTTCTCCCGCGCGTGACGGGTCCGGGCTCGGATATGCATTTCCATCTCTGGTCGCCGGTCGATCCGCTGGAACGCGGATGGCGCGGACTGCTCCAGCCATCGGCGGATGCACCGCTGAGGGAGCCCGATGCGATCGTCGCTCCTTTGGTTGGATTCGACTCGCGACTCATGCGCCTGGGCCAGGGGGGCGGTTTTTACGATCGCGCCTTCGCCCTACGGCCAATGGTGAAAAAAATCGGGTTCGGCTGGTCGGTGCAGCAAAGCTGCGCCATAGCCGGCGATCCCTGGGACGTGCCGCTGGGCGCAGTGGTCACCGAACGGGGGCCGATCGAGCCGGAGGAAAGAGGGTGAACGAACCGAGCTGGCGCAAGCCCACAGGCATCTTTCTGATCTTGCTGCTGATTCTCGTCTGGGCGGTGATTGTCGCTACGGCATCCTCGTGGATCGGGGAGCAGCATATGCTCGTCCAGCTGCTGATCTACGTCGTGGCCGGCATCGTCTGGATCGTCCCGTTGAAGCCGCTTCTGGCCTGGATGGAGACGGGCCGCTGGAGGCCGTGACGCCGTAATATTACGGTGCGGCATTAACCGGATGTATCGAATCTCGCACTATCCCCTGGTGCCAGGATCAGGGGTGTAGTTGTGCGCGAGGAACGTATAGCCGAGAAGTCAGCGGAGCGCGCCGAATGGCGCCGACTCTACGACATGATCGGTAAATTGTTGTTCGACCATGGGCTCGAACCGTCGCCGGCCAATTTCGAAATGTGCCACCGCTATCTGTCTGGGCGGGATGGCGAATTCAATGCGATGATCGATCGCGCCATCGCCAAGGAAGGCGGCCTCAACGAGGCCGTGGCTGCGGCGATCTCGGCACGGATCGACAGCGGCCTGTCGACCGACGAGCTGTCGCGGATCGCGACCGAGGCACAGGGCTTCCTGGAAGAAATGTCGTCGATCCTGACGCGTTCGGGCGATGATGCGCGCGACTATGGCCAGGCGCTCGCGCATGAGGCTGCCGGTCTGGAGGCCGATGGCTCGCCGGCGCAGGCGGTCCAGAAGCTGGTCGGGCTGACCCGGTCGATGATCGACAAGGCGCAGGCGGCCGAGGAGGATCTCCGCCGGACCGAGGCGCAGATGAGCGTCATGCGCAAGGATCTGGCTGCCGCCCATCACCGGGCCAACAGCGACCCGCTGACCGGCCTGCCCAACCGGCGTGCGCTCGACCATCATTTGCGCAATGCCTTCGAAAAGGCGCGGCGAGGCGATACGCCGCTGGCACTGGCGATCTGCGACATCGACCATTTCAAGCAGTTCAACGACACCCATGGCCACCAGATCGGCGACGAGGTGATCAAGTTCGTCGGCTCGTCGCTGGGCCGGGCGGCCAATGGCGACGTGTTCGTCTCGCGCTATGGCGGCGAGGAGTTCGTCGTCGTGTTCGAACGCGGGGCAGCGGATGGTGCGGTGGCCGTGCTCGACAAGATCCGCTCCGCCATCGCCGCGCGCGAGCTGAAGGTGACGCACACCGGCCAGTCGCTCGGCAGGCTGAGCTTCTCGGGCGGTCTCGCCGAGCTCAACGTCCATGATTCGCCGGGGTCGATCCTCAAGCGCGCCGATGCGGCGCTCTATCAGGCGAAGCAACTGGGCCGGAACCGCATCCACACCGCCGACTGAGCGACACAGGGGCGCGCGCAGGCGCTGGGTGTTGGCGCTGGGCTGCGCCTTCCTCTATGGGGCAGGTGAGTTTTTCGTCGCAGGGGTGCGTACCCGGCGCGAAGGCAGCCGATCGGGAGCCCTGATGTCCGAAGCCGCGTCCTTCTTCTCGATTCACCGTCATGGCTTCGTCCGGGTCGGGGCGGGTACGCCGCTGGCCAGCGTCGGCGATGTCGGCGCCAATGCCGATGCGATACTCGATCTCGCGCATCGTGCCGATGCGGCGGGCGTCGATCTGCTCGTCCTCCCCGAGCTCTGTCTGTCCTCCTATGCGATCGACGATCTGCATCTGCAGGACGCACTGCTCGACCGGGTCGAGGTCGAACTGGCCCGGATCGTCGAGGCGAGCGCGATGCTCGCGCCCGTGCTGCTGGTCGGCGCGCCACTGCGCCGTTCCGGGCGGCTCTACAATTGCGCGGTGGTCGTGGCGCGGGGCCGCCTTTTGGGCGTCGTGCCGAAGAGCTTCCTGCCCAATTACCGCGAATATTATGAGAAGCGCTGGTTCGCGCCGGGCCATGGACTGGTCGGGCTCGACATGGCGCTGTGCGGACAGCGCGTGCCCTTCGGCGCCGATCAGATTTTCGCGGCCGAGGACCTGCCGGACTTCGTCTTCCACGTCGAGATCTGCGAGGATTATTGGGCACCGCAGCCGCCGTCGACCGCCGGGGCGATGGCGGGTGCGCTGATCCTCTGCAACCTGTCCGCCTCGAACATCATCGTCGGCAAAGCCCGCGAGCGGGCGATGCTTGCCCAGTCGCAATCGGTGCGCGCGATCGCTGCCTATTGCTATTCGGCCAGCGGGCCGGGCGAGAGCACGACCGACCTTGCCTGGGACGGTCAGGCGATGATCCACGAGCTGGGCACGATGCTCGCCGAATCGACGCGCTTCGGCCTCGACCCCGAACTGATCCTGGCCGATGTCGATGTCGAGCGGCTTCGGCTCGAGCGGATGCGCAACGGCACGTTCAACGACTGCGCGACCGTTGCCGGGCATCCAGAGACGCGCTTCCGCCGCATTGCCTTCACCCATAGGCCGCACGGCCGAGACGTTGGGCTGGCCCGGCCGGTCGCGCGCTTTCCCTTCGTGCCGACGGACGCCGCCGAACTCGATGCCGACTGCTACGAGGCCTTCAACATCCAGGTCGAGGGACTGGCCAAGCGCTTCCGCTCGACCGGCGGCAAGGCGATGGTGATCGGCATTTCGGGCGGGCTCGATTCGACCCATGCCCTGATCGTCGCGGCCAAGGCCTGCGACCGACTGGGCCTGCCGCGCACCACCATTCGCGGCTACACCATGCCGGGCTTCGCGACGGGCGACGCCACCAAGGCCAATGCCTGGGCGCTGATGCGCGCGCTCGGCATCACCGCCGAGGAGATCGATATCCGCCCGGCGGCGCGGCAGATGCTGACCGACCTGGGCCACCCCTTCGCCGATGGTGAACCGCTCTACGACATCACTTTCGAGAATGTGCAGGCGGGGCTGCGGACCGACTATCTGTTCCGGCTGGCCAACCACCATGGTGGCTTCGTCGTAGGGACCGGCGATCTCAGCGAACTGGCGCTGGGCTGGTGCACCTATGGCGTCGGCGACCAGATGAGCCATTATGGCGTCAACGCCGGGGTGCCGAAGACGCTGATCCAATATCTGATCCGCTGGTGTGTCCGCACCGACCAGTTCGATGCCGCCACCGACGCGATTTTGCTGTCGATCCTCGGGACCGAAATTTCGCCCGAACTCGTCCCCGCCGACGCGAATGGCGCGATCCAGAGCACCGAGGCCAGGATCGGCCCTTATGAGCTCAACGACTTCTTCCTCCACCATGTCGTGCGGCAGGGGCTGAGGCCGTCGAAGATCGCCTTTCTGGCCTGGCATGCCTGGCGCGATGCGCAGGCAGGGCTATGGCCGGCGGGGCTGCCGGTGGAGGCGCGCAATCTATATGATCTGGCGACGATCCGAAGCTGGCTGGAGAAATTCCTCTTCCGCTTCTTCACGATCAGCCAGTTCAAGCGATCGGCGCTGCCCAACGGACCCAAGGTCTCGGGCGGCGGCGCCCTGTCGCCGCGCGGCGACTGGCGCGCGCCGTCGGACGGCACGGCCAAGGTCTGGCTCGACGAACTGGCGGCGGCGCTCGACGGCGTCGAGGACTGAGGCAGCGGGGACCCATCGTGTCGCGGGACGAGATGATTCGCTTTCGCTGCGTCATGCTCCGGCGCAGCGGAGCCTCCGAAATCCGGGTCGTGCGCGCGCCCGATGCGGCAACCGCACGGGCGGTATTGGAGACGCGCGGGCTGCAGCCGGTCAGCGTCGAGGCAATCGGGCCGAGCCTGGTCGATGCCGTCGCACAGAAGCTGCGCGGCGGCTGGCACTGGCCGGTACCGCAGGTCGGCGGAGCGTCCGAACGCTCCTGGCCGGAGTTGGCCTGGCGAACCGCGCTCCTCATCTCGGCGATCCCGGTGCTGACGGCCGGTCTGGCCTGGAGCTGGACCGGTGTGGACCGGCTGCGCATAGCATGGATCGAACGGCGCGAGGCCACGCTTCTGACGGCGCAGGCCCGCCTGGCGACGGTCGAGCGGACCCGTCATGGCGTCGATCGGGTCGCGGGCGTGCCGCCGCTGAGCGCCATCGCCGCGCAGCTGGCAGCGACGCTGCCGGAGGATGCCGGGATCGAATCGCTGTCGCTGACGCCCGAAGGCGAAGTGCTGGTCGAGATCGTCACCCCCGATCCCGACGCCCTGCGTTCCGCACTCGCCGAAGATCCGCTGCTGGCGTCGCTTGGCGAGCGGAGCCAGAGCCGCACCGATGCCGGCACGATCCGGGTCGGGTTCGAAGGGCGACTGCGATGATCCGCCTGTCCGTCCCGCGCTATAGCCGGAAGCATCTCGCCCTGCTGTTGGCTGTCGTCGCGCTCTCCACTCCGCTCGCCGGGCTGGGGCTGGCGAGCCTCGAACGCAGCCGGGGCGATCTTCTCCGGCTGCGAATGCGCGCCGCAATGGGCAGCACGCTTCCGCAGCCGCTCTTGCCCAAGGGGCTCGGTTTTGCCGGGCGTGACCGGGCGGAGGCGCAGGCCGCCTTCGTCGCCACCCTGCGCCGTGCGGCGGGGGACCGGCGTTTGCTGCTCGAACGGCTGGCGCCGCTGCCCGCCAATGCGCGCATGCCGGCCGAGCTGTCGGCCGACCTGATCCTGTCGGGTCCCGAGGCGGACGTTCTGGCCGTGGTGCGCGACTTGGAGGCGGGCAGCCCGCTGGTGCGCTTCGCTTTCTGGCGGCTGGCACGGACGGGTCCGGCGGAGACGGCGGTGCGGTTCGAGGCCCGCGCGATCGGGTGGCACGAAGGATGAGCGGCCGGCTGCTCTTCGGGCTGGCGGCGGGGCTCGTTCTGGCGATGCCCGCCTGGCTGCTCTACCGGGCCCAGCCCGCTTTGCCTGTGCTGCCCGCGCCCGGTGAAACCGTCCTGCCGGTCGCCGCGCCCGATGCCGGGCCGTCGCGGCGGCTGTTCCTGGACCCGCTATCGCCCGCGCAGGCGGCGCAGGCAGAGGATGCGCCGCAGCTGGTCGGCGTGGTGGGGCGCCTTCCCGACAATGCCATCGCTATGGTTCGCTCGCGCGACGGCAAGACCGCCACGTTGGCACCAGGGCAAAGCCACGAGGGCTGGACGCTGGTCACCCTGTCGACCGACGCCGCACTGTTCGCGAAGGGCGACCGCCGCGTCCGATCCTTCCTCGCCGCCGATGATCCCGAGCCCGACGTCGACGAGGACGCGCCGCTCGACCGGTGATCGACGGGTGGCGATCAACCGCCGCCGGTCAATAGACGCCCGAGATTTCCAGCGGCAGGCGCGCACGCGGCGGTTCGAGCAGCAGCGGCGGATGCTTGCCGAGCATCGCCTCGTCATAGCGGGTGCGCGCATATTTGGCGTCGGTCACCGCCTTGGCGGCGGCCTGGTCGCGCAGCACGGTGGGCTTGAGGAACACGAACAATGTCCGCTTCAGCTGGCTCTCGCGGCGCGATTTGAACAGTTCGCCCGCGATCGGGATGTCGCCCAAAATGGGTACCTGGCTTTTGACCCGCGTGCGGTCGTCGCTCATAAGCCCGCCGAGAACGATCGTCTGCCCATCGTCGGCCAGCACCGTCGTCTGGATGCTGCGCCGGTTGGTGATGAGATCGGCCGCGCCGGTGACGGCAGCGACGAGCGAGGAGACTTCCTGCGCCACTTCGAGACGGACGACATTGCCCTGGTGGATGCGCGGCACGACGCGCAGCGTCAGGCCGACGTCCTGCCGCTCGATCGTGGTGAAGGGGTTGAGCGAATTGCCGTCGGTGGTGAAGCTGCCGGTGCGGAAGGGTACATTCTGGCCGACCACGATCTCGGCAGGTTCGTTGTCGAGCGTGGTGATGCTCGGCGTCGACAACAGATTGGCGCGGGTCGACTGGCCGATCGCCTGCAACAGCACCGAGAAATTGTCGCCGAAGCTGATGCTCGCCGATCCGCCATTGGGCAGCACGGCCACCGCCGCCGGTGCACCGATCGCGCCCAGGATCGTCGACAGCGAGACGCCGGGGCTGGTGAAGGAGGTCGCCGCACCGTCACCGCGGTTGAGCGCTGCTGCGCCGACACCCAGCTGGACCGCCAGCGATTCGGCTTCGTCGCCGCTGATTTCGACGATCACTGCCTCGATCAGCACCTGCGGCCGGCGCACGTCGAGCTGGCTGATCAGAGGCTCGACCTCGGCGATGGCGGCGGGGGTGCCGCGCAGCACGATCGCGTTGAGCTCGGGGGCGGGCTGCACCGTCAGGTCGGGGGTCGAGAAGCCCTTGGCGGGCGTGTCCGCGCTCGGACCGCTGCTCGACGGCGCCGCCGCAGCCGCAGCTTCGGCGAGACCTCCGAGCGAGGATGCAGCCGATCCGAGCGATGAGGTGGAAGCGGAGCGCGAAGAGGCGTTGGTGCGGCCGATGCTGGCCCGCCCACCCGCGACCGCCTTGGCGACCGGATTGGTGACGCTGCCCTGCTCGCCGAGCACGCCCTGCAGCACCGCCGTGACCGATTCGGCGTCGCCATTGTTGAGCCGGATCATCCGGGTAATCGGAACGCCGGCACCCGGCTTGTCGATCGTGGCGGCGAGGCGCCGGGCCTCGGAGATCAGATTGGGTTCGCCGCGCAGCAGCACCATGTTGCTGCGCTCGTCGGCCACGACGCGCGGGCCGCCGGTCTGGCTGCCGTCCCCGAACACGCCCTGGATCGCCGTCGCGACATCCTTGGCATTGGCGTAGCGCAGCGAGATGCTGTCGAAACGCCCACCGCCGCCGCTGTCGAGCGCGCGCGCCAGCTGCTCGATGCGCCGGACATTCTCGGCATAGTCGGTGACGATGATCGCGTTGGGCGAGGTCGTCGCCTCGATGCTGCCGAACTGCGCGACCAGCGGGCGGAACACGCGCGCGGCCTGTTCGCCTGAGATATTGTGGAGGCGGACCATCCGCGTGGTCACGTCCTGCGCGTTCAGCCGCCCGCCCGAGCCGGCGTCACGGATCGCCGAGGCCTGCGGGATGATCCGCCAGGAGCGACCCGACTTCACCGCCGCGAAGCCGTGGACGCGCAGCACCGACTGGAACAGGTCCCACACCCCGTCGACCGACAGCGGCTCGGCCGAGGTGACGTTGACCGTGCCCTTGACCGCCGGGTCGAGGATCAACGTGCGGCCGGTGATACGCGAGATCTGCTCCGCCACGTCGGAAATCTCGACCGCGCGCATGTTGACGACCACGTCGGCGGCGCCCGGTGCGGACTGCGCCAGGACCGGCGCGCCGACCAGCGAGGCGGCGACCAGAGCGGATAGGGCGGTGCGGGCGTACAGGGACACGGATCGGTTCCTCAACGGAGGGCAAAGGAGAAAGTGACGCGCTTGCCGCCGCGCATGACCTCGACCTGGGCAGGTCCGGCGGCCATGATCTGGGCAAGAAGCTGGCGGTCGGCAGCGACGGCGGTGGCCGGCATGCCGTTGATGCGCTCGATGACGTCGCCGGGCAGCAGCCCCGCGTCGCGCGCTTCGGGCGATGGCGAGGTGCCGACGCGATAGGCGCCGCCCACGGGGGCCGCGCCGAGACGGTCGAGCAGCGAGAGCGGACCGCCGGCTGGAGCGCCGGGCGATGGAGAGCCGGGGGCGAAGGCCTGGAGCGGCTGGCTGCCCGAACCGTCCGACGGGCCGGTCGTCGGGACCGCGCCGGGCGGCGGCGGGGGCACGGCCGCTGCCGGCGCCTGACCATTGGCCGAGATGCGCGGAAGGTCGAGCCGCTCAAGGCGACCATTGGTCCGCAGCAGCACCTTGTCGAAGGCGATCGCCTCGATCGTGGCACCACCCGGTACCGACTGGCCGACGACATAGGCGACCGGCTGGCCTCCTGTCGGGGCGATCAGTGCGGAAGAGGCCGAGGCCGGGTCGGCAAGGACGATCCCGCGCAGCTGGAGGGCGAGACTGGTCGGTGGGGCCGACGAGGCATCGGGCTGCCCGAAGGGCGCGAGCGCGAGCGCGGGGGCGATGTCGACCGGTCCTCCCTGCACTGCGGCGACCGGTGCGGTGGCGGGCCGGGCGGTGCTGGCGCCGAACAGATGCCAGGTCGTGATGCCCAGTGAGACGGCGACCGATGCGATCACCAGCGCGGTAAAGATGTCGGCGGCGCGGGATGCCTGGCGTGGGGTCATCGGGTGGTCGTCCCCCGGTCGCGAAAGCCGTCGAGCGTGACGATCGGGTCCGTATCGCCGGGCGCGGCGACCGACACTGCGAGCTTGGCGAGGTCGGGATCGTCGGTCGTCGTCTCGGCGACGGTCACGCTCCAGCGATTTCCCAGCATGTCGACGCTCTCGGGCGAGGTCGATGCGCCGGGCAGCGAGAGTTCGGCGAGCCGGTTTTGCGCGACCAGCTGTGCGGCGGCGCGACGTTCAAGGCTGCGGATCGAGTCGACATGCGCCTCGGCTGCGCGGACGAGGCCGGCGGCGGCGATGGCGAGGACGAGCAGCGCCACCAGCGCCTCGATCAGCGAGAAGCCTTCCTCGCTCGGAAATGGGGGCCTAGGCGCCTGCGTCATGCAGCGGGCGCCGGGATGGGCGTGGCCGACAGGCCATCATAGACGACCATCCAGCGGTCGTCGCCCGAGCGCAGCCCGATGCTCGCCGGAACGCCGGTGCCGTCGACGCCCAGCATCAGCGGCGGCCTGCGCCGGCCCATGTCGATGCGGATGCCGGCGGGCAGGCGATGGCGGCCATGCGCCGCGTCATCGCCACTGGCCGATCCCTCGAAGGCATAGCCGCGCTCGTCCCAGGTGAAGGCGACGGGCCGGTCGGACACCATCGCCTCGTCGGCGACCGACTGGAGCCGGGTCGACAGGCGGCGCGCTTCGGCCTCGACGCTCGGCGCGCGCGTGGCGGCGCCGATGCCGAGCACGGTCGCGCCCGCCGCGATCGCGATGATCGCGAGCACGGCCAGCATCTCGACCAGAGTCATCCCCGATTCGCCCCCCTGCGGCTGCATCTCAGGGTGCTTTATCACTCAGATCGGCATCGAGTCCCTCGCCACCGGGCTTGCCGTCCTTGCCGAGGCTCAGCAGTTCGAAGGTGCCGCCAGTGTTCCGATAGACATAGGGGCGGCCCCAGGGATCGACCGGCACCTGCGCCAGATAGCCTTCCGACGACCAGTTGCGCGGCAGCGGCTCGGTCGTCGGCTTCTTCGACAGCGCCGCCAGCCCCTGGTCGCTGCTGGGATAGTCGCCATTGTCGAGGCGGTACATCTTGAGCGCGGCGGAGATGGTGCGCAGGTCGGTCTTGGCCACCGTCACCCGCGCCTCGTCGGGCCGGCCGATGACATTGGGCACGATCAGCGCCGCGACGAGCGCTATGATCGCGAGCACCACGATCATCTCGATGAGGGTGAGGCCGGCTTCCGGATCGGAAATGGCGCGACGCGGCTCTTGTTCGGCCTCGTCATGAAATTGTTGCGAAACTATGATCATGGCCGCGCTATGAGATACATCCATGAAAACCATGTTACAGTCGCCTAGCATAGCGCCCGGACTGGCGCGGATAAAAAATATGCTGGCGGGTCCGGCCTCGGGCGCGGCATGGGCCTGCGACGCGGGCGGCTGCCGTCCGCTGGGCCTCGATGCCCCGCGCGACGTGCTGCTCGTGCCGGCGGAGGATGTTCTGTTGCTGCCGGTGGCATTGCCTTTGCCATCGCCGGCCAAGCGCCTCGCAGCGCTTCCCTACGCGATCGAGGATCGGATCGCCGAGCGAATCGACATGGTGCACCTCGCGCTCGGGGGACAGGCGCCGGGTGGCGAATGGTTGGCGGCGGTCGTCGCACCCGAGGCGATGGCGCGGTGGATCGCTGCGGCCGAGGCGGTCGGGCTTTCCTACGCCGCGCTGCTGCCCGACGCGCTGGCCCTGCCGCTGCCCGACGCCGGGCGCTGGAACGTGCTCCGCGATCCGAGCGGACGCATCCTCGTTCGCCAGCCCGACGGCGGGGGCTTTGCTGCCGGCGAAGCGCTGTTCCTCGCCTTGTGGGTCGCCGCCGGGCGGCCCGAATGCGACGAGCAGGCAGGCTTCGGTCCGATCGGGCCGATCCTGCTCGACCTGCGGCAGGGGGCGTTTGCGCGGCCGCGTCAGGGGCTGTCCGCCACCGGACGGCGCGTCGCGCTGGTCGCGGCTGCCGGGCTGCTCGCCCATGGCGCGATTGCGGCGGCCGATACGCTGGCGCTCAAGTCGATTGCAGCGAAGCGTGGTGCCGAACTGACCGCCCAGCTGGCGACCACCGCACCCGGTCGCTACGGCGGTACCGATCCGCGCGAGGCGGCGATGGTCGCGGCCGAGCTGATTCCGGCCGGCACCACGGCTCCGCCGGGCAGCTTCCTGCCCTTGCTGACCCGCAGCTCGGCGGCGCTCGCGCCCTTCGGCTCGACGGTGCGCATAAGGAGCATGGCCTTCGATGCCGTCCGTCAGCGCCTGCAACTGGACGTCGATCTCGCCGACCCTGCGGCGCGGGGCAGCGTCGTGAAGGCACTCGGCAGCGCGGGGCTGCAGGGCCGTTTCGAGGGCGCCACCCTCATCATCGCCGGGGGAGGCGCATGAGCCGTTTCGATTTCGCCACGCTGTTTCCGACCGCAGAGCCGGCGCGGCAGAAGGCCTTGGCGTGGTGGGGCGCACGCAGCCGCCGCGAGCAGCTGTTGCTCGCGCTGCTGTCGGCCCTGCTGATCCTGTGGCTGTTCGCCACGATGCTGGTGCAGCCGCTGGTCGAGACGCGCCGCCAGGCGAACAACGATATCCGCACCTATGAGAGTCTCGCCGCGCGTCTGCGCAGCGCCGGCCCGATCGGTGCCGCGCCCGCGCAGCCCCAGATGAGCGGTACGCCCGCAACGATCCTCTCGACGACCGGCGCACAATATGGCGTCGTCCCGGTGGTGAATGGCAGCGGCAGCGAGGTGCGCGTAACGGTGGTCGATGTGCCTTATGAGGCGCTGATCCGCTGGATCGCCGCCTTCGAGGGATCGAGCTCGCTGCGCGTCGTCGGCCTGCGCGTCGATCGCCGTCCGGTCAGCGGGTCGGTCTCCGCCGAACTGACGGTGCGCGCATGACCGCGCTTCCTTATGGCTTCGCGCGGCGGCACGGCGTCCTGATCGACGGGGCCGAGGACGCCGTTCGCTGTCTCTTCCGGCCGGGCGCAAGCGCCGAGGGCCTGCTCGAGGTGCAGCGCCGCTTCGGTGGCGCGATCCGGTTCGAGCCGGTCGGCGACGAGGCGTTCGAGGGCGCCGTGGCGGCGGCCTATCGCGACGGCATGGCGGGGACGATGGATCTCGCCGACACCGACGATCTCGCGACGCTGGCCGACAGCGCGGCGGCGGTCGACGATCTGCTCGACAGCCGCGACGACAGCCCCGTCATCCGCCTGATCAATGCGCTGCTGCTGCAGGCGGTGCGCGATGGTGCGTCGGACATCCATGTCGAGACGCAGGAGAAGCGGCTGATCGTCCGCTTCCGCGTCGACGGCGTCCTGCGCGACGTGGTCGAGCCCAAGCGCGCGCTCGCCCCGCTGCTGGTCAGCCGCATCAAGGTGATGGCGCGGCTCGACATCGCCGAGAAGCGGATCCCGCAGGATGGCCGCGTCACCCTGCGCGTCGGCGGCTACGACATCGATGTCCGCGTCTCGACCATCCCGACCCAGCATGGCGAGCGCGTGGTGATGCGCCTGCTCGATCGCGGCAGCACCGGGCTGGAGATCGATGCGCTGGGCATGTCCGAGCGCGACCGCGAGGTGTTCCTGCGCCTGCTCGACCGCCCGCACGGCGTGCTGCTCGTCACCGGGCCGACCGGATCGGGCAAGACGACCACGCTCTACACCGCGCTGACCCATCTCAACGACCGCAAGCGCAACATCATGACGGTCGAGGATCCGATCGAATATGAGCTGGCGGGCATCGCCCAGACGCAGGTCAACGCCAAGACGGGCATGACCTTCGCACGCGGCCTGCGCGCGATCCTGCGCCAGGACCCGGATGTGATCATGGTCGGCGAAATTCGCGATCAGGAGACCGCCGAAGTCGCGGTCCGATCGTCGATGACGGGCCATTTCGTGCTGTCGACGCTCCACACCAACAGCGCGATCGGATCGATCACCCGGCTGATCGACATGGGGGTCGAACGCTATCTGCTCGCACCGATGGTGGTCGGCCTGATCGCCCAGCGGCTCGTCCGCCGGCTGTGCGAACATTGCCGCTGGCAGGACCGCGCGACCGAGGCGGACTCGATCCTGCTCGGCAAGGCGCTGAAGCCCGGCAAGAAAATCTGGCGCGCGCGGGGCTGCGACGAGTGCCATGGCGAAGGCTATAAGGGCCGCATGGCGCTGTACGAGGTCGTTGCGGCCGACGACGAGATCCGCCGGATGATCCATGACGGCGCGTCCGAAGCCGAGCTGACCGCCGCCGCGCGGCGCGAGGGGCCGAGCCTGCTCGAGGACGGCATTGACAAGCTGCGCGCCGGGCTCACCACCGTCGAGGAAGTCGCCCGCGTCGTCCAGGACGAAGGGTAAGCCGCCATGCCCGCCTTCGCCTATCGCGCGGTCGACCCGCGCGGCGCCGCCAAGCAGGGCGTGATCGAGGCGTCGAGCGCGGCGGCCGCACGTCAGCTGTTGCGCGACCGCGAGTTGCTGCCGACCTCGGTCGAGGCGGCCACGGCCCAGGCGGCGGCCAGCGGCGGCGGCTTGCGCCTGTTCCGCCGACGCATCGGGGCCAAGGCGCTGGCGACGGTCACGCGACAGATCGCGACGCTGGTCAGCAGCGACGTCAATGTCGAGCAGGCGCTCAAGCTGGTCGCCGAATCGGCCGAGAGCGCCGCGCTGCGCTCGCTGCTGCTCGACGTGCGCGGCGCGATCCTCGACGGCTACAGCTTCGCGGCAGCGCTGCGCCTGCACCCGGCGACCTTCCCCGAATTCTTCACCGCGTCGGTCGCGGCGGGCGAACAGGCGGGCAAGCTGTCCGAGGTGCTCGCCCATCTCGCCGACTTCGTCGAGGCGCGGCAGCGCAACCAGCAGAAGATCCAGCTCGCGCTGCTCTATCCTGCGCTGCTTGCGGTGGTGTCCTTCGGGATGATGGCGCTGCTCATGGTCTATGTCGTGCCCGACATCGTCCGCGTCTTCATTTCGCGCGGGGCCGACCTGCCTTTCCTGACCCGCGCGCTGATCGCCATTTCGAGCGGGTTGCAGAGCTTCGGCCTGCCATTGCTCCTGCTGATCCTGGGTGGGGCCTTCCTGTTCGGCCGCTGGCTGCGCCTGCCCGCCAACCGGCTGCGCTTCGATCGGACGCTGGCGGGAACCTGGCCGATCGCGCGCTTCAGCCGGCAATATAATGCGGCGCGCTTCGCCGCGAGCCTCGCCACGCTGGTGCAGAGTTCGGTGCCGCTGGTCGACGCGCTCAACGCGGCGGCGGCGGTGACCCCCAATCTCCATTTCCGGCAGGCCGCGCTGCGCGTTGCCGAACGGGTGCGTGAGGGCGCCAGCCTGCAGGCGGCGATGGGCGAATCGGGCATCTTCCCGCCGATGCTCGTCGCGATCGTCGCCAGCGGCGAGAATGGCGGACAGCTCGGGCCGGCGCTCGCGCGGGCGGCGGCGGAACTGGAACGCGAGCTCGAGGCGATGGCGTCGATGCTGGTGGCGCTGGTCGAACCGATGGTGCTGCTGATGATGGGGGGGCTCGTCCTGCTGATGGTCCTCGCCATCCTGCTGCCGATCATCAACCTCAACAATATCGTGGGCATGTGACCATGGCCGCGCCCGCCGAGACCCCGGCGCTAGAGGTCGCTCTCGATCGTCATGCCGCCCGGCGGCGAGAGGAAGGGCAGCGCGGCCGCACCTTCGGCGGTCACCGACAGGCTGATCCGGCCATCGGGGTTCAGCGCGCCGAGCAGATAGGCGGGCTGGGGCTGGCCGGTCGGCGCGAGGGTCAGGCGGGTCAGTTCGCCGTCGCCGATCGCATCGAAGCGCAACGGCGGCACCGCGACGGGAGCCGCGCCCGACGGGCCCTGGCAGCTGCCGGGCTGGGTATCGATCCGTCCCTCGGCAATGCGGGTACCGCCACCGATGACGATCCGGCGCAGGTCGACCGCCATCGGCAGGTTGCAGGTGAAAGGTGTCTGCAGCAGCGGCGCGAGCAAAGCGCCATCGGCGGTGCCGCGCACGTCGCTGAACATCACCCGGCCGGGACGGAGAACGGCGGTGCCGACCAGCGTGTTGATCCCGCCCGACAGCCCGAAATCGACCGCATAGCCGAGGCCCGTCAGGCTGCGCAGCGGCGACCAGCGCCAATTGACCGTCGACGCGCCAATCGGCGCGGCGCCGCTCCAGATGGTGCCGCCGGCACCGGCCAGCGGGACGACCAGTGCGGCGGGCAGGGTCGCGATCAACGTGGCGAGATAGACGCCGATGCCCAGACCGGCAAAGGCCAGCGTGCGGCGACTGGGACGGTAGCGTGAAGGAATATCGGATGGACCGCCAAAGACGTCATCTTCTGCGGCTCCTGCCGTCAGCGCTGCTTCTGGGGTCGGCATCGTCCTCATGGTCTCCGTTGCTGGCGGCGGCGCGCGGCAAGGCCGCCAAGCGCCCGCCGGCGGCGCTGCTGCTGCCCTTGAGCGGCCCATCGGCCACGCTGGGCGTTAGCATGCAGCGGGCGGCGATGCTCGCGCAATCGCCGCTGTCGAAGCCGCAGGACCTGATGATTCTCGACACCGGCGGCACGGCAGCCGGGGCGACAGCTGCCGTCCAGTTGGCCGTGAAGCGCGGGGCGCGGATCATCATCGGCCCGCTGTTCGCCGAGGAAAGCCGCGCGGCCGCGCAGGCGGCGGGCGGGGTGCCGCTGATCAGCTTCAGCAATGACGAGGATCTGGTCGGCAGCGGGGCCTTTCTGCTCGGCATCACGGCCAGCCAGAGCGTCACCTCGATCCTGCGCTATGCGCGCGGCCGGGGCGTCAAGCGGGTGGCCGTGCTCGCCGGCCCCTCGCGCTGGTCGGCGCAGGGCGTCGCCGCCGCCGAACGGCTGCGCGGGGCGGCGGGGCTGGAGGTGACGCTGTTGCCGGCGGATAGCGCGCCCGAGCAACTGCGATCGGTGCTCGCGCGCAGCGGCTCGGGGCTCCCTGACGCGGTGCTGGTGACCGAAAGCGGGGATGCCCTGCTCCGCGCGGCGCGGTCGCTGCAGGATGGCGATCCCCAATTGCTCGGAACCCAGCAGGCGCTCGATCTTTCGCCCGGCGCGCTGCGCGGTGCGTGGTTGACCGGGCCGGACCCCGCTTCGATATCCGACTTCGCCCAGCGTTATGGTTCGGCGGGCGCGGCGGGTCCCGGCCTGCTCGCCGCGCTGGCCTATGACGGGATGTCGATCGTCGAGGCGTTGCGCGCCGGTGGCGTGGTCGATCGGTCCGCGCTGTCTGCGGTGCCGTCCTTCGCCATCGCCACCGGGCCGATCCGTTTCGCCGCCGACGGCCATGCTGCGCGCGAACTCGCGGTGCTGGTCGCTGGGCCCGACGGTTTCACCGCCGTGGACAAGAGCGGGTCGCTATGATCGATGGCGACGCCCCCTCGCCCGTTGCGGCGGGCGAGGCCGGCTTCACCCTGATCGAACTGATCATCTCGCTCGCGCTGTTCGGGCTGATCGCGATGGCGGGTCTCGCGCTGGTCGACGCGCTGATGGGCATCCAGAGCCGCACCGAAGGCCGGCTCGACCGGCTGGCCGAAATCCAGCGGGCGATGTTCGTGATCGACAATGATCTGTCGCAATTGTCGGCCGGCCCGCTGACCGGGGATGCCGCCTCGCTGAGCTTCACCCGTCCGCTCGCGGCGGCGGGCGGGGTGCCGGTGCAGGTCCGTTATCAGCTGGGGGCCGGGACATTACTTCGTAGCGCGCGCGGCAACGGCCTGCCACAGGGTGCGCAGCGGGTGATGCAGGGCGTGGCCTCGCTGCGCTGGAGCTATCTCGCGCCCGGCGGCGGCTGGACCGACCATTGGCCTGCCTCGCCCGACGAGGCGAAGAGCTGGCCGCTGGCGGTGGCGGCGGACATGGTTCTCGCGCCCGGCGGCAGCGTGCAGGGGCGGGTGCGGCGCGTCGTGGCGCTGCCCGTGCATCCATGACCGCGATACGGCGGCCACCCGAGGGACGCGAGCGTGAGGCGGGGATGATCCTCGTCAACGTGCTGCTGTTCGTCGCCATAGCCAGCGGCATCCTGTTGCTGATGATCTCGGCCGAGGACACGGGCCTCGAACGCGGCCTGCGGATGCGCGAGGCGGCCCGCGCGCAGGCGATCGTGCGCGGGGCCGAGGTGTCGGCGGTCGTGGCGCTGCGCCGCGACGCACTGGTCGCGCCCGACACCGACAATCGCGGCGAACCCTGGGCCGCGCTGGCGGAAACCGCCGCGCCGATCGAGGGCGGCAGCTTCGATCTCGCGATCGAGGATGCGCAGGGCCGCTTCAACGTCAACGCGCTGATGCAGCCCGATCCGGTCGCGCTCGGCCTGCTCGGCAAGATCGCGGCAGCGGTGGGGATGAGCCCCGACCAGGCCGACAAGGCGGTGGTGGCGATCCGCCTGGCCGGTCCGGTGACCGATCTGCGCCCGCTTGCCGCGATCGGCCTGCCCCCGGCGCAACTGGCGCGCCTCACTGGCCTCGTCACGGCGCTACCTTATGAGAGCAAGATCAACCTGAACGCGGCGAGCGCCGACCTGCTGGCGATCCTGTCGGACGATCCGATGGCGGCAGGACGGCTGGTCGCGCTGCGTGAGCGGCAAGGTTATGTCACCGCCGCCGACATGGCGACGCTGAACATGGCGATGCCGCAGGGAACGGGGCTGACCTCGAACATGTTCTGGGTGCGCAGCCGCGTTCGTATCGGCGACACCAGCCAGCAGCTGACCAGCCTGATCGCGCGGCGCGATGCGCCCGATGGCGGCAAGGCGGCGCTGGTGGTCGGGCGCTGGTGGGGCGCATCGGCGCCGCTCCAGGCACCACGCCTGCGATGACGAAGGGCAACACCATGAGCGAGGCGCGCGACGAACGTCTGGCCTGCTACGGTACGCTGGCGCCTGGGCGGTCCAACCATCACCAGCTCGCCGGGCTGCGCGGCGCGTGGCGCACCGGCAGCATCGCGGGCCGGCTGGTGCCGGAGGGCTGGGGGGCGTCGCAGGGCTATCCGGCGCTGCTGCTCGATCCGTCCGAACAGCGGGTCGAGATCCACCTGTTCGAATCACCCGATCTGCCGCGCCACTGGCGCCGCCTCGATGCGTTCGAGGGTCCCGGCTATGTCCGCACGGCCGTCGCGATCGATACCGAAGACGGGCCGGTCGAGGCATGGATATATCTGGGGGCCGGCCGGCCCTGACGGCTGAGCCGGGGGCGCCGCTCGGGCGGCGCCCCTCGACGGTTACAGGTCGATCGACGCCGACAGCTTGACGGTGCGCGGCGCGCCCTGGAGCAGGTCGGAGCGGAAGGTGTCGAAGGACGATGCCCAGTAGCGCTTGTTCGCGACATTATCGACATTGAAGCGCAGGGTCAGCGGCTTGTCGGCGACGACGGTGACGAAGCGCGCGCCGATGTCGACCCGCGTCCAGGACGGCAGTTCGAGCGTGTTGGCGTCGTTCGCCGCCTGCTCGCCGGTGTGGACGACCCGGCCCGTCAGGGTCAGGCCGGGGGCGAAGGGCAGGTCCCATTCGACATTGGCGTTGACCAGATAGTCGGGCACGCCGGGCGCCTTGTTGCCCTGATTGAGGCCGTCTTGGGTACGGCGCAGCTTGGCGTCGATCACCGAGGCACCGCCGATCAGGCGCAGCCCGTCGACGATCTCCCCTTCCATGCTGAACTCGATGCCGCGATTGCGCTGCTGCGCGAAGACGCCATAGACGAGCGAGCCGGCAGTTCCATCGGCGATGGCGCTGGGCCGTGGGCGATCGATCGTGAACAGCGCGAGCGAACTGTTGATCCGGCCGAGGCTGAGCTTGCCGCCGACCTCATATTGGGTGGTCTTGGTCGGTGCGAAGGTCTCGCCCGCGTTGCGGACCGGCAGGCCGTTGACGACCGTCGGCGCGACGGGGCCCGCTTCGAAGCCCTGCATCCGGTTGAAGAAGAGCGAGACGTTCGGCACCGGCTTGAACACGATGCCGGCGACCGGGGTGATCGCCGATTCGTCGTAGGTGCCGGTCAGCGCCCCACCGAAATAGGAATAGCTTTTCTGCCGGATCGACTGGAGGCGCAGGCCGCCGGTGATCAGGATGCGGTCGTCCCACAGGCCGATCGTGTCAGACGCGAACAGACTCCACAGCCGGGTCCGCGCGACCGGGAAGGGATCGTCCAGATCGCCACCGACAAGGCTCGACGAGGGGATCGGTACCTCGACGGCGTTGTAGAGATTGGTGGCAAAGCCCGCGAAGCCGGGTCCGTAGAGGAAGTCATAGGCGTTGCGGTTGACCTGCCACAGCATCGACCCGCCCAGGTTGATCTGGTGGGTGACGCCGCCGCCCGCCAGCCTGATGCGGATGCCCGCCTGGGTCGCTTCGTTGTTGTCGGTGCGGGGGACGTAGAGGGCGTTGCCGTTGGCCGCGCCGGTCGTCGCGTCGAGCACGGTGATGCCGCCATATATGCCGTCTTCCATCCCGTCGCGGGCGCCGACCGAGGCGTAGAGCATGGCGGCGTCGGACAGGTCATATTCGATCTTGGCGATGCCGAAGACGTCGCGCAGCTTGGAATAGGTCCAGGGCTGGGCATAGTTGGCGCTCGCTTTGGGCACGCGCGGGATGACGGCGGTGCCGACGGTCACCTTGGGGCGCAGGCCGCGCACCTTGACCCGCTGATAGGCGAGGTCGAGCGACAGGCGCAGCGGTCCCGAGTTGTAATCGAGTGCGCCGCCGATCGTGTAGGTCGAGCGGAACTCGCCATCGATCGCGACATCGCCGGTGCGCGCGACGCCGGTCACGCGAACGCCGAGATCGCCGATGCGGCGCGCGACATCGAAGCTGCCGCCGACATGCGAGTCTGCCGTATAATTCGCCGTCACCCGGGTCAGGTCCTGGGTCGCGCGCTTGGGGATCAGGTTGACGCTGCCGCCCAGGCTCGAGCCGCCCGGTGCCGCCCCGTTGAGGAAGGCGCTGGCGCCGTTCAGCACCTGGACCGAATCATAGAGCTCCGGCGCGATCAGCTGGCGCGGCGCGATGCCATAGAGGCCGTCGAGCCCGACATCGTCGCCGAAGACGGGGAAGCCGCGGATCAGGAACTGCTCGGCGGCATTGCCGAACCCATAAGTGATGCGGATCGACGGATCATTCTCCAGCACCTGGCCGAGCGTCTGGGGCTGCTGGTTGAGGATCAGCGCCGCATTGTAGCTCTTGATCGAGAAGGGCACGTCGGCGGCATCCTGGTCGCCCAGCACCCCCAGGCTGCCGCGCCGGGTCACCTCGGTCTGGTTGGCCTTCTGCGCGGTGACGATGATGTCGCGATTCTCCTCGGTCCCCGCCTGCTGGGCGAAGGCTGCGCCGGTCGTCGACAGGGCACTGCCGGCCGCCGCCGTCAGCAGGAGGGAGCGAAGCTTGGATGCGGTCACGGAAATCCCTTTCGAACGATACATTGTCTTGTGTGATGATGGCCGTCAGGAGCGCCGTCTGGCGCAGGCCCACAGGATCGCGGCGATCGGGCTGGCAAGCGCGCCCCAGGACAGAGCGTCGCGCCAGCCATCACCGGTCAAAGCCGCAACCAGGCCGACGATGCTGAGCATGGCCAGCAGCAGCGGCAGGGCGAAGATCGTGGCGAGGGGCTGGCCCGCCTTCATGCGCCGGCGACCATGGCGCCGCCCGTCTCTACCTCGCGCAGCCGCGATTCGAGCGACATGTGGCGCTTGCCGAGCCACAGATAGAGGCCTGAGCCGAGAACGATCGTCGTGAACAGGTCGAGCAGCGCCCACAGGATCTTGAGCGGCAGGGCGCCATAATCGCCGAAGTGCAGCGGCTGCGAATAGCTGAGCGCCAGCGCATACCAGGGCATCGGGCGTGCGTCGGTGAGCGTGCCGGTTTCCGCATCGATCAGCGCCGGGGTCAGCGCCCGCTCGGTCAGCGGCGTCGCTCCCTGGAAGAAGACGGCATAATGATGCTTGCTGCTGTAGCTGCCGCCGGGAAAGGCGATGAACTGCGGATTGTTGCCGGGCAGGACCTTCCGCGCCTCGGCCATCGCCTTGTCGAGCGAGCCGTATCGCGACGGGTCGAGCGGCTTTCTGTCGCCATAAGCCTTGGTCATCGCGGTGAGTTCGGTCGACTGCCAATATTGCAGGATCGGAGTCGCCAGCGTGTTGATCACCCCGGTCAGGCAGACGACCGCCATCCAGGCCAGCGCGGTGACCCCCAGCAGATTATGATAATCGAGCCATTTGAGGCGGGTGCTGCGCTGTGTGCGGACCGTGCCGAAGGGCAGCTTCCGCATGAAGGGCGCATAAAGCACGACCCCCGAGACCAGCGCCACGACGAACAGCATGCCCATGAGCCCCAGGAAGAGCATGCCGGGCAGCCCCAGGAACATGTCGGTGTGCAGCTGGAGCAGGAAATGCATCACGCCGCCTTCGTCGAGCTTGCCTTCGGGCGCGCCGCTAAGCCGGTTCCACAGCTGCACCGTCATCTGCCCGGTCGGCGAGTCCGGCGCGGGAGCGGTGGTGACGGTCATCGACGAGCGCTCATTGTCGAACGCCATGAAGACCGGAACCTCGCCCGGTCGTGCGGCGAGCGCTTTGGCGAGCATGGTGTCGAGCGGAAGGAGCCTCGGATCGGTGCCGGAAGACGGCGGCCCGGACGGGGCGGCAGCGCCTTCGGTGAGGCGGTCGATCTCGTCGTGGAAGATCAGGGGAAGACCGGTGATGCAGAGCATCAGCAGGAAGGCCGTGCAGAGAATGCTCGTCCACTTATGGATCAGAAACCAGGCGCGGATCGTCGAGCGGGTCAAAATCTGCCAATCGGTAAATGAGATCGATTAGCAATAGCATAGAAGTGGTGTGCCGGACGCGCAAGCTGGCCTGGGCCTTCGAGACACGAAAAAGGGGCGCGGAAGCCGGTGCCTCCGCGCCCCTCTTTTCGTTCGTCCGGATCAGAAGTTGGCGGTCAGACCCAGCGAGAAGGTGCGGCCGATATCGTACCGGTTGAGATAGATGATGTTGCTGCCCGACTTCTGGAACTCGCGATAGTCGGTGTTGGTCAGGTTGCGGGCCTCGATCTTCAGCTCCATGTCGGTGCCCAGCAGCTTGAAGCCCTGGCGGCCGACGAGGTCGAAGCGGAAGCCGGGACGCTCCTTGATGTCGGGCTGGCGCGACGTGCCCTGGATCGGACCGCGGTTGGTCACCCGCTCGCTCGCATAGTTGAGCAGGGCGGTGATCTGCGACAGGCTCTCGGTATCCTCGAAGCTCAGCTGCAGGTTGACGATGTGGTCCGACTGGCCGGTCAGCGGCGCGCCGTTCTGGAACAGTGTGCTGGCCGCAACCGGCGACAGGTCCGGTCCGATCACGGTCGAGTCATCCACCTTCAGCTTCGACTTGGTGTAGGTGTAGTTCGCGATCGTGACGATGCGCTTCGTCGCGAAGAAATCACCGCTCAGGAAGTCGAGCGGGAAATGCTTCTCGAGCTCGAACTCGGCACCGTAAAGCTGTGCTTCGGGTGCGTTGGCGAAGCCGGTCCGCAGCGCGCCGCCGCCCGCGAAGAAGGCTGCAGCCTCGATCGGGTTGTCGATCTTCTTGAAGAAGCCGGCCACGGAGAAGCGCTGGTTGCGGTCGAAATACCACTCATAGCGCGCTTCGGCGTTGTAGAGCTGCGAGTCGGTCAGGAAGGGATTGCCGGTGAACTGGCGATCGCTGTCGAAGTCCTGATAGATCTGGCGCGCCAGCTCACGGAACTGCGGGCGGGCGATCGTCTTCGAGGCCGCCACGCGGAATTGCATGTCGTCCCTGAAATTATAGGTCAGGGTCAGCGCCGGCAGGAAATAGCTCTTCGACAGGGTGGTGCCCGGTCCGGCGTCGGGGGTGACGACCTGCTCCGCATCCTCGTAGCGGACACCCGCCTGGACGCGCAGCTTGTCGGTCGCCTCGATCTCGGCCTGGCCGTAGCCGGCGTGGATGCGCAGGCCCGCGCGATAGGCGCGCGACCCCTCCGCGCCCGACACGTCGCGCAGCTGGATGTTGTAGGTGTAGATATTATAGTCCGACAGCAGATAGTCGGGGCGCAACTGTGCGACCGCCTGATCCAGAGCGCCGGCGGGCCGGAAGAACTGGAACTGGTAGCGGTCCGACTGGCGCTTCGTGTCGTTGAACGAATAGCCCGCCGAGATCGTGCCGCGCAGCGCGCCGTCGAGCTTGTAGGACAGGTCGCCGCTGGCCGCGTAGACGTCTTCGTTCAGATCGCTGAAGGCGATGTCGGCCGACTGGCCGCCCGAGGCGAGGTTGTTGATATAGTCGCCCACGCCCGCATTGTAATTATAGCTGAAGCTGCGCTCATAGGGGCTCTCGCGCTGCGAATTGGCATAGGTGCCGCGCAGGTCGATGCTGAGCTTGTCGAAGCGGAGTTCGGCGACCGCCTGGGTGTCGATCAACTGGCGTTCGAACCAGAAGGTGTTCTGGCGGATCAGCGAGGCCGGCTGACCCTCTTCCTGGTCCTCGACGTTGCGGTTGAAACCGGCCGACAGTCGACCCTGCTTGACCGTGTCGCGGATGAACAAGTTGGTCCAGCGGAATTTGTGGTCGTTCACTTCGGCGCCGAGGCCGAGCAGGCCGTTCACTGTCACGTGGTTCTCGGTGATGACGGTCTGGAACTGGGTCTGCGGAATGCCGGCAAGGTCCGGGTCGATCGACGACTGCTGCAGCACGTCGCGGGTGCGCCAGCTGTTGCTGAAGCCGAGGCCTGCGAGGATGCCGATGCGGCCGCTGTCGGTGTCCATCGCGGTGCCGCCGGTCAGGTCGGCCGAGAAATTGGCCGGGATGTTGCGGTTGCGCTGGAGCAGCGAGGTGCTGGCATTGGCAAGGCTCGCCGCGAAGCCCTGCAGGTCGGCGGCGCTATAGTCGCTGCCCTGGACGATCGGCTTGGTGCCCGACGCCTTGATCGCCGACTTCAGGCCCGCCGGAATGTCCCGGGTGCCGTCGTCGAAGCCGAACCAGTCATAGTCCGAACCATAATAGGTATAGCCGAGCTGGCCGGTGGTCTCGGTGTTGCCTGCGATCGAGCCGCCGATCGACAGAAACGGCTCTTTCGGGATCGCCTTGGTGGTGAGGTTGATCACGCCACCGCCGAACTCGCCGGGATAATTGGCCGAATAGCTCTTCTGCACCAGCGACGAAGCCAGAATGCTCGTCGGGAAGATGTCGAGCGGAACGACGCGCTTGAGCGGCTCGGGGCTCGGCAGCGGCGAACCGTTGAGCAGCGCGAGCGAGTAACGGTCGCCGAGGCCGCGGACATAGACGAAGCCGTTGCCGACGACCGAGAGGCCGGTGACGCGCTGGAGCGCGCCGGCAATGTCGCCGTCGCCGGTGCGGGCGATGTCCGCCGAGGAGAGAACCGAAATGACCTGCGGGGTCGTGCGGATCGTGTTCTCCTGGCGGCGGCCGGTCACGACGATGTCGCGATTGCTGGCGCCCAGAGTCGAGATTTCGACCTGCTCGTCATCGTTGGTCGTGGCCTTCGCCGGTGCGGCGGAGGTGGTGGGAGCGGCGGTGGTCGGCGCAGCCTGCGCGAGCAGCGCGGCCGGCGACATCAGTGCCGTCGAGACAAGAAGCAGGCGCCCGAAGGCGAGAGGCGTGGTCATGTGGGTTCCCCGTTCGGAATGAGCGAACGGGCGGCGAGCGCTTTCGCGACCGCCGCCCGTCTAGTCAGTGCAAGCGCGGTCAGCTCGGGATCGAGGTGCACGACCCGCTGGTGCTGCCGAACGACGCGGTCGAGGAGTTGCAGGTCCAGCCCGCATACCAGGTGTCGGTCGAATCTCGCACCGCGCCGATGTACGTCGTGGTGACGAAGAAGCTGCTCAGCGTGCGGGCGTCGAACGGCGTCACTGCGCGCTCATTGGCACCGTCGATGAAGGTACCGGTCAGCGACGGGACGAAGGCGGCGTTGTTGTTGGTGCCGGCGTTGAAGATCGTCTGCACGGCGGCTTCGTTGCCATCTGCGCGGAAGGCCGCGGTGGCGCAGGAGAGGACGACCGAGCGGAAGACCGGCGGGCCGACATCGTCCAGCGACGCATCGGCGGCGCGGGTGGTGGTGCCGTTGGTCTCGTCGATGTCGAGGCACGAACCGGTGCCGGTCACGACGCCATTGACCATCGTATAGTCGGTGCCGCCGCGCAGCAGCATCACATTGCCGCCCTGAACGGTCGAGCGCTGGACGAAGGTGAAGTTGGCGAGGCGCGTGTTCTGACGCGGCTGCGCATCTTCGTTGCCGTTCGAGTCGGCTTCGATCATCGAATCGCCGTTCGAACCGTCGCGCTGGACGCCGATCACGAACTGGATGAAGCCCTTATAGCCGAGGTCGGTATCGAGCGCGTCATCGTCGGAGCCGGTCATCACCAGATATTTCAGATTGGCGCGGCCACCGAATATCTCGATGCCGTCGTCCGAACTGTTGTGGATCTGGATGTGATCGAGGGTGGTGCCGCTGCCGACGCCGCCGAGCGTCAGGCCCTGCAGCTCATTGCCCGAAGCGATGGCGAAGCCCGAATAGCGGATCTGGACATATTGCAGCGTGCCGCTGTTGTCGTCGGCGACCGCGCCGCCATAGAGCGAGCTGGTCGTGCCTTCGATGACCTGCTGGCACTGGGCCGAGCCGCCGGCGACCGCGGTGTTGCAATCCGAGATCGGCGCGCGGCCGAGCAGGATGATGCCGCCCCACAGACCCTGGCTGCTGTCGGTGGTGGTGCCGAGGACGTTGTCGCGGGCGGTGAAGATGATCGGAGAGCTGGCGGTGCCGATCGCGTTGAGGCGCGAGCCGCGGTTGACCACCAGATAATCGTTGCCCGACGAAGCGAAGACCGTGACGCCCGGCTGAATGGTGAGGGTGACGCGCTGGCCGCCGGTTGCGGCACCATCGCCGCCGATGTCGGTGCCGACATTGACGGGGCCCGAGAGCGAGTAGATCACGCCGGGCAGCTTCTGCAGCGTGTAGTCGGCGGAGATGCGGCCCGACAGCTCACAATTGCGGAAAGCGGTGGTGACGGTGCCGCGGTCGATCGTGCCGGTCGGGCAGCTGGCTGCGGCCTGACCCGGTGTCGGCGTCGGCGTGGGGGTCGGCGTCGGGGTGGGGGTTGGCGTCGGGGTGATGATCACGCCCTCGCCCGGCGATGCGACGTCGTCGGCGCCGCCGCAGGCGGTCACCGCCATCGCACAGCTGAGCATGAGGATGGTGCGGAACTTCTTCATGATTGCCCCTTCGTATTGAACCAGAGGCGGGTGCCGACTCCCGGGCCGCCTTACCGGACTCGCCTCTAGTGGGGCTGGATGGCGTCGCGATTACGCAAGCATGACAGTTTCGAGACAGTCCGGGACGTTCATCCCCGGTTCGGCCAGGGCCGTTCGCGATACCATTTGGTGATCACATATTTGCTGCCGCTGCGCACCTTCATGCCCGCGTGCAGGGTCCAGTCATTGGGCTTGCCGGCCCGGTCGACATTCGCCCAGACCACCAGTTTTCCGGCCTCGGGCTGGATGATCTTGTCGAGCCGGCGGAAGCGGGTCGCGCCGCCGGCGGCGGGCCTGTTCAGATAGATCATCGCCGTCCAGCTGCGCTGCCCGGTCTCCCCGCAATAGGTCAGATAGTCGGCGCCGGTCGGCTCGAAATAGTCGGTGTGATCCCGAAACTCCTCGCCCACGTCATATTTCTGGCCCTGGATCGGTTCGCCCAGCGCCGGGTCGATCCCGAGCGTGTCGGCAATGTGCCGGTCGAGCGTCCGGGCGAGGTCGCTCGCCGGATCCATGTCGCAGGTCTTGCTCGTCCGGAAATAGTCGATGCCCTGATCGTCGGCGATCGTGGACGGGCGATTGTCCCGGTCGATGACAGCGATGACGTCGGCGCATTGCACCGGCGACAGAAAGTCGCGGATCATGAACAGGTCGATCTTCGGGCTCGGCAGCTTCTGCGCACCGAGGGCCCTCAGGCGGTTTGCGACGGGCGAGACGAGGTCGGTCATATGTCCGCTTCTAGCCGCTCGGTGCCGTACGATGCCATATCGCTTGTCATCGAACCGTCACGCCGACGACGCCATCGATCAGGTGCGGCCGGTGGCGGCAGCCGCCA
Organism: Rhizorhabdus antheiae; assembly: GCF_049889055.1. Classification (NCBI taxonomy): domain Bacteria; kingdom Pseudomonadati; phylum Pseudomonadota; class Alphaproteobacteria; order Sphingomonadales; family Rhizorhabdaceae; genus Rhizorhabdus; species Rhizorhabdus antheiae. Next base: position 90,074 of record NZ_JBLTWO010000006.1, on the reverse strand, counting down.
GGCCGGGTGCGGCGCGGTCGGCGACTTCCTTGCGCTCCGAATAGCGATCGACGAGCTGGGCGGCGTGCGGACGCAGCAATATCGTGAAGCGCACCAGCTCCTCCATCACATCGACGATCCGGTCATAGTAAGTCGACGGCCGCATCCGCCCCGCCTCGTCGAACTCCTTATAGGCCATGGCGACCGACGACTGGTTGGGGATGGTGACCATTCGCATCCAGCGCCCGAGCAGGCGCATCGTGTTGACCGCGTTGAACGATTGCGAGCCGCCCGAAACCTGCATCAGCGCGAGCGTGCGCCCCTGGGTCGGCCGCATGCCCCGCAGTTCGAGCGGCAGATGGTCGATCTGTGCCTTCATCAGCCCGGTGATCGCACCATGGCGTTCGGGGCTGCACCAGACCTGCCCTTCCGACCAGTTCGACAGCGCGCGCAACTCGTGGACAGCGGGGTGATCGTCGCCCTTCACCTGGTCGGGCATGGGCAGGTCCGACGGATCGAAGATGCGTGTTTCCGCCCCGAACAGGCGCAGCAGGCGGGCCGCCTCCTCAACCGCCAGCCGGGAGAAGGAGCGTTCGCGCAGCGAGCCGTAGAGCAGCAATATGCGTGGCGGCGAAGCGTCGTCACCGAGACCGGATGCAGGCCGTTCGAGCACATGCTCGCGCCGCAAGGCAGGCAGGCTGTCGGGATCGGGCAGCGAACGAAGCCGGTGAAACCCCATGTCGGTCATGCCTGCGCACCTTTCTCATACCAGCTGCGGCTGCGTTTAACGAGGGAGACGACCGACAGCATGACGGGAACCTCGACCAGCACGCCGACCACCGTGGCGAGCGCAGCGCCGGATTGCAGCCCGAACAGCGAGATCGCGGCAGCGACCGCAAGCTCGAAGAAATTGGAAGCACCGATAAGCGCTGCGGGTGCCGCCACGCACCAGGCCACGCCCAGCCTGCGCGACAGCAGATAGGCGATGCCGGCATTGGCATAGACCTGCACCAATATCGGTACGGCGATGAGCGCGATGACGAGCGGCTGCTGCAGGATGGCATCGCCCTGGAAGCCGAACAGCAACACCAAGGTCGCGAGCAGCGCCGCCATCGAGAGCGGGCCGAGGATGCGCAGCGCCTGTTCGATGCCGCCGCGCGCGCCGAGCCAGCGGCGCAGCATCTGTGCCAGCGCGACCGGTACTATGATGTATAGCGCAACCGAGGTCAGTAGCGTCGCCCAGGGAACGGTGATCGACGCGACGCCGAGCAACAATGCCACGATCGGCGCGAACAGCAGCACCATGAGCACATCGTTCAGCGCGACCTGGCTCAGCGTGAAGGCGGGATCGCCATCGCAAAGGTTCGACCAGACGAAAACCATGGCGGTGCAGGGCGCTGCAGCAAGCAGGATCAGCCCGGCGATATAGGAGGATATCTGGCCCGCTGGGAGCAGCGGGGCGAACAGCCAGCCGAGAAAGACCGTGCCCAGCAACGCCATCGAAAAGGGCTTCACGCCCCAATTGACGAACAGCGTCACGCCGATGCCGCGCCAATGGCGCCCGACCGCGCCGAGCGCCGAGAAATCGATCTTCAGCAGCATCGGTATGATCATCAGCCAGACGAGCAGCGCGACCGGGATGTTGACCCGCGCGATCTCGGCGGCGGCTATGGCGCGGAAGGCGTCGGGGAACAGATGACCGACGCCGATCCCCGCGACGATGCAGAGCGCGACCCACAGCGAGAGATAGCGTTCGAAGCGGTTCATTGGTGACGGAGCGGGGGCTGGGCTGTCCGTGGTCATGATCAGTGGTTCAAGGCGCCGGACGACGCTCCTTCGGACCTTCCGATCTCGCGCAGCTTCTCGCGCAGGGCGATCCGGTCGAGTCCTTCGATCGGCAGCGCAATCAACAGCGACAGGCGGTTCTCGATCAGGCGCAGCGCATGACGAAACGCTGCTTCGCGCGTCGCGTCATCGCCGATCGTGTCGGACGGGTCCTCGATGCCCCAATGCGCGGTCATCGGATGGCCTGGCCAGATGGGGCAGCTTTCGCCAGCGGCGGAGTCGCAGACGGTGAAGATGAAGTCGAACTGCGGGGCATCTGCGCCGCCGAACTCGTCCCAGCTTTTCGACCGCAGCGCCTCGGTCGGATAGCCGAGCTTGCGGAGCAGCGCCATCGCGTCGGGGTTGACCTCGCCGCGTGGGCGACTGCCGGCCGAATAAGCGCGAAAGCGATCTCCGCCCATCCGCGTCAGCGCGCTTTCGGCGAGGATCGACCGGGCCGAATTGCCGGTGCAGAGAAACAGGACATTGTAAGTCGGCGCGCTCATGGCGGGTCCTTCAGCAGCAGGGGGAGAGTTCGGCCAGGATCGGCGCGCACAGCTCGGCATTGCCGCCGCAGCAGTCCTGGAGGAGGAACAGAACCAGCGTCCGAAGCTGGTCCAGCCGGACGCGGTAGATGATCGAGCGGCCGTCGCGCTCGGACTGCAGCAGTCCGGCGCGGGAGAGGATCGCCAGATGGGTCGACAGCGTGTTCGGCTGGACGTTCAGCGCGCGGGCGATGTCGCCGGCTGGCAATCCGTTCGGCTCGGCGCGGACGAGCAGCCGGAAGATATCGAGCCGCGTTTCCAGCGCGAGAGCGCCGAGCGCAGCAATGGCCTGAGTCGTTTCCATATTTCGACGATTATCGAACTATACACTATACGTCCAGTCGGCTGACGCGCGCGGGCCGGATGCTTGTCCGGCCCGCGCCGTGGTTCAGGGTCGCTTCGCCTTGGCGGCCTTCGGCGCGAAAACGTCTCCGAAGAAGTCGCCTGTGTACCAGAGCGGCGGTGTGTCGGCGTCGGCCATGGCGCGCATGATGCGATAATTGGCCTCGGAGAAGCGGGCGGCGGCATCCCAGTCGATCGCCTGCTGCATGTCGTCGTCGGGATGGTGATAGGCCCCGGCCAGGAAGCTCTTCCACTTCGCCTCGCCGCCATTGGCGAAGCCGGTCGCGAGGAATACCGCCGGTACGCCTTGTTTGACGAACATATAATGGTCCGACCGGACGAAAATCGTCTCGGCGGGCATCGGATCCGGCGACAACGCGATGCCCATCGGCGCGACCGCCTTGGCGACGATCGGGCCGAGGGTCGAATGGTCCGCCCCGAAGGCGGTGACGTCGGTGAAGGGATAGAGCAGCAGCGGCATGTCGAGGTCGACATTGCCGACGATCGAGGCGATCGGTACCGACGGATGGCGTGCGAAATAATCGGCTCCCAGCAGGCCCTTCTCCTCGCCGGTCGAGGCGAGGAAGATCAGCGAGCGGCGCGGCTTGGACGGCGCTTCGGCTGCCGCTTTTGCGACCTCTAGCATCGTCGCGACGCCGGCGGCATTGTCCAGCGCGCCATTGTTGATGCGATCGGTATCGGACGTGTCGTCCGACTTAGCCGGGACAATGCCGACATGGTCGAGATGCGCCGAAAGGACCACATATTGCGCCTTCAGCGTCGGGTCGCTGCCGGGCAGGATGCCGACGACATTGGGGCTCGTCACCCGCGTCGTCATGCTCTGGCTGCGGATGCGGACCTTGGTCTTGAGCGCGAAGCCCTTGGGGCGACCACCCTCCTTGTCGGCCACCGCGCGGATGGCGGCGAGCGACTGGCGTCCGCCTGCGAAGACGGCTTCGGCGGCGGGATCGTTGAGCGTCGCGCCGATGCGGATGCCGGGCGCCTCGTCGAAAGCCTTGCCGTTCGAGCCGACCCAGGCGAAGTCCGGCTCGTCTGCGAAGTGCAGCATCTGTGGCCAGGGGCGGGTCTTCTTCGACAGCAATGTGCCGACCGTCAGCATGCCGATCGCACCATGATCCTGCGCCGCCTTCGCCTTGGTCGCGCCGACATGGGCGCCTTCCTCGCTTGGAACGCCCTTGGGATAGCCGCGCAGGACGACGACGATCTTCCCCTTGACGTCGAGCCCGGCATAGTCGTCGATGCCGAGGCGCTTGTCGTATATGCCATAGCCGACGAACACCAGCGGGGCCGTGATGTCGAGATCGGGCTCGTTGGGGCTCACACCGACGATGACGTCGCCGCCATGCGTCCACATCTGCGGAGCGCCGCCGGGGCCGCTCACCGTCACCGTGGCCGGAGTCGCACCGCGCACGGTCTTCTGCAGCGTCACGCGCTGATACCAGCTCCCCTTGTCCCCGCCGGGCTGCAGGCCGAGTGCCTCGAAGCGGCTGGCGACATAGCGCGCGGCGATCTCATGGCCCCGGCTGCCGGTGTCGCGGCCTTCGAGCAGGTCGTCGGCGAGGAAGCCGACGGTTGCGCGGAAGCTTTCGGGGCGGAAGGCCGGATCGGCCGGAGCGGGGGCGGCAGCGCCGATCGGCGATGCGATCAGGGCAAGGGCGGCAAGCGCGCCGATAAGATGCGTATTCAAAAGGAAACCTCGTCTGTCGGGTCAGGCACCCGACCCTAAAGCGGGCCTGCGCCATGTCCAGTGCCTGTCGGTCGGGGCAGGCTCAGCGGCTCACCAGGAAGACGGCATGTTCGGCGCGCAGATTGGCGGCCGCGGCCCCGCGCCGCCGGCTGCCGGTCAGGAACCAGGCCTGCTCGACGGTGATGCCGCGTTCGCGCACGAAGGCGCGGAAATCGTCAATCGTCAGCTGGTGGATGTTCTGCGTCTCGTACCAGCTGACGGGAAGCGCCGGGGTCACCGGCATGCGCCCGCCCCAGGCCAGGCTCAGCCGGACCCGCCAATAGGCGAAATTGGGGAAGGAGACGAAAGCGCGCCGGCCGATCCGCATCAGCTCCTCGAGCACCTTGTCGGGCGCGCGGGCGGTCTGGAGCGTCTGGCTCAGGATCGCATAGTCGAACGCCTTGTCGGGATAGTTGACCAGGTCGGTATCGGCGTCGCCCTGGATCACCGACAGACCCCGGCCGACCGCTGCCGAGACATTGCCCCGGTCGATCTCGATCCCGCGTGCGTCGCAACCGCGAGCGCGTAGTACCGCCATCAGTTCGCCGTCGCCGCAGCCGACGTCGAGCACGCGTGCGCCTGGCTTCACATGGTCGGCGATGACAGCGAGGTCGGGCCGCAACTCGCTCACCGGTTTTCTCCCGCGCGCAGGAAGCCGTCGACGACCCGGTACAGCTCGGGCACGTCGAGCAGAAAGGCGTCATGACCGAAGGGCGAGCTCAGCTCGACGAAGCTGACCGGCGCACCTGCGGCGTTCAGCGCGTGGACGATCGCACGGGATTCCGCCGTCGGATAGAGCCAGTCGGTGTCGAAGCTGACCAGGCAGAAGCGGGTGTGCTTGCAGCCGGCAAAGGCATTGGCGAGCAGGCCGCCATGCTCCTCCGCCAGATCGAAATAGTCCATCGCCCGGGTGATATAGAGATAGGAGTTGGCGTCGAACCGGTCGACGAAGCTGATACCCTGGTGGCGCAGATAGGACTCGATCTGGAAGTCGGCATCGAAACCGAAGCTCTTGGCGTCGCGCGCCTGCAGGCGGCGGCCGAATTTCTCGGTCAGCCCCGCTTCGGACAGATAGGTGATGTGCGCCGCCATCCGCGCGACGGCGAGGCCCGATGCCGGAGGATCGCCCTCCGCATAATAATCGCCGTTGCGCCAGCGCGGGTCGGCCATGATCGCCTGCCGCCCGACCTCGTGAAAGGCGATATTCTGCGCCGAGTGGCGCGCGGCCGAGGCGATGACCACGGCGGACAGCACGCGCTCCGGATAGGTCGCCGCCCATTCGAGCACCTGCATCCCGCCCATCGAGCCGCCGACGACCGCCGCGAGCATCCGCACGCCGAGATGGTCGAGCAGCATCGCCTGCGCCCGCACCATGTCGCGGATCGTGATGACCGGAAAGCGCATCGCATAGGGGGTGCCCGTCACCGGGTCGACGCTGGCCGGCCCGGAACTGCCGAGACAACTGCCCAGCACATTGGCGCAGACGATGAAGTGGCGCGCCGGGTCGATCGGCTTGCCGCTGCCGACCATGCGTGTCCACCAGCCCGGCTTGCCGGTGATCGGGTGGGTCGAGGCGACATGCTGATCGCCGGTCAGCGCATGGCAGATCAAAATCGCGTTCGAGCCGGCCGCGTCGAGCGTGCCATAGGTTTCATAGGCGATCGACACGGGCGAGAGGCGCGCGCCGCCATCCAGCGCCAGCGGGCCGGGCAGAGTCACGGAACGGGCAAGGCCGAAACGGCTGTCGTCGCTCATCGGGACTTGGGCGCTAGGCCCGCCGTCCGGGGCTGTCAACGGCCCGCCCGGCCCATTGCGGCGGGCGGGCTTCGCCCTTAAAGCGCTGCGCATGACTCAGACCCTAGCGCCCAAGCCCTGGATCGACGCGATCGCGCCTTATGTTCCGGGCCGATCGACCACCGACGACGGCCGCAAGGTGGCCAAGCTCTCGTCCAACGAAAACCCGCTCGGCACGAGCGATGCGGCCCGGCAGGGCTTCCTCGCCGGTGCGGCCTCGCTCGATCGCTATCCCGACGCTTCGGCGGCGGCTCTGCGCGAGGCGATCGCGGCGGCCCATGGCGGGCTCGATCCCGCGCGGGTCATCTACGGCACCGGTTCGGACGAGATCTTGCATCTCGCCGCCGGCGCCTATGCGGGTCAGGGCGACGAGGTTCTGTTCGTGCGCTACGGCTTTTCGGTCTACCCGATCGCGACGCGCCGGGTCGGCGCGGAACCGGTGCAGGCACCCGACCGCGATTATGCGACCGATGTCGACGCGTTGATCGCGCACATCACGCCGCGCACGCGGGTCATCTTCCTCGCCAATCCGAACAATCCGACCGGTACCTATACCAGCCGGGCGGACATCGCGCGGCTCCACGCGGCGACGCCGGCCGACTGCCTGCTGGTGATCGATCAGGCCTATGCCGAATATCTCGAGCCGGAAGATGACGACGGCGCGTTCGAGCTCGCGCAGAGCGCCTCCAACGTGCTCGTCACCCGCACCTTCTCCAAAATCTACGGGCTGGCGGCCGAGCGGATCGGCTGGGGCTATGCCAGCGCGCCGGTGATCGATGCGCTGCACCGCATCCGCGCGCCGTTCAACGTCACCACCGCCGGCCAGATGGCGGCGATCGCAGCGCTGGGCGACACCGATTTCGTGACGCGCAGCCGCGAGCATAATCTGCGCTGGCGCGACTGGTTCGAGGCGGAGATCGCCAGCCTGGGCAACAAGGGCCTGCGTGCGGTGCCCAGCAAGGCCAATTTCTCACTGGTGCTGTTCGAAGGCAAGCTGACCGCCGAAGCCGCCTATAAGGGACTGATGGACGCCGGCTACATCGTCCGCTGGCTGCCGGGACAGGGCCTGCCCCATGGCCTGCGCATCACGATCGGCACCGAGGAAGAGATTACCGGCCTGACGGCGGCCCTGCGCAGGCTCGTCGAGGCGGCCGGCTGATGCTGCCTTTCGCGCGCGTCACCATCATCGGTCTCGGTCTGATCGGCTCGTCGATCGCCCGTGCGGTGCAGGCGCAGATGCCGACCGTGCGGCTGACCGGTCATGACGCGAGCCCCGAGGTCCGCGAACGGGCCCGGCGCATCGGCTTCGTCGACGACGTCACCGACACGGCCGGCGCCGCTGTGGTCGATGCGGACCTCGTCATCTTCTGCGTGCCGGTCGGCGCGATGGCCACGGCAGCAGCCGAGATCGCCGACGACCTGCCCGCCGATGCGATCGTGAGCGATGTCGGCTCGTCCAAGGAAAGCGTGCTGGCGGCGCTCGGCGCAGCGCTGCCCGGCGCGACGATCATCCCGGCCCATCCGGTCGCCGGCACCGAGAATAGCGGCCCGGATGCGGGCTTCGCCACGCTGTTCAAGGGACGCTGGTGCATCGTCACCCCGCCCGAAGGAAGCGATCCGACGGCGGTCGAGCGGGTGTCCGAATTCTGGCGGCGGATGGGCGCCAATGTCGAGACGATGGACCCGCGCCATCATGATCGCGTTCTGGCGGTCACCAGCCACCTCCCGCACCTGATCGCCTATACGATCGTCGGCACGGCATCGGACATGGAAGAGGTGACCCAGAGCGAGGTCATCAAATTTTCGGCGGGCGGCTTTCGCGACTTCACGCGCATCGCCGCATCGGATCCGACGATGTGGCGCGACGTCTTCCTCAACAACAAGGACGCGGTGCTGGAAATGCTCCAGCGCTTCTCCGAGGATCTGACCGCGCTGCAGCGCGCGATCCGCTGGGGCGATGGTGACACGCTGCACGAGCTGTTCAGCCGGACCCGGACGATCCGCCGGTCGATCATCGAGCAGGGTCAGGACGACGCCAAGCCGGACTTCGGCCGCTCGCACTAAGCGTTCGCCGGAGCGAGAGGCTATGCCTCCAGCGTGTTGATCGCGGCGTGGACGCTCCGCTCGACCTCGTCGCGCGGCAGGCCAGTCGGAATGGGGTCGCCCAGACGGATGGTGATGATGCCGGGCCATTTGCGGAAGCTTTCGCGGGGCCAGACCCGGCCGCTGTCGAGTGCGATCGGTACGACGGGCAGACGAAGCTGCTTGTAGAGGCCGGCGAAGCCCGGCTGCAGCGGCGGCTGCTCGCCGGGGAGCACGCGCGTCCCCTCGGGAAAGATCAGCACCGACCGGCCGGCTTCGCGTGCGTCGGCTGCCGCCCGCATCATCCGCCGCAGCGCCTTGGCGGAGCCGGCCCGGTCCACCGGTATCACGCCCTGCCTGCGCGCGATGGAGCCGAACAACGGAATGTCCGCCAGCTCGCGCTTCATAACGGTGGCGGGGCCGCCCAGCGCGCGGAGCAGTTCGATCGTCTCGAACATCGACTGGTGCTTGGAGGCGAACAGGCAGGGCCCGGTCGGCAGCGTCCCTTCGAAACGGACCCGGATGCCGAGGATCGTGCGCGTCGCCCAGCCGTGGAAGCGTGCCCATCGCTGCGCCTGGCCCCGCACCGCCGCATCGCCGAACGGCACCAGCAGGAAGGCGGTGAGCACCGCGACGGCAGTCCCCGTATAGAAAATCAGCGCGAACAGCGCCGAGCGCAACCCGATCATCATACCCCCACCAGCGCGGCGAGCCGCCGCAGCACATATTTATTATATTCGCGAACCAGATCGGACAGCGCCGGCTGGGTCGGCACCGCATCGGCGACGATCGTCAGCCCATCCGGCGCCATCGCCTCGAGGTCGAAACGGGCGCGGCGCATGTGCCAGTCCGATGTCACCAGCCGGATGCTGCGATAGCGGTTGCGCGCGATCCAGCGGGTCGCCTCCTCCGCATTGGACCGCGTGTCGACCGATTCATGGCCAAGGTCGACGCAGCAGTCGACGAGCGCCTCGGGTGCCTTGAATTGCACGGCCAGTTCGTGCGGGCGGACACGGCGGTCGGTTCCGGACACGAGCAGCCGCTTTGCTCTTTTCCGCGCGAGCATGTCCAGCCCGCGCTCGATCCGTCCGCGCCCGCCCGTCGTGACGACGATGCCCTCGGTGACCACGGCGTCGCCCGCCGGCTGCGGCAGGAACAGCGCGAACGCCATGAAACCCAGAATCCACAGCAGCAGGAGGGCGGACAGGCTGCGGACGATCATAGCCGCTTCCTGAGCGCGAGGATGATGGTGAGGCGCGCCGCGAGCATGGCGAGCAGCGTACCGGCAAGCGGCAGCAACGCCAGCACGAACCATGCGAAGCCGGGCAGCGCGACCGATCCGATCAGGTCCGATCCGACCTGCGCGATGCGGTCGCCGACCGCGAGGATCACCAGGGAGGCGAGCAGCAGCCCGACAAGCCCGCCGAACAGCGCATCGGTCGCGATCCGCCGCTGGAAGAGCTGGGCGATCTGCGCGTCGGTCGATCCCAGATGGTGCATCACGTCGATCGTCGCCTGATGCGTGTTGAGCGCGGCGCGGGCGGCGAGGACCACGGTGAAGGCGGCGGCGGCAGCCATCAGCAGGACCAGTACCATCGCGAGCCAGCGCAGCGCGCCGATCAGCCCCGAGAGCGGCGCCAGCCACTGGGCATGATCGTCGACACGCGCCTGCGGAGCGATGGCCTTCACTCGCGCGGCGACCGCAGGAAGCGCCTCGCGCGCGCCTTCGGCGAAGACGACGTCGATCATCGCCGGTACGGGCAGATCGCTGTCGGCGAGGCCCCCGCCCAGCCAGGGACGCAGCAATTCGGTGATCTCGGCCTCGCCGATTCGCCGCACCGAGGCCACGCCGGGCTGCTCGGCGATCATTGCAACGAGCCGGTCGGCGACGGCGTCGCGCCGCGGCTGGTTGGCGTCGACGATCTGGATCGTCGCCTGGGCATAGACATGGCTGTCGAGACCACGCGCCGCATAGCCAAGCGCCAGGCCGGCCGCCGCCGCCAGTACCATCAGGAACATCATGATCGCGATGACCCAGGGCATCGGACCCGACAGCCAGCCCTCGGGCAGGATACGCCGGCCCGCCGCGCTGGTCAGCCAATTGCCCGATCCGCGTCCGAACAGCGCCATCAGTGCGCCGCTCCGATGGGCTGGGCCAGACGCCCCTTGTCGAGCTTGATCAACTGCGCATTGCGCACACGCGGGATCAGGTGGAGGTCGTGGGTGGCGACGACGATCGTCGTGCCCAGCTTGTTGAGCGCTTCGAACAGATAAAGCAGCCGGCCCGCCATGTCCGGGTCGACATTGCCCGTAGGCTCGTCCGCGACCAGGATTTCGGGCCGGCCGATCACCGCGCGGGCGATCGCTACGCGCTGCTGCTCTCCACCCGACAGGGTTGCCGGCTTGGCATGGGCGCGACCCGAGAGCCCCACCCATTCGAGCATCTCGCGCACAGGCGTATCGATGTCCGCCTCGGCGACCCCGTTCACGCGCAGCGGCAGGGCGATATTCTCATAGGCCGAGAGATGATCGATCAGGCGGAAATCCTGGAATACCGTACCGATCCGGCGACGGAAGCCGGGGATGCGCGCGCGCGGCAGGGTGACGACGTCCTCGCCGAACATCCGGATCAGGCCCCGGCTCGGCCGCTGCGCCAGATAGATCATGCGCAGCAGCGAGCTCTTCCCCGCGCCCGACGGGCCGGTGAGAAAATAGAAAGCGCCGGCCGCGAGGTCGAAGCTCAGATCGCTCAGCGTCTCCATGGCGGAGCCATAGCGCAGCCCGACATTTTCGAACTGGACGATATTGCTGGCCCCCGGCCTCATCCTGTCGATCCCTCGCACATGGGCGGAGCCATGGCACAGCACAGGCGCGCCCGCAAATGCTTGCAGCCGGAGTCGTCTAGGGTCTAGTGAAGGGCATCCATGATACTGATCTGCCCCGCCTGTAACACCCGCTACCTTGTGCCCGACGCCGCGATCGGGGCTTCGGGCCGCCAGGTCCGTTGCGCCAGCTGCAAGCATAGCTGGTTCCAGGATCCGCCGTCGCTGGCGCTCGATGCGGGTGCCCGGTCCGGCGACAGCGGCGCTTCCGCCCCGGTTGCCCCCGCGTCCCCGGCTCCGGCCGCGCCGACGACGGTCGAACCCGTCCCGCCCGCAGCAGGACCGGCGAGCGAAGTGCCCGAGAATGAGGTGCAGGCCCGCTATGACGGCCCGCGCGAGGTGGCGCCGATCCATGACATCGTGCCGGCCGGCCGCCGTCGCCGGAACACCGCCAGGCTGCTGACCATCGCCTCGATCATCATCGCTCTGCTGCTGCTGTCGGGCATCGGCGCCGTGGTCGCCGTCGGACCGGACAAGCTGGCGGAAAAGCTCGGCATCGTGCCTGCGCCCGTGCCGCTGGTGATCGAGATGACCGGCAAGCCCGAACGGCGCGAGACCGCCAGCGGCAATGAACTGCTCGCGGTCACCGGCAAGGTGGTCAATCCAACCGACCAGCCGCAGACGGTCCGCGACATCCGCGCCGAGCTGCGCGATACGCAGGGCCGTACCGTCTATAGCTGGACGATCACGCGGCCCGTGCCGATGCTCGCACCCGGCGCTTCCGCCGAGTTCGACAGCGCGGCGGTCGACATTCCGCGCGGGGCCAAGAATCTGCACCTGAGCTTCATCGGGCCGACCGGCAGCTGATCCTGGCCGCCGGCGCGGAACAAGCCGTCGCGGATGCGGTTCGGCTCGGGACCACGGACAGGAGGATAGCCGGACGATGCGCATCGGAGTTTTGACAGGCGGCGGCGACGTTCCGGGGCTCAACCCCTGCATCCGATCGATCGCGCTGTCGGCGATCGATCGTGGTTGGGACGTCATCGGTTTCCGGCGCGGCTGGCAGGGCTTTCTCGAAATCGATCCTGCCGATGCGGACAGCGTCGCAGCGCACAGCATCCGCCTCGACCGCGAGGCGGTGCGCGGGATCGACCGCGTCGGCGGGACGATGCTCCACACATCGCGCACCGATCCGCGCACCGTGGCCGGCGGCGACCGGACCGCGCATGTCCTGAAGGTGCTGGAAGCGCTCGGCGTCGACGCGCTGATCACCCTGGGCGGCGACGGCACGCTGCGCTTTTCGGCGCACCTGTCGCAGCAGGGCTTTCCCGTCGTCTCTATCCCCAAGACGATGGACAATGACGTGTTCGGCACCGACTATTGCATCGGCTTCTCGACGGCGATCACGCGATCGGTCGACGCGATCAACGCGCTGCGCACCACCGCCGAGAGCCATGAGCGGATCGCGATCGTCGAACTGTTCGGCCGGCGCTCAGGCGAAACCGCGCTGCTCGCCGGTTTCCTGGCGCAGGTCGACCGTACCGTTATCGCGGAGGTACCGGCCGATCCCGATCGGCTGATGGCGCTGCTCGCCGAAGATCGTCGCAGCCGGCCCGGTGCCTATGCGATGTGCGTGATCTCCGAAGGCGCGAAGCTCAACGGCGATGGCGACAGCGACGAAGAACGGCGCCTGTCCGCCACCCAGCGCAGCGAGCAGGCGGTCAGCCGGCGGCTGGCGCTGATGATCGAGCAGCGCTCGAAAGAGGGTACGATCGTCCAGCAGCTCGCTTATCTGATGCGTTCGGGCGATCCCGACGCGCTCGACCGGATGGTCGGCTTCGCCTTCGGCGGTCTTGCGATCCAGACGATCGAGCGCGGCGAGACGGGCCGGATGCTGGCGCTGCGCGATGGCAACTACACCCATGTCCCGATCGACACGCTGCTCGGCGGAACCAAGAGCGTCGACGTCGCGGCGCTCTACGACCCTGTGCGCTACCGCCCCAAGCTGACCGACGTGCAGGGCATGCCGATGTTTCTCTACTGATTTGGGAAAAGCGGGATTCAACTGTTGCGCCCCGTCTAACCCTTTGCTAGTGGCGCGGGCCTGCCAGCGTCCCGGGTGTCCGGGTCCCTGTTCGATGTGCGGTCGTGGCGGAACTGGTAGACGCGCAACGTTGAGGTCGTTGTGGCCGAAAGGCCGTGGAAGTTCGAGTCTTCTCGACCGCACCATCATCCTGAAATATGAAGAGTTTTCCCTTCGGGGGGCGGATCGGTCGGCCCCAGGTCGCCGAATTGACGACTATTGCCGCACTGATCGTCGAGAGCGTGGCTCCGGTCATGGGTGGACGGCAGCGATGCTCAGTCGGCGGGATTGTTCTTCTGCACGAAGGCCACAGCTGCCTCCAGCATCTGCTTGCGCGTCGTGGCCCGCGATAGCCAGTGGTCTTCGCTCGGCAGCGTGACCAGTTCATAAGGCTTGGCTGCGGCCTTGAGCGCATCGGCCATGGCGCTGCTCTGACTGAACGGCACGACCACGTCGTCCTTTCCATGAATAAGCAGGATTGGCGCATCCGCGTCGCGTGCATGTCGGCGTGGCGACACAGCCGCGAAGCCCGATGGATCGCCGAGACTCTCTTTCAGCTGGCTCATGAGCATCGGATTACGGCCGCTTTCGCGATAGTCGGTCCAGTACATGTCGGCGAGGTCACTGACGGGTGCCACCGCGACGGCGCATCGATAAAGCCCCTTTTGCAGCGTCACGCCGGCAAGCGCGGCATAGCCGCCATAACTGCCGCCGACGATGCAGGCGCGTTTTGGATCCACGATGCCGCGCCGGGCGAGCTCGGCGAGACCATCGGAGATGTCGGTCTGCATCTTGCGGCCCCACTGGCCGTAACCCGCACGGCGAAATGCATCGTCGCGATTGGTCGAGCCGCGAAAATTGGGTTGAAAAACGGCATAGCCGCGCGAGGCGAAGGCCTGCGCTTGCCAGTCGAAAACGGCATCGTCCCTGGCGTGAGGACCGCCATGGGGTAGCATCACGACGGGCAGGTTCTTCGCCTCGCGCCCTGGTGGCAAAGTCAGAATGCCGTCGAGCGCCAGGCCGTCCGATGCCCTGTAGGCGACGGATGAGATCGCGCCAACCGCTTCGGGTCTGATCAGCGGGTAGTTCTCGCCCGCCAGCTCCGCCCGGCGCTGCGCGACGTCGACGACGTACCAGGTACCGCTGTCGCCGTTGCCGCTGGTCTCGACCAGGAAATGACTGAAACTGGGCGTCCATTCGACGATGCGTACTTTCACGCCGGGAAAGGCACGATAGACCTTTGCGACGATCTCCTGCTGCGCTGGATCGAACAGGACCGGCTTGGCCTCTGGTCCATTCGCCATGTAGCCCAGCATTCTGCCATTTGTAGGATCGACGAAGCTGCGGTCGATGCTCACATCGGCGAATACCTCCCGGATCATGCCGCCCGACAGGGGCGCTTCGTACCAATGGGTATTGCCGTCGGCTTCACTCTCGGAAGCATAGATGACACCGCTGCCGTCTCGGTTGAAACTGATCAGCCTGACATCGCCTGTTGGGTTGGTGCCGGTGGCCACTGCCTCGCCGGTGGCGTTCACGATGGTCCAGCGGCGGTTGATATGACCTATATCGAGTGTTGCCGCGACCTCGCCCTTGTCATCAATTAGCCAATCCGCCCGATGATCCGCGCTTGCTGCTCGGGCGATGCGGCGCGGCGAATTGCTCTTCAAATCGACGGCGAAGAGCGCCGGGCGGCCATGATCGAAGGTGAAGCGGCCGCGGTTGAGACTCGACTTCAGTTCGATGCCACCGAAATAGCCCAGCCAGTCGCCGCCGATCCGGCGAATCCCGCGCTGGCCGAAGATCGCGTGGATGATCGCCGGATTGCGACCGAACACCAGTTGCGGCGGCTTTCCTTCCGTAGAGACGATGATCGCGCCAAAAATTTCAGTTTTGGCGACGGTATATTCCGGATCAAGATCCTCTGCGGCGCTGGTGATAGCCATGACCATGTCCTCGCCCGCCCAGCGTATGTCCCGCAGCTTGGTGTCGTTTAGTGGGGCCGCAGCGAGGACCTCACGTTGCGCGCCCAAGACTACCAGCTTGCGCTCATCGCCCACGCGGCCGGCAATAGCGATGCCCGTCCCACTGGGCGATATCGACATAGCCTCGATGCCCGGAAGGTCGCCATAGACGGCGAGCGCCGGCGGCACTTCAGCCCATGCTGACTTGATGACAAAAAGACCGAGAGCCAGAGCGGCTGCAGGGAAGATGGTTCGTTTCACCTGTGCAATTCCCCCGAGCTTAGTTCTGTAGATTTGCAAAAGCGTGTCGGGACTGCAAGGCGCCTCCTGCCGTCCGGGTCAGAAGAGCCGGAACCGGTTTCTCAGTGCCCAGAAGCGGACGCCGGGTCGCCCGAGGTTTCGATCTGGGGCCTGCTCAGCCGACGTCGAAGCGCGCGCCGTCCCACAGGCTCCGCTCGCCCTCGTCGAGGCGCGTCACCGGCCTGTCCTTCGCATCGAACACCATCGTCTGCGGCGCATCCGGCCGGTGCAGCGGCCAGTCCGCGCCCGGCTTGCCGCTGCGGATGAACGATATCCAATGGGCGTGCATGCGGCGGGCGAGTGCTTCGGCTGCGGGGCCTTCGGGGCCGAGGAAGGCGCTTTGCGGGTCGCGGACCTTGTCCCACACCAGCGGCAGTTCGGAGCCGTGGACGGTACAGCCGGCATTCTGCGCCGCGCCGCCCGGAGGCCTTGCCCTCGGCGCATCAGTAGCGTCTCCCGGTGGGTGATCGGACCGGCCGGTCTCGAAGCTGACCGGACGCGCGCCATCCACAAGCGGTGTAGCGTCCGGTCAGCTTCGCGGGCGGCTGCCGGAGGTCCTCGAAGACGGTTGGATTGCGACCTTCAGCCTATCCAGATTCCGAGGACTGACACAGCGATACATGTTACGGAATTCCGAGCATCATGTAGCATTGTACGGAATACCGGTTGATAGTCAGAAGAATCTAAGTAACGTAATTCCGGGTGATCATTATAAATGTACGGTATTCCGTATGCATGTTGCTATTTTTTCGACATTGGGTGAACAGCTGCGCAGGCTGCGTGTGGAACGAGGCTGGTCGCAACCCGCATTGGCAGAGCGTCTCGGTCGCAGTCGGCCGCGCATCTCCGAGCTCGAGCGCGACCTCGCCAGCAATCGGCTGGGCCGCGATCGGCTGACGCTCTTCGCCGATATCTGCGATGCGCTCGATGTCGTACCGGTGCTGGTACCCAGGGCGCGCGCCGAGGAGGTCTTGCATCTGGTCGGGACGTCCACATCAGGGGACAGGCGGGCAGGGCCGGTCCGGTCCTCTTTTGACGAACTCTTCGTTGATCTTGGTGATGAGGAAGAGGCCGACTGATGGCCAAGGCTGCCGCCGTCCTCGGCGTCCATCTGCTCGACGCGGGGCGAGGTGCGATACGCGCGGGCAGCTTGACCCGCGACACCGATGGCGGCGTCATGTTCAACGTCGCCGAGACATATTTGCGCGATCCCTTGCGCCCGATCCTCAGTCTGGGCTGGCTCGATCCGGAATCAGAGGATCGAACCCGTGACCGTCTCGCATCGCGCAGTGACAAGATTGGGCTGCACGGCTCGGTGCCGCCCTGGTTCGACGGCCTTCTTCCCGAAGGCGCCCTGCGCGACCTGGTCCTGACAGAGATGGGGCCCGGCGACCATGACCAGTTCGATGTGCTGACCCGACTGGGAGCCGATCTTCCCGGCGCCGTTCTGATCATGCCCGAGACGGAGGCGCCGCTTTCGGCCGGGCCGCTTCACCTCGAACGGGTGGAGGGATTCCAGGCTGTCCGGCCTGAAGGCGTGGTCAAATTCTCGCTTGCAGGCATCCAGCTCAAATTCACCGCCAATCCCGAGGGCGAGCGGCTGACCCTGCCCGGAAGCGGCGATAGCGGGCGCTGCATCATCAAGGTCGCAAGCGATCGCTATGCCGGCCTGCCCGAGGCGGAGCATGGTGCCATGACGCTCGCCCGGATGATCGGGGTCGACACCGCACCCTGCCGCCTCATGCCGCGCAGCGCAGTCGATGGCGTGCCGGAGGAACTGCTTGCGCATGGCGACAACATCCTGGTTGTCGATCGGTTCGACCGCGGCGCGCAGGGCGAGCGGATTCACATCGAGGATGCCGGCCAGATCATCGGCGCGGTCGGCGATCGCACATATACGATGGCGAACACCGACACGGTGATCAACATGGTGAACCGGTTCAGCAGCGACCGCCGGGCCGACATCCTCGAGGCGGTGCGGCGGGTGGTCGCGGACATATTGCTCGGCAATGGCGATAATCACCTCAAAAACTGGTCGTTCCGCTTTCCGGCCCCGGGGGAAGTGCGGCTGTCGCCGGCCTATGACATCATACCCACAGTCCTGTTCATCCCACATGACAGGCTCGCCCTGCGCTTCGTGCGTACCCATAGATTCGAGGCGGTCGACATGCACCGTTTCGAGCATGTGGCGCGCTTTCTAAGGGTCGAGCCGAAATGGATCACCCGCGAGGTCAGAACGACCATTGAACGCGCGCTCGACCTTTGGCCGAAGGCCGCGCCCGAGGTGCTGGGCGAGCGCTGGGCAGAGGCCCTGCTTGCTCGCCTGGACAGGCTGCGCCTCGTGCAGGAAGCGCGCGGCTGATCGCGCTGTGCCTGGGGGACGTGCTGTGCACCTATGTCCTGCGAAATCCAGGATCGGCGGCGGACCATCCAGGTAGCGGTAGCGCGAGCCTGCCACGAACGGCCCTTCCGACCCGCGCTCTGACGGACCGATGCCGGCTCTTCCGCTGGCCCATCGTTCTCAAGAGTTGGGGCCGGGAAAGCCCAGCGCGTGTCACCCGGACCAACGTCTGGCCATGTGCAAGAGGCAGTCGACGGCGGGTGGCACTTCCAAACCCGTCACAGGGAGGAGAAGGCAAACCGAACATGCGGTCGGCCGTTCTTGTCTCTTCTGGTCCAAGGCTATTATATCCCCGCAGGCGCGCTCGCGCCGCGCCGCGCCGAGGCGCTGCCGTCAATGTGCCGGCCCGTCTGCTGTCCTGACCGAACATGGCGACGTGCGGCCGGTCGCGTCTCAGAATCGGCTTCTGCGCACCGGGATCGCGGTCGTCTGCTTGATTTCCGACAGGGTCACCGTCGACTGGACATCCTGGACGCCGGGCAACTTCAGGATCACCCGGAAGATGAACTTCTGATACCAGTCGAGCGATTCCGCGATAATCTTCAGCATCACGTCTCGCTCGCCGAAGATGGTGTGGCACTCGACGATCTCGGGCGTGTTCTCGACCTTGCGATTGAACTCTGCGCGAAGCTCCTCGCTCAGGGTCACCATCTTCAGGGTTGCGAAGATGTAGAGGCTGTCGCCGAACTTCTTGCGATCGAGCACGGCCACCTGCCCGACGATATAGCCCTCGTCGCGCAGCCGCTGGAGCCGGCGCCAGCAGGGCGATTGCGAAAGGCCCACGCGCTCCGCCAGTTCGGCCGTGGAGAGCGCCGCGTCCTTCTGGATCTGTTCCAGGATCTTGATGTCGATCGGCGTCAGCGCTTCGCTCATGATACCCCCCAGCTTCCGCCTCAATATCTCCGGCAGCAGCTGTCTTTGCGCAACATAAATCTACCCGCAATTCGGGCCATGCCGACTAAGCTTGCCTGTAAGGGTCGTGGTTCCCGGCATGGCACCATGGCAGCAAGACAGGTTGCGGAAGGGTCTGGCGGCGATGCCGCCGGATTTTCTATGCAGTCGAGCAGCATGTCCGGCACAACTTCGCATAATCATTTCGCGATGGCGCCCATAAATTGCTCGCTCGGAGGGTTTCTCGCGCATGAGATTCAGAACAGCTGTCGGCCGCGCCATGCTCGCTGCAAGCGTCGGACTGTGCGCCGCCATGGCGCAACCGGCAGCAGCAGCGCAGGGCGATGTCCGGACGGTAGTCGAACCGGTCGACCATCCGGCTGTCGTCACGAAGCACAAGGGCCGGTTTGGCGGGCAGACGATCACCTACACCGCAACCGTCGCGGGGCTGCCGGTAACGACCGCCGCTGGTCAGGGGGCCCGGATCGTCAGCTTCGCCTATACCCGCGACGGGATCGATCCGGCGACCCGGCCTGTGATGTTCCTGTTCAACGGCGGTCCGATCGTCGCCTCCCACTATCTCCACATCGGTGGCATCGGTCCGAAGCGCGTGGCCTATCCGGACGACGTGAAAGCAGATCCGTCGACCTTCGCCCTTGTCGACAATGTCCATTCGCCGCTCGATGCGGTCGACATGGTCTTCGTCGATCCGGCTTCGACCGGTTTCAGCCGGGTCGCGGCGGGAACCGATCCCCGCGCCTATTTTTCCGTCAGGACCGATGCTGCCCAGTTCGTCGCCTTTATCCGCGCCTGGCTGAAGGTGCATGGCCGCGAACGCTCACCCGTCTATCTGACGGGGGAAAGCTATGGCACCAACCGCGCGGCCGAGATCGCCGGGATATTGGCCGACGGCGCCGAGCCGCTGAAGCTGGCCGGCATCTTTCTCTATGGCCAGGCCGCCAATATCGTCGAATATTCCCAGCGCCCCGCCAATGTCACAAGCTATGTCGCCTCGCTGCCCACCATCGCCGCGATCGCCTATTATCATGGCAAGGCCGACTGCAGGGGGCGCACGCTCGAAGCCTTCCTCGCCGACGCGCGCAGCTTCGCGAAGGGCGACTATCTGACCACTCTCTATCAGGGCAGTGCTGCGTCCGATGCCGACCGGCGTCGCGTCGCTGATCGCCTCGCGGAATTCAGCGGCCTTTCCGCCGACTGGTATCTGGCCAATGGGCTGAAGATCACCAAGGAGCGCTATCGGGTCGAGCTGCTTCGCGACCGGGGGCTGCTGCTCGGTCGATCGGACGCGCGCTACACCGCGCCGATCACCGAGCAGGGCAATGGCCCCGATCCGGCCGACGTGCTGGCCCAGGGCGTGCAGAGATTCATGCCCATTTATCTGCGCGAGGATCTCAAGGTCGATTGGAAGGATCCCTATGTCCCGGCGGTCGAGATCGGCAGCCTCGAAGACTGGATCTGGGGTGAGGGCTCAAGCCCCTTCGCCGACTGGCCATATTACAAAGGCATCAGCAAGATGATGGCGCTCAATCCCGATTTCCGCCTGCTGATCGGCAATGGTATCTATGACACCCAGACCACGATGGGGGCGGCCGAACTGCTGGCGACCCAATCGGGCTGGGACCCGGCGCGCGTGACGCTGCGCTATTATGATGGTGGCCACACCGGCTATTCGGTGGCGGCGACCGCCAGGGCGATCGGCGGCGACATCCGCGCCCTCGTTCGCTGATCCGGGAGATACTTATGAGCATCGCCTTCTACGATAGCGAACAGGTCGAGCGGCTGCTCGACTATCCCGGCTGCATCGCGGCGATGCGCGAGGCGATGCGCGGCCTGTCCGAGGCGGGCAAGGCACAGCCGCTGCGCCAGATCATTCCCATATCCGAAAATGCCACCATGGGTCTGATGCCGGGCGATCTGCCCGCGATCGACCGGTTCGGCGCCAAGCTGCTCAGCATCGCTAAGGACCCCGACCGGCCGGGGCGGTCGCGCCATCTGGGGGTGGTGGTGTCCTTCTCCGCGACCACCGGCGAACTCGAGAGCCTATGCGATGCCGATGCGGTGACGGCGATCCGTACCGCCTGTGCGACGGCGGCGGCGACCGATGCGTTGGCTCGATCCGATGCGCGCGTGCTGGCGGTGTTCGGCACCGGCCTGCAGGCGGAGACCCATGTCCGCGCGCTGCGCCATGTGCGCAGCTTCGACCGGGTGCTGCTTTGGGGGCGTTCCTTCGACACCGCGGCCGCGCTCGCACGCCGGCTTTCGACGGAGCTCGGCCTGTCGGTGGACCCGGTCTCCGACGGACGGAGCGCCGCCGAGCAGGCCGACGTCATCTGTACGGTCAGCGGTTCGGCCGAGCCGATCCTGCTGCGCGCATGGGTCCGCGACGGGACTCATGTGAACCTCATAGGGTCGAGCTATCTCGGCCCGGTCGAGGTCGATGCCGCACTGGTCGCCGCCAGCCGCTATATCGCCGATTACCGGCCGGGCGTTCTGGCCCAGTCGGCCGAACTCGCGGTCGCCCGCGCGGCGGGGCTCGTCACCGACGATCATGTCGTCGGCGAGATCGGCGAGGTTCATGCCGGCACCCTGATCGGGCGTGAAAGTGCGAACCAGATCACGATCTACAAGTCGCTCGGCCATGTCGTGCAAGATCTGGCGGCGGCGGCCTATATCCACGCCCGCGCCACCGGACGGGTTTCCGCCGCATGAGGAAACCAGCCCTTTCCGCCCTGCTGATACCGTTGCTCATCGGCGTCTCGACGGCCGCCTTGGCCGCCACCGAGCGGCTCTCGATCGTCGCCAATGGCGAGCAGGTCGGGTCGGTCGTGATCGACAGCCAGGGCGACCGCACCGTCGTCGACTATCGGGTCGACAATAATGGCCGCGGTCCCAAGCACAGGGAGGAACTGAGCTTCGGCCCCGATGGCGTGCCCGTCACGTGGACGATCAGGGGCACGTCCCTGATGGGCGGCACAGTCGACGAGAGCTACCGCTTCTCCGGCGGCCGCGCTCTGTGGAGCAGCCAGGCCGATTCCGGAAGCATCGCGGCGAAACGGCCGCCGCTCTACGTGGTCAACGATGGCAGCCCCTATGCGACCTGGGTCTATGCCCGCGCCGCGCTCGCCCGACCCGATCACAGCATCCCGGTGCTGCCCTCCGGCCGGATCACGATCGAGAAGCTCAGGACGTTCGAGATCGGCGAGGGCGGCGCCGCGGTCGAGGTCACGGCGTGGCGGCTCACCGGGGTACAGCTCAACCCCAGCTATCTGCTGCTCGATAAAGAGCTGAAGCTGTTCGCGCTGTTCGGTCCCGGCACCGAAGGCACGACGGTCCGCGCGGGATATGAGGCCGCTGTCCCGATGCTCGGCAAGCTGGGCGTCGAACTGGAGACCGAGCAGGCGCTAGCGCTCCAGCAGAAGCTCGCACATCGCTTCGACAGCCCCGTCCGCATCCGCAATGTCCGCATCTTCGACCCCGACAGCGGCAGGCTGTCTCCGCTGTCGACCGTCGTGGTGATGCGGGACAGCATCACGCAGGTGATCGCCGACGATCGCCTGCCGGTTCCCGAGGATCAGGCGGTGATCGATGGCGAGGGCGGCACCCTCTATCCC
Organism: Rhizorhabdus antheiae; assembly: GCF_049889055.1. Lineage (NCBI taxonomy): Bacteria > Pseudomonadati > Pseudomonadota > Alphaproteobacteria > Sphingomonadales > Rhizorhabdaceae > Rhizorhabdus > Rhizorhabdus antheiae. Next base: position 67,668 of record NZ_JBLTWO010000006.1, on the reverse strand, counting down.
GGCCTGCACGACATGCATTCGCACGCGACCCTGTCTTCGGGCCTGCTCTATCTGGCTGCCGGGGTCACCGCGACCCGCGATATGGGCAACGACAACGCATTCCTTCAGGATCTGCTGAGCAAGATCGATACCGGGCAGGTCGCCTGGCCGCGCATCCAGCCCAACGGGTTCATCGAGGGCCGCAGCCCCTATTCGGCCCGTTTCGGTTTCATCCCTGCATCGATCGACGAGGCGCTGAAGGATGTCCGCTGGTACGCCGATCGTGGTTATGCAGAGATCAAGATCTACAACTCGATGAATCCGGACTGGGTCGGGCCGATCGCCGCCGAGGCCCACCGGCTGGGTATGCGCGTCACCGGCCATGTTCCGGCCTTCGATACGCCCGACCGGGTGATCGAGGACGGCTATGACTCGATCGCGCATCTCAACCAGCTCATGCTGGGCTGGATATTGCGGCCTGGGGAGGATAGCCGCACGACGCTGCGCCTGACCGCGATGGCGCGCGGCGGATCGCTCGATCTCCGATCGGAGCCGGTCCGGAAAACCGTTCGCCTGATGCAGCAGCGGGGTACCGCACTCGACACCACGGTGGTCATCCTCGAACAGCTGATGATGAGCCGCGCGGGACAGGTGCCGATGGGGCAGGAGGACTTCCTCTCGCACATGCCGATCGGTTTTCAGCGCTATCGCAAACGCTCCTTCGTCACGATCGCCGACAAGGCCGAGGCCGACGCCTATCAGGCGGGCTATGACAAGATGCTCGAGACGGTCGGCATGCTGCACAAACAGGGGATTCGGCTGCTGCCCGGTACCGACGACGCGACCGGCTTCTTCGTCCTGCGCGAGCTCGAGCTTTATGTGAAGGCGGGTCTCACGCCGGCGGAGGCGCTGCGGACCGCGACCCTGGGCGCTGAGGAGTTTCTCGGCCGCACCGATCGGCTGGGGACCATCGCCCGAGGCAAGCTGGCGGACTTCGTGCTGGTGCCGGGCGATCCGACGCGCGACATCGCCGCGATCCGGCGGCCGCGCATGGTGATGAAGGGCGGGACGGTCTATTTCCCCTCCGAAATTTACACCGCGCTGGGGATAGAACCCTTCACCGTCGCCCCGACCATTCGCCCCGCATCGACGAGCACGGCTCCCACTGACCGCAGTGACCCGGTCGGATTCGGCTATGGGGACCATATCCATGATGATTGATCGCGTCCTGATCGGTCTGACGATCGGGCTGGCCCCGCTTCCGGCAATCGCAGGTCCGCCCCCGCCGGCTGTTTCAGAGGGTGCCGATGTGCAGCCGCGCATTTTTCGATCAGAGGGGCGCGGGGCCTTTGGAGGGACGACGCTGCGCTACAGCGCGGCGGTCGAGGAGTTCCGCCTTCCGGGCGCGAGCGTCTTCGTCACAAGCTATGTGCGCCGCGATGTCGGCGAGCCGGCGGACCGGCCGGTGGTTTTCGCCTTCAATGGCGGTCCGGGTTCTGCGTCGCTGTGGTTGCATCTTGGCCTTCTGGGGCCGCAGCGTGTCGATTTCGACGATGAAACCCGGCCGCAGACCGTCGCGCCCTTTACCACCGTGGACAATGTCGACAGTCCTCTCGACGTCGCCGATATCGTGCTGATCGACCCGCCCGGCACCGGCTACAGCCGCGTCCTGTCCAACGGCAAAACCACCGACTTTTATGGTGTCGAGCAGGATGCCGGTGCGATGGTGCAGGTCGTCGAGCAGTGGCTGAGCCGCCACGGCCGCATCAACGCGCCGAAATATCTTGTGTCGGAAAGCTACGGCACCGTCCGTGCGGCGGTGATGGCGCAGATGATGGCGGGTGGCCCGACCCAGACCGGTCGCATGGACGGGCTTACCCTCAACGGGGTCGTTCTGCTGGGTCAGGCGATGGACATGCAGCGTACCGAAAGCGATCGCGCCTATCTCTCGATCCTTCCTTCGCTTGCCGCCACCGCCTGCCATTTCGGCAAGGGCCCGGCGGGGTGCACCCCAGCCAGCCAGGTCGAGGCGGCGAGGCGCTTCATTGAAACGACATACCTCCCGGCACTGTACGCCGGCTCCCGCCTGCCCACCGACCGCAGAGCGGCGGTCGCGCATGAGCTGGCGACGCTGGTGGGGCTGGACGAGAAGGACCTGGTCCCCGCAGACCTGCGCATTGACGGCGGCGCCTTCGCGAAGCGGCTGCTCGTCGGTCAAGGGCAGCGACTGGGCCTCTATGATGCGCGCTTCACCTTGCCCCTACAGGGGGCGGGGGCCGATCCGGTCGCGGATGATCCGGCGATGGGCCAATATGTGCCGGGATTCGTCGGAGCCTGGGCCGATTATGCGGTAAAACGTCTCAGGGTCGATCTCGACATTCCCTATGAACCGATCGCCTTTCGCGAGGTCAACGGGCGCTGGGATTATGGTTTCGGACCGGGGGTGCCGATGGGAAGAAATTATGCGCTCGATCTCGCCACGGCCATGAACCGCAACCCGGCGATGCGGCTGATGATCGGTACCGGCTATTATGATCTCGTGACCCCGCTCGGCGAGGCCGATTATGTGCTGACCCATTCCGGTATTCCGCTCTCCCGGACGAGCGTGCGCCGCTATGAATCGGGGCACGCACCCTATCTTGGCGCCAAGGCGCGAACCGCACTGGCCGCCGATCTGCGCGCCTTCCTGGTCGGCGCGAAGTGACCGCGCCCGCCGATCGCGCGACGCTGCGCAAGAGCGTCGGACTCGTCGGCGTCGTCACCTTCGGTGCCGGCACCGCCATCGGGGTTTCGATCTTCTCCATTCTCCAGCCGACCGCTGCCGTCGCCGGATCGGGTCTGCTCGCCGCGATCGGTGTCGCGGCCTTGCCGATGCTGGTCTTTGCCGTCGCCTATGCCTATCTCGGCTCGGCGCTGCCGGTGTCGGGCGCGTCCTACGAATGGCCGACGCGCTTCATCCATCCGGGTGTCGGCTTCATGATCGCCTGGCTGCGTGTCATCGCCAATGTCGGCGCGCTGACGATCCTGTCACAGGTGATGGTCAGCTATCTCGGCATGGTCTTTCCTATCCCGCTCAAGCCGGCGATGGCGGTGGCGATAAGCGGCGTCTTCGCGCTCAATTATGTAGGCGTGTCGATCGCGGCGAAGGTCCAGGCACAGCTTATGGCGCTGCTGCTGATCATTCTTGCCGTCTTCGTCGGGACGGGGCTGCCGCACTTCGACCCGGTCCTCGTCGGCAATCCGCTCAACGCCCCACCGCTGGCGATCCTCGCGGTCGTGCCGCTGATGATCTCGCTCTTTCTGGGGATCGAGTCCGCCGTCGAGATCGGGGAGGAGGTGCGCGACGCGCAACGCAACGTGCCGCTCGGTATCGCGCTTGCGATCGGCGTCACTGCGCTGGTCTATGGGCTGGTCGCCCTGACCGCGCTCGGCCTCATCGGACCGGAGAAGCTCGCAGTGAGCCAGGCACCCTTGCTCGAGGCGTCGCAGGTGGTGCTGGGCGACCTGGCGGTCCCGCTGATAGTCGGTGCCGCCTGCCTCTCGATCATCAAGTCGATGAACGCCGCCACGCTCACCTTCTCGCGCAGCCTGTTCGCCATGGGCCGCAACGGGGCACTGCCGCGGGGGATCGGCGCGGTCCACCCCCGCTTCGGGACGCCGCACCGGGCGATCCTGCTCGGCTATGCCTGCGCCATGACCGGGCTGTTCCTGCCACCCAGCCTCATCTTCCTGCTGCTCGCGGTAAATGTCCCGACCATGCTCAAATATATGGCCTGCTCCTACTCGGCCACGGTCGTCGCGCGCCGACATCCGGAGATCCATGCCCGCTCGGCCCTGCGCCTTTCTCCCCGAACGGTCGTTGCCGTCGGTTATGCGGGAGTGATCTGTGCCCTCCTGGTCGGGATCTTCGGGATCGAGGCCGACCCGCGTCCCTATATGCTGGTCGGCGCCTGGCTGGTCGTCGGTCTGGTCTACTGGTTCGCCAAGCGGTGGTTCGAGGCGCGCGGCAAGGGCAGCCGCGCTTTGGGTGGTTAAGCGATCAAATTATGCGCAATGCCGCGCCGCCTTCGCGAGATAGAATAATTACTGCCGGCCGTCGGCGGTAGAGAGGCGTCATGTCGAACCTGTTATCCACGCCAATGCCGACGCCGCCCTCCGACGCAGGAAGCTATGCGGACTGGGTCCGTGCCGCACTGGCTACCGCTCGCCAGCGCCAGGGCAGTGCAGTCAGCCTGTTCGAAAGCTCGGTGCCCGAACCGCGCGAGTTGCTGCGCCACACCGTGCTGGAGGCGGTCGAGCCCCAGTTCTCGCGCTATTATGTTAGCGCCTTCGGTGACGGGAATCCGTTCGTTCGCGACATGCTCGCCGAACGCTACGCGGTCGACCGCAATCAGATTCTGTGCACCACCGGTGCCACTGGCGGCCTGTCGCTGATCTATCGCGCTTTCGTGAAGCCCGGCGACCATGTGCTGATCGAAACCCCGGGGTTCGACCTGTTTCGTCACCTGGCAGAGGCCTCTGGCGCTTCGATCGACTGCTTCCACCGCCGCGGTGACCGTTTCGCGATCGATATTGCCAAGGTCGAGGCACTGCTGCGCCCGAATACCCGACTGGTGGTCCTGTCCGATCTGCACAATCCCTCGGGCATGGCGGTTGCACCCGATGTGCTGCAGGGACTGGCCGAGCTCGCCGAACGGCGTGGCTTTCTGCTGGTGGTCGACGAAGTCTATGGCGACTATGCTGCGCATGAGCGTCGTGCAGGTCCGGCTTCGGCGCTGTCCCCGGCGGTCGTCAGTCTGTCGAGCCTGACCAAGATCTATGGCTTGGGCGTACTGCGCTGTGGCTGGATCGTCGGTGCGCCGGAGGTGCTCGAACCGCTGCGGCGCCTTAACGGTCGCGTGGAGTTCGGCGTGTCGACCTTGTCGCACGCGATCGCTGCGCATGTCATGTCGAGCGGAGCCGAATTCGAACAGCATTCGCGCAGCTATGTCGAACGCTGCCGGCCGCGTTTCCAGGCGTGGTTCGACGACATGGTGGCCGGGGGTTTGATGGGCGGAGCGTTGCCGGATGACGGTTGCATCTGTTTCCCGTCGCTGACCGGCATCACCGATAGCCGCGCCTTTTCCGAGTGGTTGATCGCGCGCTGCGGCGTCATCGTCGCGCCGGGGGAATATTTCGGTGCGCCGGGCCATGTCCGTATCGGGTTTTGCCAGGAGGACGATAAGCTGGAGGCCGGCCTGCGCGGCCTGGAAGAGGGGCTGCGCGCCTATGCGCGAGCGCCTCGAGCCGGTCGGTCAGGGCTGACCTGACGCCAGCTCGGCGCCCAAGCCGGTAAATCTTGATCCAACTCGGCGGCTGTCGGCGAAAATCTATGCGCGAAGCCGGTCCACAGGTTCGAATCAGAATAAATATGGCGGACGACGACGGCTAATTTGTTGCGGCCTCGGTTAGGGATGCTCGCAAGTCCGACGACGATAGTTGCGGGTGGCGAACGGGCCCGAGGCGTAGCGCGCGAGGCGGCTGGTCCAAGGGGGCGGCGGCGATCCGTGGGTTCAGTGGAGGTACGAAAGAATGAAGACCTTTAAACAAGCCATCTCCATGTCGGCAGCGGTCGTCGCTCTTGCAGCGTCGATGCCGGCCGTCGCGCAAGACAAGCGCCCGGCGGACGACAACGCCGCAGGTGACATCGTCGTGACCGCGCAGAAGCGTGCCGAGCGCTTGATAGACGTGCCTGTGGCGATCAGCGCGATTTCCGCCGACACGCTCACCTCGCAGAACATCAACCGTCTGTCCGAATATTTCGATCGGGTGCCCGGCCTGCAATATTCGAACCAGCGCGTCGCAGGTCTTGCGCTGCGCGGCGTTACCACCGGTGGCGCTACGGCACCGACCGTTGCCCTGCTCGTCGACGATGTCCAGTTTGGCGGTACCACCGGCACCGGCCAGCCGCCGCTGCCGGATTTCGATGCGAGCGCGGTCAGCCGGGTCGAGGTGCTGCGCGGCCCGCAGGGTACGCTTTACGGTGCGTCGAGCCTCGGCGGGCTGATCAAATATGTGCTCAAGGAGCCCGATCTTCAGGCCTTTTCCGGTCGTGTCGAACTGGGCGGCACCGCCGTATCGCATGGCGACACCGGCTATGCGCTGCGCGGTTCGGTCAACGTTCCGATCACCGACTGGCTGGCGGTGCTGGGCAGCGGCTTCAAGCGCGAGGACGCTCCCTATCTCAACAATGCCAATCCGCAGGCTTTGAAGGCCAAGGACGTCAACACCCGGGACGTCTGGGGCTTTCGCGGCGCCGCGCTGATCAAGCCGGCCGACAATTTCCGCCTGGTCCTCTCCGCGCTGCGGCAGAAGACCGATGCGATGAACAGCGACCTTGCGATCACCGCGGGCGGCGTGCCGGTGTGCGTCGCCTGCACGCTTGGCGCAGCGCCGATCCCGGCGACCGCCCGGACCACCTTCGAGCCGGTCTATGGCGACCTCACGATCCGCTCGCTCGATTCGATCAACAAGGCCAAGTTCCAGCTCTATTCGGCGCGCGGGGAACTCGATCTCGGCGGCGTCACGCTGACCTCGATCAGTGCATGGAGCCGGGCGGACAATGTCATCACCAGCGACGTGACCAATGTCTTCGGCGGCCTGCTGCGGTCGCTCTACGGCCTCGCGACGCGGCCGACCGTCCAGATCGCCAACGCCGACAAGACGCATAAATTCTCCCAGGAAGTGCGGCTCGGCGGCGATATCGGCACCAGTTTCACCTGGCTCGCCGGGGGCTTCTACACGGTCGAGCATGCCGCGACCAACCAGACGCTGATTGCTTCGGGCAGCCTGACCGCCACGCCCTATATCGGAACCGGACCCGGCACCTATCGCGAATATGCCGGCTTCGGCGACCTCACCTGGCACGCGACCGACAAGCTCGATATTCAGGTCGGCGGCCGCTACGCGCACAACAAGCAGCATAACGAGTCCACCCTGATCACCTCGGCCCAGACCGCACCCGTTTTCGGCTCGGGCACCACGATCGCGGACTCCAGCGACAGCGCCTTCACGTGGCTGATCTCGCCGAGTTACCATTTCTCGCGCGACATCATCGCCTATGCCCGCGTCGCCACCGGCTATCGGCCCGGCGGTCCCAACATTGCCGCTCCGCCGTCGGTTCCGCAGTCGTTCGGCTCGGACAAGGTCATCAACTATGAGCTGGGCTTCAAGGGCAAGGTCGTTCCCGGCCTGCTGACGATCGATCTTTCGCTGTTTCAGATCGACTGGAAGGACATCCAGCTTCAGGGCACCGATTCGATCAGTTCGCTCACCTTCCTGTCCAATGGCGGCAAGGCGCGCAGCCGCGGTCTCGAGTTCGCGACCACGCTCACCCCATGGGCGGGCATGACGATCGATACCAACCTGACCTTCACCGACGCGACCTTGACCGAGGATCTGCCGACCATCGTCAACGCGACGGGGCTGCGCGGCCTCGATGGCGATCGTCTGCCATTCTCGGCCCGCGTCGCCGCCAACATCACCGCGAACCAGAGCTTCCCGCTCGGCGACCGGCTCGAGGGAACCCTCGGGTTCACCGTCGTCTATCTGGGCGATCGTGCGGGTACTTTCGTCACCAATGCGGCGAACGCGACCCGTCCGCGCATCACCCTGCCGGGCTATACCACCGTGGACGTTCGCGGTGGCCTGACCTTCGACGAGGTCTGGGGCGCGAACGTCTATGTCCGCAATCTGTTCGACAAGCGTGGCGTGGCCGCAGCGGACAACCGCAACGGCGTCAACGTGCCGACCGCGCTGTTCATCCAGCCGCGCACCTTCGGCCTGACGCTGACGCGGTCCTTCTGATTCGTGCGGGGGGCAGCGCTCCCGCGATAGGAAAGGGTGATGCGCACGTCGTGGAAGGTGCGCATCTTTTCGGGGGGCGGTATCGAGGTTGAGATGATGCAAGGATCGACGATCGGGATTTTTCTGACGGCCTTTTCCTTGCCTCTCGCCCTGAGCGCGGCTTCCATGGCAGGTGCGGCGGAACGACACGGTTCCCTTGCCGTGACGCTGGCGCCCATCGCCGCACCCGCCGCCCCGACGACCGTCGGTTCGGTCACCGTGACGCTCCGCTTCGAAGGCCTGACGTCCGCGAAGGGCGAGCCGCTGCTGCGCCTGCCTATGGTCAGCAGCAATGTCGACAGCGTCGCGACCGTCATCACGTCCATCGACGCCCGTGACGCGAAGGGCCCGCTGCATCTGGTTCATCGCGACGTCGACTTGCCCGAAACCGGCATGCGCGATGCCGTTGGAGGCGGTCCATCGCGCGAGTGGATCGCGGACAGGACCGTCGAAGGCCCGGTCACGCTACGCTACAGCCTGCCCGCCCATGCGACCCTGCCGCCGCGCGGGCCCGCGCCGCCTTTTTCCTTTTCCGCTGATGGCGGCGGGGTATCGGCCGCTGGGCACGTCTTCCTGCTGCTGCCGCCGGGCGATCATCAGTACCGGACCACCTATGGCTGGGACCTGTCCCGCGCGCCGAGAGGCAGTCGGGGCGTCAGTTCGCTGGGCGAAGGGACGGTGACTGCCGCCGAACCGCTCGATGGCGAACAGATCCGCATGAGCTTCTTCATGGCCGGGCGGATCGGCACCTATCCGGCGAAGGTCCCGAGCGGCGGTTTCTTCGGCGCGTGGCAGGGGGCTCCTGCCTTCGACGCGAGCAGCCTGCTCGCCTGGACCGGCACGCTCTACGATCATTATGCCCGCTTCTTCGGGCAGAAGACATCGCCGCCCTATGGCGTGTTCCTGCGCTACAACCCGATCAACGCGGGCGGGGGCGTAGGCCTGTTCCGGTCCTTCGTGACGACCTTCGGCCGGGGCAAGGGATCGAACGCCGAGAAGATCAAGCTGACGCTGGCGCACGAGATGTTCCACACCTTCCAGCCCTTCATCGGCAACCCGGCAGGGCTCGAATCCTCCTGGTTCGGCGAGGGGCTGGCAACCTACTATCAGGCGTGGCTGCCCTTCCGTTTCGGCATGATCGGGCCGGAGGCGTATATCGCCGACGTCAACTGGACGGCCGCGCGCTATTATAGCAGCGCGATGGCGACGGTCCCCAATGCCGAGGTGCCCAAGCGGTTCTGGGCGGACACCCGCATCCGCACGCTGCCCTATGATCGCGGCATGCTCTATTTTGCGACGGTCGATGATGCGATGCGCAAGGCGTCGGGCGGCCGCAAATCCCTCGACGATCTGGTCTTCGCGATGCTGGCGCTCGAAAAGTCGGGCAAGGTCACCGACAATGGCGACTGGGAAAAGCTGCTCGCCGTCGATCTCGGCCCAAAGGCGGTCGAGGCTTTTCGCGCCTTTCTCGCCGGAGCAATGCCGTTGCCCGCGTCCGATGCCTTCGGACCATGCTTCCGCCGGTCGACTGCGAAGCTGCGGCGCTACGAACTGGGCTTCGCGACCGACGTGCTGGCGCAGCCGAAGCGGATCGTTCGCGGCCTGGTGCCTGGATCGGCCGCCGCACTTGCGGGGCTCAGGGATGGTGACGAGATCGTCGATCCCGTGCCGCAGGATGGGATCCAGGGGGAGCAGACCGAACTGCTCCGTCTCCGCATCCGTCGAGGCGCGCGCGAGTTTCCGGTCGCCTATCTGCCGAGGGGCGAGACCGTGGAAGTCTATCAGTGGGTTCCGGCGGCCGACAAGATGGACGAAGACTGCGCACAATAGGCAGTTCGTGCTGCGCAATATATTCGGGAAATGAGGCTCCAGGTCGTGGCGTGCTGGCACGGTCATCGTCGCGAAGGAGCAGCGGCCAGCGGTGGACTCGATGGCGGAGATTATCTGTACGGGTCGGATGGTTCCGACTATCTTCAGGGTAATGCCGGCAATGATATGCTCGAAGGTGGTACCGGTCCGGACCGTATCAATGGCGGTGCCGACAATGACGAAATCCTCGGCGACTTCGGCAACGACAGCATCGACGGCAATCGTGGCGATGACAGGATCGATGGAGGTTATGGCGACGACTTGCTCTTCGGGAACGACGGGAGCGACAGGCTGATCGGCGGCGACGGCGAGGATGTCATTCTATTCGGGGGCAACAGCGCACTTATCGCTGGAGGCGCTCAGGATGTGATTGACGATTTCGAGGACGGGACGGATCGAATTTGGGTCGACTATCAGGTTGCGTCAGTGTTGACGGCAAATGGTCCGGCCGCTTCCGACCTCGCCGCCGCGACCGCCACGGCGCAGCTTCTGTTCGCCATCCATAGTGGCAGGTCCGAGGTCGCGCTGGTCAAGGTCGGAACCGATACCTATCTTTTCTACTCGCAAGGCAATGACGGCGTCGCTGACTCGTCCGTTCGGCTGGCGGGCGTCGACCCGGCAAATATTATGCTGAGCGATTTCGCGCTGGCGGTTTGATCGGGGCTCGGGTCGCATTGGACATAAGGATGCGGAGCGGATCCGCTTCGCAAACCCAGGACACCTCCCTGCTCAGCCGACGTCGAAGCGCGCGCCGTCCCACAGGCTCCGCTCGCCCTCGTCGAGGCGCGTCACCGGCCTGTCCTTCGCATCGAACACCATCGTCTGCGGCGCATCCGGCCGGTGCAGCGGCCAGTCCGCGCCCGGCTTGCCGCTGCGGATGAACGATATCCAATGGGCGTGCATGCGGCGGGCGAGTGCTTCGGCTGCGGGGCCTTCGGGGCCGAGGAAGGCGCTTTGCGGGTCGCGGACCTTGTCCCACACCAGCGGCAGTTCGGAGCCGTGGACGGCATAGCCCGCATTCGGCGCCGCGCCGCGCGGCATGTCGAGGCGGTAGAGCCAGGTCGGGCGACGGGCGCTTGCGTGGGCGGCGGCGGTGCGAAGCGTCGGCAGCCAATATTCCTCGGCGGTCAGCGCGCGGTAGCGGCGGTCGACGGGAGATAGCGCGGGGAAGTTGCTGGTGTAGGCGTCATAGGCCGGGGCGAAGGCCTCGATCGCCATATTGGCCAGATCGCCCTGCACCACCGTTCCGTCGCGCGCGGCGTTCGGGCCGAAAAAGGCGATCTCGTCGCGCGTCGTGCCGATCAGCAGCGGGACCGGTGCGGCGCGGCCGTCGCGGATCATCGACAGCGGCAGATCGGGCAACACGCTCCCGTCGACCACGGCGCGGAACGGATATTTGCGCGGCCAGCCCTTCAGGAGCTTGAGCTGCGCCGCGAGCAGTGCGGCGCCGTCGAGCGTCAGCAGGTCGCGCGCATCGGATGCGCCGGTCAGTTCGGCGAACGCCCGCGCCATGCGGGCCGCGCCGTCCTTGTCGATCGCGGTTTCCGCGCCGCCGCTCTGGACGATCGCGCGGCTGAACAGGCCGCGGGCGGCGGGCATGGCGAGCAGGGCGCAGACATTCTTGGCCCCGGCACTCTGGCCGCCGATCGTGACCTGGCGGGGATCGCCGCCGAAGGCCGCGATGTTCGCACGGACCCAGCGCAGCGCCTCGACGATGTCGAGCAGCCCGTTATTGCCGCTGCCCGCATAGTCCGCGCCCAGCAGCGAGGAGATGTCGAGAAAGCCCAGGGCGCCGACCCGGTAGCTGATCGTGACGCAGACGATGCCGTGGCGCGCGAAGCGGCTGCCGTCGAACACCGGCATTCGGCTCGATCCGGCGACATTGCCGCCGCCGTGAATCCACAGATAGACCGGGTGCGGGCCGGGGGTGGCGGGCGTCCAGATATTCAGCGCCAGGCAGTCTTCCGACTGGGGCAGCGGCCCCGGGCCGTAGAGGCCGGGGGCCGGCGGTTGCTGGAGCGGCGCAGGCGCGAAGCCGGTCGCATCGAACAGCGCGGTCCGGCGGGCAGGTGGACGTGGCGAGCGGAAGCGCAGCGGGCCGATGGGAGGCGCTGCGAAGGGAATGCCGAAATAGGCGGTTCCGTTGTCCGTCGCCACGCCCCGCACCGGACCTTCGCAGGTTTCTGCGATTCCGCCTGTGTCGCCGGAAGAACGGCCCGCTGCGGCGAGAGCCGGGGCGTGCGCCGCGATGAGCGCTGTGGAGGCAAGAAAGGTCCGGCGGTCCATGGGCGATTTTCCACTGGCAAGCCGCCACCGAGATTGGCGACAATGGGACGGCTAGCGGCTTCCCGATGTCGCAGCCACCATGTCAGCGTTGCGTTGACCGCACTGGTACTATGGGGCCTCGGTCTGGAGGAGCCAGCGCTCCTCGCCTTCGATCGCGAGCGCGGTCAGTCGGCCCGAGGCATAGGCGCCGGTGTCGATGCCGATCCGGTTGTCGCGCTCCTCCACCTCGGTGCGCACCGAATGGCCATGGACGACGACTGCGCCATGGTCGCCCTCGTCGTTGAGGAACTCGCCCCGGATCCAGCGCAGGTCCGCGCCCTGCTGCTGGTCGAGCGGAATGCCCGGGCGGATGCCGGCATGGGCGAAATAATAGTCCGCCGCGCGGTAGCTGTGGCGCAGCCGGCGCAGCCAGGCGAGATGCACCGGGGGAATATGCGCGCGGACGAGATCGATCACCCCGGCCGGGTCGGCCTTGTCATAGTCGGCAGCGGCGGCGCCATAGCTCAGCAGGGTTTCGCGACCGCCCATCTTGTGGAACATGGCGGCGGCCTTGCGGTTGCCCTCCGCCACCGCGATCAGCACCTCTTCATGGTTGCCGCCGAGAAAGACGACGCGCTCGTCGCCGGTGTCGAGCTTGATCAGCAACTCGACGACCGAGGCCGAATCGGGACCGCGATCGATATAATCGCCCAGGAACAGCAGGCGCGTGTCGGTCTCGCCGCGCGCCTCGTCGTCGCGGTCGATCCGCCGAAGCAGCTCGTCGAGCAGATCATAGCGGCCATGGATGTCGCCGATCGCATACCAGCGCTGGCCTTCAGGCGCGCGGGCTCGCTGCGGCCTGAACCGCCGTCGCCATGGAAGGAAATCGCGCAATCCCATTGGTCACCCGTCCTGATGTCGCGCAGGCCCGGCGGGTCCGGTGGAGCCGATCCGGCCTCCGGGCGCCGCGACGCGGCTTCCGATAGTGAGTCGGGGCGGGCTTATCCAGCCCTTGTGCGGCTGGAGCGGCGTTGCGGCCTTACTTCGCGCCGAAGCCGGTGATCGCGATCTTCGCGGTCCGGATCGCGATGAGGATGTCGATCCAGAGCGAGAAATTCTTGATATAGTAGAAATCATATTGGAGCTTGTGATGCACCGCGTCGAGTTCGGTCACATGCCCCTGGTTGACTTGCGCCCAACCGGTGATGCCGGGCCGGACGATGTGGCGGTACAGATAGAAGGGAATCTCGCTCTCATACCATTGCGAGAGTGACAGCACCTCGGGGCGGGGGCCGATCCAGCTCATCTCGCCGCGGATGATGTTGAAGATCTGCGGCAGTTCGTCGATCCGGGTGCGCCGCAGCCAGCGTCCGACCCGGGTGATGCGGCAGTCGGCATGCTGGGTCTGCGCTGCGGCCATGTCGGCCTCGCCCTCGTCGCATTGGCGCATCGTCCGGAATTTCACGATACGGAACGGCCGGCCACCGGCCCCGACGCGCGTTTGCCGGAAGAGGGCAGGGCCGGGCGAATCGAGCCGGATCCACGCGCCGACGATCAGGAACAAGGGCGTTAACAGCGGCAGCAGCAGCAGTGCCGACACCAGATCTACCGCACGTTTGGCCTTGCGCCAGGCAAGATTGGGCAGCAGCGAGCCGAAGTTGTTCTCGGAGAGATGTTCGATCGAAACCCGGCCGGTGATCGATTCGAGAACCTGTTTGCTGTGGAGCACCGTTCGTCCCATCACCGCAGCCTCGGCCAGCATCCGGTCCCAGGCCGGGTCATGATCGTGGCGGAAATCCGCGACGATGAAGGCCGAAGGGTCGTCGGGCACGACCGGCTGGCGAAGCCGGATCCATTCGACCTCCCTGGGCAGGGTGAGCCCGTGGAGGTCGAACCCCGGCACGACATAGAATCGACGGCGCGTGCGTGGCAGCAGATAGATGCTCAGCAGGAAGAACAGCGTGATCGTCGCCAGCAAGGTCGACGAGAAATATATCCGGTTATATTGCAGCCTGAGCGCGAACAGTGCCGCCAGGACCAGGCCGAACGAGCCGACGAAGGCGGGCAGGATGAAGCCGAAGGCGCGTGTGCCCGGATAGGCGGTGACCCGGCGCAGCATGATCATCCCGACGGTCATGGCGATGGTCGCGCCCAGGAAGCTGTTCAGAAAGCCGGACGATTCGAGCGCCTGGTCGAAACTGTCGAATCGCAGATAGGTCGGCAGGATGACGGCGAGGGTAAATCCCAGCAGAAACTGTGCAGACAGGGCGTTGAACGCGCTGGCACGGGCCCGCGGAACCTGCAGTTCGCGACTCATGAGCACTGTAGGCTCACTCCCTTTATCCCACGCATCGACCGCCATGGCATAATCTTAGACCGGTCAGGCCGGCGATGCAGTGACATCGCGCACAGCTGATCTGCCGGTTCCGACTATGCCAAATAGCCGCGCTACGTGATTCGCCCTGCATCGATCGCCCCCACGAGACGATGCTGCTTTCCCGTCGCGCAATTTGGAAACTATAGCAATCCTTAACTGTTAGTCGCGATGAAGGGGCGACCGAAGGCAATTATCCGTTGCGTCCAGAGGCCCGTACCGCTAAGGAAAACATGTCTGAGTCAGGAGACCGGTTGTGAAGAGCGTTCGTAAAGTTGCAGTTTCGCTTGCGATTCTCGCCATTGCATCGGCTCCTGTCGTGGCCGCTGTTGCGCCCACTGGCGCGACGCTGAGCAAGGAAGCCGCTAAGGCGATCGGTTCCAAGATGCGCGCCGGCGTCGTCATGAAGCTCGGCAAGCGCGTCAACAAGAAGAGCGTTGAACTCGCCCAGCTCGAAAGTGCCGCTGGTGGTGCCGGCACTACCACCGGAAGTGTTGGAGCGGGAGCGGGCTCTACCGCAGGTGCGGCTGGCGGCGCAGGTGCGGCTGGCGGCGCAGGCGCGGCTGGTGCGGGCGCTGCCGGTGCGGGCGCAGCCGGAGCCGCAGCGGCTGGTGGCATCGGTGTTGCCGGTGCTGTGGGTGGCGTTGCCGCTGCGGCCGGCGCGGCGGCTGCTGCCACTTCGGATAGCTCCAACAGCCCGTGATCCGGGCGATCATTCGGTGAACAGAAAGGGCGGCTTTTGCCGCCCTTTTTTGTGCCTTCCGGCCGGCCTATGCTTTTCGTCACATCGGAATGGAAGGTCGTGCTATAAGCACCATCGAGACTATTGAAATCTCTGCGCAATCCCGGATTGCCGCCATGCGGCGGCGGGCATAGGGCGGGGAAATCATTATATGTCCACAGCACGCTTTGTTTGCCTTGCGGTGGCCTTGGCGCCCCCGAAAAATGCCGACCCATCCGGGAGATTGGTTATGCGTAGCTTTCGTAAAGTAGCGGCTTCTGTTGCGATCCTTGCGGTCATATCTGCGCCCGTGATTGCGGCCGTTGCACCCACCGGCGCGACGACGATGACCAAGGAGGCCATCAAGGCGATCGGCTCCAGGATGCGCGCCGGCGTCGTGATGAAGCTCGGCAAGCGTGTCGCCAAGAAGAATGTTGAGCTGGCCCAGGCCGCAGGTGCCGGTGCTGGCGCCTTCGGAAGTGGGGCTGGTGCCGGCGCTGGTGCGAGCGCAGGCGCGGCTGGCGCAGCCGGTGCTGGTGCCGCCGGAGCAGGCGCTGCAGCCGCCGGAGCAGGCGCTGCGGCCGCCGGAGCAACGGTAACGACGGCTGCCCTCGTTGGCGGTGTGGCTGCCGCGGGTGCAGTAGCTGGTGCCGCCGTTGCCGTCTCCAACAGCTCGGGCGGCAACGGAACCAGCCCGTAAGCGACCGTTGAGGGGTTGAGGGCGGGGCGGTTTCGGTCGCCTCTCATGGCGGGTCTGTGCAATTCGGCATAGCGGCCGATCATCGCACTGGACCAGGCTGGCCCCGATCACGTCGCCTGCCGCAGCAGCATGATTGCTGCCAAGTCTATGCCCGGATAAAGGAAGGCATGAAGATCGCCCGCAGCGCCGTCCCGTCCGTCCCGTCGGCATGCTTCTGGGCGCTGGCCGGCTTTCTTCTCCTCGCCTTCGCGACCGGCGGCGGATCACGCTATGACATCCAGTCGCTTGTGGTGTTGCGATCGATGGCGGCGCTCCTTCTTGCCTTCGCGTTTTGGGGTGTGGAACTGCGCCATCTGCGCAACCTGGCCTCGCCGCTGCTGCTGTTCGCTGCCATGGCGCTGCTGATTCTGCTCCACCTCGTTCCGCTGCCCTGGGCCCTGTGGTCGTCCCTGCCGGGGCGCGACACCATCGTCGCCATCGACGCGGCGGCGGGGCTGGGTCACATATGGCGGCCGTTGGCGCTCGCCCCGGTCGGCGCCTGGAATGCCTTTTTCAGCCTGCTTCCGCCCATCGCCGTGCTGATCGCCGGCGCGCGACTGACCGCCCGGGAACGCCGGACTCTCGTCATCCCGCTGCTGCTGCTCGCACTGGCCAGTTCGGTGGTCGCGCTGCTTCAACTGAGCGGCGGGGAAAGCAGCCCGCTCTATCTCTATCGCATCACCAATGACGGCGCCGCCGTCGGGCTGTTCGCCAATCGCAACCATCAGGCGGTCTTCCTCGCCTGCAGCTTCCCGCTGCTGGCAGTTTTCGCGTCCCCGTCTGCCTTTCCGCGCTGGGACAGGCGCATCCGCGTCGGTATTGCCGCTGCCTGCGGTGCGTTCTTCGTGGCCCTGATCCTCGTCACCGGATCGCGGGCCGGGCTGCTGACGATGGTGGTCGGTCTGGCTGCGGCAGCACTGCTGAGCCGCAGCGATTCGGGCGCGCGGGGCCGAGCGGCCTTCTGGCGCGGGACCCGAGCCTGGGCGGTCGCGGCAGGCCTCCTCCTTCTGCTCGCCTCGATCGTCGCGCTTGCAGGGCGTGCGGAGTCGATCGACCGCCTCCTGTCGAGCGACGGGGTCGGCGAGGGCCGCTATCGCGCCTGGGGTCCGATACTGGACATGGCGCTGCATTATTTCCCGGTCGGATCGGGCATCGGTTCCTTCGCCGAGGTCTATCGTCTCGACGAGCCCTATGCATTGCTCGACTGGACCACCTTTCTGCGCGCGCATAATGATCCGCTCGAACTGCTCGTCACAGGTGGCGCGCCGGCCATGCTGCTGCTGGCGGTTGCCGTTGCGGGCTATGTGCGCCAATGTGTTCGCTGGTGGCGTGCCGGCAACAGGGAGGGCGGGCGCTCGGTGACCAAGGGGGCTGCGCTTTGCGTGATCTTGATTCTCGGGCTGGCGAGCCTGGGGGATTATCCGTTGCGCACCCCGGCGATCGCCTGTCTCTTCTGTGTCATGCTGCTGTGGCTTTACGGGGCTGACGACGCGGGCAGGCATGATAAATCGTTTGACGGCGGGCCTTCCGATCCTAAGACGAGCACTTCATATGAGGGTCGCGGAAGTAATGCGTAATTGCTTGACTTTACTTGGCTTGGCGCTGGCTCTGTCGGCCTGCGCCAGCACACCGGAGATCGGTGGCGCGCCGAATATCGAAGTTCTCAACGCGACGGAACTTCCGGTGCCGGAGCGTGGCGAGACGTTCACCGTCGACCGGCCCTATATCGTCGGGCCGTTCGACAAGCTTCGCATCGACGTGTTCGGCATTCCCGAATTGTCCGACCGCAAGGTTCAGGTCGACGCCAGCGGACGCATTTCCTTTCCGCTGATCGGCGCGCTCACGATCGCCGGCAGCACGCCGGGCGAGATCGAGCGGCTGATCGAGACCAAGCTGGCTGCCAGCTATGTCCGCAACCCGCAGGTCAGCATCAACCTCGAGGAAACCGTCAGCCAGGTCGTGACGGTCGAGGGCCAGGTCAAGAAGCCCGGCCTGTTCCCGGTCGTGGGCCGCATGACCCTGCTGCGCGCCATCGCCCTGTCCGGCGGCACCGACGAGTTCGCGAAGCTCAACGAGGTCGTGATCTTCCGCACCGTGAAGGGCGAGCAATATGCCGCGCTCTACAACCTCAAGGCGATCCGGCTCGGGGCTTATCAGGATCCCGAGGTCTTCGCCAACGACGTCGTCGTGGTCGGCGAGTCGCGGGCGCGCCGCGTGTTCAAGGACTTCCTCCAGGTCCTTCCGGCGCTGTCGACTCCCATAATTTTCGGCGTCGATCGGCTGAACCGATGATCGCGCGCCCGGCCGTCTATTGTGAGTGCTTCCGATGAGTAATGCTGCCGACGTTCAGGGGCTGGGGCCGGCGGGTCCTGCCGAGGGCTTTAGCGACAGCTACGCGCTGCCGCCGATCCTCAAGCAATATTGGCACACCGCCGTCCGCTGGAAATGGCTGATCCTCGCCATCATCGCGGCGGCGCTCGCCACGGGCCTGATCGTCACCCTGCTGACCCCGTCGCGCTACACGGCCAAGGCGCAGATCGAGATCAGCCGCGAGCAGAAGAAGGTCACCAAGGTTCAGGGTCTCGATTCGGACAATGCCGATCGCGATCTCGAATTTTACGAAACCCAATATGCGCTGCTGCGCGCCCGTTCGCTCGGCGAGCGGGTGGCGAAGGCGATGGGCCTGGCCCGTCGTGACGACTTTTTCGTGGCGCATGGCGTCAAGCTCGATGCCGAGCGGCATGGCCTGAACGGGCGCGGCAACCTGACCCCGGCGCAGATCGAGGCGCGCGAGGGGCTCGCGGCCAATCTGCTGCTCGGCAATATCGCGGTGCAGCCTGTCCGCCGCTCGCGCCTGGTCAACATCTCCTACACGTCGCGCTCGCCGAAGGTGTCGGCAGAGGTCGCCAATGCCTGGACGCGGCAGTTCATCGCCGCGAGCATGGACCGCCAGCTGGCATCGACCGCCGATGCACGCAGCTTCCTCGAAGGCAGGCTGGCCAATCTCCGCGCCCGGCTGGAGCAGTCCGAGCGTGACGTCGTCACCTACGCCACCAAGAATGATATCGTGACGCTGAGCTCGTCGCGCGATTCGGATGGCAAGACCCAGATGCAGCGGACGATGGTCGCGACCGACCTCGAGGCGCTGAACGCCGCGCTGAACGCCGCGACGGCCGATCGCATAGCGGCCGAGAGCCGTGCTCAGGGCGGGGGGGCGAGCGAGAGCGTCGATGTGATCGGCAACGCGACGATCGCCCAGCTTCGCCAGCGCCGGGCCGACAGTGCCTCCGAATATGCCAAGCTGATCGCGCGTTTCGAGCCCGGCTATCCGACGGCCCAGGCGCTGATGAAGCAGATCCAGTCGCTCGATGATGCGATCGCCCGGGAAACGGCGCGCGTGGTGAACAGCCGGGTCCAGACCTATCGCGAGGCGGTCAAGCGCGAGAATGAGCTGAAGGCCCAGGTCAGCACCCTCAAGGCGCGCCTCGACGACCAGCAGCACGACGCGATCCAGTACAACATCTATCAGCGCGAGGCGGATACCAACCGCCAGCTTTATGATGCGCTGCTGCAGCGCTACAAGGAGATCGGCATCGCCGGCATGGTCGGCGTCAGCAACATCGTGATCGTCGACGATGCGCTCGTGCCGGGCGGACCTTCTGCACCGAGCCTGCCGAAGAATATGGCGATCGCGCTGGCGATCGGCCTCGGTCTGGCGATGCTCGCCACGCTGGGTCTCGAGCAGATCGATGAGGGCGTCAGCCATCCGGGGCAGATCCACCAGATGTTCCACCTGCCGATGCTTGGTCATGTCCCGCTCAGCGAGGGCAATGTCGCGGAAGGGATCGACGATCCCAAATCCTATGTGTCCGAGGCCTATTTCTCGATCCGGTCGAACCTTGCCTTCACGACCGATCATGGGGTGCCGCGTTCGTTCATCGTCACCAGCACGCGGCCGGCCGAAGGCAAGTCGACCTCCTCCTATGCGCTTGCGCGGATCATCGGCCGGACCGGCAAGCGTGTGCTGCTGGTCGACGGCGATATGCGCTCGCCCGATGTCCACCATCTGGTCGGCATCGACAATGTCGCGGGGCTGTCCAACCTGCTCGCCGGCGAGGACAATGTCGCCTCGCTGATCCGCGAGACCAAGCATAAGGGCGTTTCGGTCCTCACCTCGGGGCCGAAGCCGCCCAGCGCCGCCGAACTGTTGAGCAGCGACCGGATCCGGCAGCTCGTGCTCGAACTCCAGTCGATGTACGATCATGTCGTGATCGACGCGCCGCCGATCCTCGGCCTCAGCGATGCGCCGCTGCTCGGACGTGCGGTCGAAGGTGCGGTGCTGGTCATCCAGGCGGAAGGGGCTGCGGTGCGCGGCATCCGCGCGGCGATCAGCCGCCTGCGCATGGTCAACACCCATATCTTCGGCACCGTGCTGACGAAGCTCAAGGCGAGCGAACTCGCTTATGGTTACGGCTATGGTTACGGTTACGGCTATGGTTATGGTTATGGCTATGGCGACGATGTCGCCAACAAGGCGGCGTGACCGGATACATCGATAGCCGGCCGCGGCGTCCGGGACCCGGGAACATCGCGGCTATCGTTTTGAGCCTCGCGTTGGGGCTTGCCGCTGGAGCCGACTCGCTCGCCAATTTCTGGCGGATATCCGATCCCGATCGGGCCCTGAGTCTGCGCCCGGACGATGCCGTCGCGCTGACGCTGAAGGAAGACCGGCTTCGCGCTTATGAAGACGCGACAGTCGCCGACGTGCCCGTCATGGCGGCGATCGCGCGGACTGCGCTGCGGAGCGATCCACTCAATCCCGTCGCCTTGCGGCAACTGGCGGTGGCGGAGTCTATGGCGGGGAGAGAGCCGGCGTCCGATCGGCTGATCGATCTCGCGCACCGCGTCTCGCGGCGCGATATCGGCACCACCTGGCTGCTGATCAACCGGAGCCTCGACCGCGGCGATGCCGCCGGGATGGCGCGCAGTTTCGACGAAGCCCTGACCACCAGCGCGGGTGCGGCCGAACTGCTGTCCCCGGCGCTGGCGGACGGCCTGTTCGATGAAGGGGTCCGCAATGCACTGCTGCCCTATATCCGGGCTAATCGGCCGTGGATGCCGGCCTTCCTGCGCTACGCCGCAGCGGGCCCCGAGACGGCCTCCGATACCGCGCGCATGGTCCTGGCGGCGGGTGGCCTGCCGGCTACGCGCAGCTATGCGGACACCGATGGCTATGTGCTGACCGGTCTCGCAGCGCGGCGGGATTTTCTCCTCGCAGCGCGCTACCTGCGCGAGGCCGTCAGGTTTCCCGCCGGCTTTGCGGCGGATATGACGGTCGGCCCGGCAAGCCTCGACAGCCGTGCTGGTCCCTTTGGATGGCGCTTCAACAATGGAGCGGAAGGCAGCGCGCTGGCCGGTGATGGCAATGCCATCATCGTACGGGCCGAAGCGGATCGTCGCGTGCCTGTATCGGACCGGATACTCATGCTCGCGCCGGGACGCTACAGCCTCAGCCTGCGGGGCACCGTTCCGGACGGACGCGCGCCGGCCACGGCGGAGGTGGCACTGCGCTGCATCGGTTCTCCGACGACGGATCTGATCGTGAACCCAGTGGCCGTGAGTACCACGGCCGCGCCCGTCAGTCTTGTCTTCGTGGTCCCCGCCGATTGCCCCGCCCAGCGGATCGAAATCGTGGCGATCAGCAGGGCGATCGATGGCGAGGGGGAATTGACCTTGTCGGACTGGCGGCTCGACCGCCTCTGAGCCTCAGCGCTTGCGCACCAGCGTGGTGAGCAGCGTGAGCATGTCGAGCGCCAGCGCCCGCCGGCTGTAACGCGCGGCGGCGGGCGGACCCGCGAGCGACAGGCGGGTCCGCAACTCCGTATCGCCGGCCATGGCTTCAAGCGCATCGGCCAGCGCCTGGGCGTTCTCCGGCTCGAAGGCTATGCCGACACCTTCCTGCGCCACGATCCCGGCGGACTCCCCCTCGACGCCGTGCAGGATGGGGATGCCCATGCCCATGCACTCGAAAATCTTGGACGGAATAACCGTCTTGAACAGATCCTCGCGCTTCAGGTGCACGATCGAGGTGTCGAGCAGCGACCAGTAGCGGACGACCTCGTCCTTGGGGACGCTCTCAAGGAACAGGATATTGGTCAGCCCGCGCCTCTCGGCATCGGCCTTGAGTCGGGCGCGTTCTGCGCCATCGCCGAGCATCAGGATGCGGATGCGGCGAGTCTCGTCGCGGCCGGCGAGCAGCGCGGCGGCATCGACGAGCGTGTCGAGTCCATGGGCAAGGCCATGGGTGCCGATATAGCCGGCGACGAAGCAGCCCTTGAGCCCGAGGCTCTCGACCAGCTGCGCGTCCTTGGGAAGAGGGTGGAATCGATCGGTGTCGACGCCGTTGGTGACGACATGAATCTTTGCGCCGTCGATCCCGCGCCGGACCAGATTGTCCTTGAAGGCATGGGTTACGGAGACGACTGCCGCGGCCTTGCGATAGAGATGCAGTTCGAGCTTCTCGAGCAGGTCGAGCAGCCGATCCTGCCGGATCGCGGTCACCGCGCGGATCGACTCCGGCCAGATGTCGCGCAGTTCGAAGACCCAGGGCCGTCGCTTGACGAGGCCGGCCATGCGAGCCGCGCAGGCGGTGAAGAACTGGGGAGATGTGCCGACGATCAGGTCCACCCGGCGCACGAACAGCGAGGCGATGAAGGCGCTGACCATGAAGCTCAGATAGTCGACGATGCGCAGAGCGAAGCCCTCGTTCGCGCTGATGAAGGTCCAGACGCGGATCACCTCGATCCCATCCATCGTCTCGCGCTGCCACAGCCGGTTGCGATAGCCGTCGAACAGCCTGCCCTTTGGGAAATTGGGCGCGCAGGTGATCACCACCACCGAATGCCCTTCGCGGACCCATTCGCGGCAATGCTCGAAGGTGCGGCTCGCCGGGGCGTTCACCTCGGGCGGGAAATTGTCGGTAAGGAAGAGCAGCCGCATCGATCCTATCTCCCTTGTCGTTTCAGGCCCAGGCGATCCGGCTGACGACACCCGCCGCAAATCGATCGCATGACGCGCGAACGACCAGTCGCTGCGTCGGCTGCTCCACGCCCAGATCGGGCCACCAACAGGCCGTTTCCGCGACGACCGGCAGATCGCAGGTCAGGATCGCCTCGGCAGTCGAGCCTCGCAGCCGCCACCGTGTCTGCGACAGCGGTTCGGCGGACACGGATGGATGGAGCAGGAAGCCGATGCTGGCGTCGCGCGATGCCCGACCCGTGATCCTGTCCTCTATGTCCAGGCCGTCAGCCGTCATGGCGAAGCGGCGGCTGTGCCGCGGCCGTCCCGGCAGATGGGTGAAGCCGTCATGCTCCCCTTCGAGCAGGAAGCTGTCCTGTCCGGCCTGCCACGCCTTGACGCGAACCCTAGGTCTGCGCCCCACGCGGAAGCGGCCGAAGAAATCGGCCTGATCTGCACCCTCGATCGCCAGCGTATTGTGGTGTGCGCAGGAGCGGCTCGCCTGCCGGCGATCACCCGCCGTATATTCGAACACGCCTTGGTCGACGATCAAGCGCTCGCCGCCCAGCGACAGTTCGAAGCTCAGCACGTCGCCATGGCTATGGGCCGGCAGTTCGTCCGGGCCGATCGGGCCGCAATCGGCGACGAGATAGGCACTGTCGTTGCGCGCGCCGAAATATCCGGCCTCGGGACAGGCGAAAACGGCGCGCGGGGCGGGCTGGGTGCCGCCGATCCGCGCATAGCCGTCGAGGCAGGCTTGGGGCGCATAGGCCATGGTCAGGCCGGAATCGTTGAAATGGGCGGGCAGGCCATCGGGGTGGGCGAGGTCCGCCAGGATCTGGGCCATGGCGGGCAGGCGCGCATCGAGATCTGCCGCAAGCGCGGCGTCGATCGGCAGGCTGCGTATCTCGATCAGATCGGCGAAGACCTGGGCATGATAGGAGGCCGAGCGTTCAAAATGGACCCCATCGGAGAGAATCTGGGCGGCAAGTTCGCTGCGCAACAATTTCGCGCCGATCCGTCCCCAGTTCTCCGCTTCGTCTCCCTTGAAATAGGCCGATGCCCACAACAGCGCCTTGGCGTTCTTGATCAGATGATTGCCGCCGATATCGGTTTCGACATAGTCGACCAGATAGCGCAATTGTTCGGCTAGGCTGTGGGCGATCCGGGCCTCGGCCTCCTGCGGAAGGCCCTCCGCATGGCGCGCCACGAACTGCATCCACACCACCACGCGCAGCGAGATGGTGTAGGGAAACCAGATGTCGCGCCAGAAGCCGTTTCGGACGGGCGGGTTATCCTCGATCCAGTGGAGGATCCAGTCGAGCCCCTCGGCTGCCGTCGCCTCCTCGAGAAATTCCATATAATGGAGATGCATGCGCCAGAGCTGCGCGGCGACGCCCGTGTCCCGTGCGGACCAGTCGATCGGCGTTCCCACCGGCTCCTCATGATCCAGGAAGCGCAGCTTCAGCACCGCGTCGTCGCGATCGATCATACCCGTGCGCAGCGCCAGCACCGGTTGCGGCAGGTGCGCGGCGCGCCGTGGGGCGGGGCCGTCAAAGCGCGGCGGCCGCACGTCGCTCCAGTGTCGCTTGGCGGTCAGGATGAGCCTGCGCAGGATCTGGCCCGGTGGCACATGGCGCGCGAAGGTGAGCTCCTGTGTAAGGCGCTGGTAAAAGTGCATCATGCCTCGGTCTTTATGCGTCTCGATTGGAGCTGTTCTCGTTCTGATGCCAATAGATCAAGCTCCAGATCCCCAATGTGATGCGCTCGACAATTTATTGCGTGATTGTGCTGGGCCTGAGACCGCTTAGCAGCTCCACCGTTCTTCTATGGAAAGATTTCTGCCCGACGCTCGCCGCTTCCCTTCAGCGCCACACCTGGATCGCCGCCCGCTCATTCCCGTAGCAGTGCAGCCGCTTCGATACTGGCGCGGCTCACCTCGATGATCTCGTCCAACGCGATCGGTGCAGCGCTCCCGGCCCTGATCGAATCGAGGAAGGCGGCTGCGCAGGCCTGCTGGCCCTTGTCCTGCTTCCAGCTGCGCTTGCGACGGAAGGCGCCGAAGCCCCAGCCCTCGAGCAGCCGGAAATTGTCGAGCCGCAATATCCTGCCCCCCGCGAACAGCTCCAGCCGTTCCTTGGGAAAGCCGCGATCGCCATTGGCGAGATAATGGATCGTGCCCGTCGATCCGTCGGCAAAAGCCAGCTGGATCGTCGCGCTGTCTGGGCATGCTGCGCGCTGGTCGGGGCGGCCTAGCGGCATCGCCCGGACGGTTTCGATCGGCGCACCGGCGAAGAAGCGCAGAAGATCGATGAAATGGCAGGCCTCGCCGACGATCCGGCCGCCCCCGATCGCAGGATCCTGCGTCCAGTGATCGGCGGGAATAGCGCCGGCGTTGACCGTCATGATCATCGCCCTGGGACCCGAGACCGGCCGGAGCAACGCCTCAGCCTGGACGATCAGCGGCGCGAAGCGGCGGTTGAAGCCGACCATCAGCTTCTGGCCGGGGCGCGCTTCGGCTTCGCGCTCGATCTCTGCCAGTTCGTCGAGCGTCAGGCAGAGCGGCTTTTCGCAGAAGACATGCTTGCCGGCGCGCAGGGCCGCCAGGACCTGCGCGGCATGGGCGTCGTGGCGGGTCGCGATCACGACGGCATCCACCGCCGCATCGGTCAGCGCGGCATCCTGATCGGTGCTCGCCTGACCGAAGCCATGTTTGCGCGCGAAGTGGACCGCGCTGAAACCACCTCCGCTCACTGCCGTCCGCAGGTCCGCCCCGCCAGCCTTGAACGCCGGCATGAGGACGCGACCCGCATAATTGCCGGCACCGAGAAAGGCGACGCCGGGCATGTCGCTCGTGCGGGTCGACCGAGGGGTGCCGACGGTCACTGTGCGGAGGCCGAGACGGGCGTCGGCCTCCGTATCGGCGGCATAGCGCAGCATGATACCCAGCGAGGGCTCGTCCGATGTCAGCAGCGCGAAGGCGGCTTCAGTGTCGGCGAGGTCGAAGCGGTGCGAGATCAGCGGCGCAACATCGATCGCCCCCGACGCCATGAGGTCGAGCACCGCCTCGAAATTGCGCTGCTCGGTCCAGCGGACATAGCCGATCGGATAATCCTGACCGCCAACCTCATAGCTGGGGTCATAGCGGCCGGGGCCATAGGAGCAGCTTACCTGAAAGCTCAGCTCCTTCTCGTAGAAATCCGCGCGCGAGAGGTTGAGGCCGACGACGCCGATCAGGACGATGCGCCCGCGCTTGCGCGACATCTGCGCGGCCTGCGCGACGATGTCGTTGCTCTTGCTGGCGGCGGTGATCAGCACCGCATCGACCCCGGCCCCGCGCGAGAAGGTGGCGGCGCGGGCGAGCACATCCTCGCCCGCCGCCGGGTTGATCACCTCGGCCCCGAAGCTCTGCGCCATCGCGAGGCGTGTCGGATCGATGTCGATGCCCAGCACGCGACAGCCCTGCGCGCGCAGCATCTGCACGGTCAGCAGCCCGATCAGGCCCAGCCCGAATACCGCCACGCATTCGCCCAGCTTCGGATCGGCGAGCCGGATTCCCTGGAGGCCGATCGCCCCGATCACGGTGAACGCCGCCGCCTCGTCGCTGACCGCGTCGGGAATGCGCGCGCACAAATTGCGGGGTACTGCGACGATCTCGGCATGGTTGCCATTGCTGGCGACCCGGTCGCCGACCGCGAAGCCGTCGACCCCCGCGCCGAGGTCGACTATCCGACCGACATTGCAATAGCCGAGCGCGATCGGCTGATCGAGTTTGCTGCGCACCGCGTCGACCGTCGCGACCACGCCGTCGGTGCGCATCTTCTCGAGCACCTGGCGGACTTTGTCGGGCTGCTGGCGCGCCTTGTCGATCCATCCCGCCTTGCCGAAGTCGACCAGCATCCGCTCGGTCCCGGCCGAGATCAGCGAGTGGCTGGTACGGATCAGCAGCTTGCCCCGGCCGGCGCGGGGCGCGGGCACGTCGGTCAGGCTGGTCGCGCCATTACCGAGATTCTGGAGGATTTGCTTCACCCGCCGAACCCCGCCCGCGACAGCAGCGCGTCCTTCTCTTCCCGATTGGGATAGTTGATCAGCACGGCGCGATACTTCCCCTTGAAAACGAACAGACTGCCCGCTGCCGCCCCGATAATCCCTTCCTGCCGGATCAGCGCAGCGATGTCGTCGAGCGAACCCGCGCCTCCCAGCAGCGTCACGGGTATCGTCACCGCCTCGCGCATCCGGGCGACGAAGTCCAGATCATAGCCGCCCATCTCGCCGTCGCGATCGACCATGTTGATCACGATCTCACCGGCGCCGCGCGCCTGCATCTCGATCGCTACATCGAGCGGTTTCCGGCCGGTTTTGCGCGTCCCGTTGTGCGTGACCACCGTCTGTCCGCCAAGTAGCCCGGTCTTGCGCACGTCGAGGGTGACGACGATGCTCTGCGTGCCGACATGGCGCGCGCTGCGGTCGATCAGCGACGGGTCCGCGAGCGCGGCGGCGCTGAGCGAGACCTTTTCCACACCGAGCGAGATGATCCGGTCGACCTCATCCTCGCTGGCGATGCCGCCGCCATAGCAGAGCGGCATCCGGCATTCGTTTGCCATCCGCGCGATCAGAGCATGATCGGGTGCCAGCCCCTGCCGCGTCGCACCGATGTCGAGAACGATGAGCTCGTCGACCTCCTTCTCGTTGAAGATGCGGACGGCATTGATCGGATCGCCGACATATTTGGGGTCGGCGAAGCGCCGCGTCTTCACCAGGCCGCCATCGCTGAGCAGCAGGCAGGGAATGATGCGTGGGCGCAGCATCAGCCGAGGTCGATTCCCGCAAAATTGGCGAGCAGCCTCACCCCCCAATGGTGGCTCTTCTCCGGGTGGAACTGAACGCCCGCAATATGGTCTCGCCGCACCGCGCAGCAGAAGCGGCCGCCATAGTCGGCCTCGGCGATCGAGGAGTGCGCTGCTTCGGGGACGGCGGCGAACGAATGCAGGAAGTAGAAGCGCGGTGCCGCGAGGCCGGCAAATAGCGGGTCGTCGTCGAGGCGCAGGTCGTTCCAGCCCATATGGGGAAGCGGCAGGCCCTGGCCGGCATCGAGCCGGGCGACATGGCCGGCGATCCAGCCGAGCCCAGGAAGCGAACCTTCTTCGCTGCGGTCGAGCATCATCTGCATGCCGACACAGACGCCGAGCACCGGAACCGATCGTCCGAGAACGGCTTCGTCGAGGGCTTCGCGCAGCCCGGATTCGCCGAGACGCGCCATCGCCCAGTCGAATGCGCCGACGCCGGGCAGGATCAGCCGGTCGGCAGCCGCAAGATCGCCCGGGTCGGCAAGCCTGCGGGCTTCGACCCCGAGCCGCCGGTAGATACTCGCAAAGGCCTCCAGATTGCCGAGCCCATAGTCGACGAGGCCGATCATCTCTTGCCGCCGCGCTCCATTCCGAACAGGCGCATCGCCCGGGCGCCCAGCTTGTATATATGCTGCTGCGAGCGATAGTCGCGAAAACTGCGCTTGGGCAGGGCCATATAGCCGTGCAATTCGCCGACGCTGATGTCGAGCTTGCTCGCCACGAACTCGATCTCGGTGGCGATCGTCGCCTTGTCGTAGCTGGGCGCCTTCAGCCGTTCGATCGCTTCGTCGCGGCTCATCTGGCCGGTCAGGATCAGGCTCGAATATTGTACCTTGCGGACGTCATAGCCGAAGCGCTCCGGCAACCAGTAGCTTTCGTAGAAGCGCGTGAAGCGGGACTCGAAATGCTTCTGCGGATAGGGCTGCCAGCCGAAGCGATCCATCAGCAGCGTCTTTGCGTCCGTCTGGATATAGGGGATCTGGTTGAGCGGGCGGACCACCTTGATGCCGCGCGCATAAGGCAGCCACAATTTGTGCCACAGGATTGAGGTCACCGGGAAGCGGCGGAGCGGCCGGGTGCCGTGCCGGCGATGGATGTCGCGCAGCTGGATGCTGTCGGACTGATAATACATCCATTCTATGGGATTGCGGACGCACTCGGTCGAGTAATTGGCACCCGTCAGGATATGCTTGATCCCGTGCTGCGCAGCGAAGCGGTACATGGTCGCGAAGAAGGCGTGATCCTGCGGCGTGTCGATATGCGGTACGCCCGATTTGAAGAAGGCCAGCTGCAGGTCCTTCATCTCCTCCCAGTCGATGACCTCGGTGTAGAGGTCGAGCCCCAGGCCATCGATGATCCGTTCGATGTTGTTGACCGCGATCTGGCTGTTCCAGCCGGCATCGACGTGAAACACCAGCGGCCGGAGCCCGAAGCGCTCCTTGGCCAGATAGGTGAGATAGGAGCTGTCGACGCCTCCGCTCATACCGATGATGCAATCGAAATCGCGGCCACGACCGGCCTTGCGGATCGCTTCGATCGATGCCTCGAGTTCGGCGCTGTGAGTCTCGCTCGGCTGCCAGTCAGGCAGAATCTGGCTGTCGAAGGTCCGGCAATGGTCGCAAACGCCCGCCGCGTCGAAGTTTATCGCCGCGTCGGTGGTGTCCATCACGCAGCGCGTGCAGACCTGATATGTGCGCATCATTCAGCAAGTCGCTCCCCATGCGATCGCTCGAGTGTCGACAAGAGGAAATCAAAGGTCTGGTCGGCGCAGCGCTGCCAGGAAAAATACTGGGCAATGGCTTTGGCACGCGCGGCATAGGCGTTTGATTCCACCGGGTTACACGCCAAAGCCCCAACTGCATCGGCGATGCTTCCCGGTGACTCCGGATTAAAGAAGGTCCCTCCATCCTGCAAGATGTCCGGCATGGGTCCTCTCTCCGAACAGGCGATCGGCAGACCGGCCGCCATCCCCTCGAGGAGGGTGACCGGCATGCTTTCGCAACTGGATGCAAACAGAAATATTTCGGCACGCGCCAGCAACTCCGGTATCTCCCCATGCGGCACGAAAGGCGCGAGCGTAACGAACTCGCCGTTCGGATCATGCGTGGCCACCGCCGTACGGAGTCGGTCCATCGCCGGACCTGAACCGCCGCCGATGAGCGTCAGCCGTAGCGGTAATCCGCCTTTGCGCAGCTGTGATATCGCCTCGACGACATGCCATTGATGTTTGTAGGGCGCGGCGTTGGAAATGTAGATGCACTCGCGCAGCGGCCCTTTGGCGGCCCGTTCGCTCATGTCCAGAAAGCGCTGATCGATGCCGTGGGGAATGACTGCGGTGCTGCGCAGCGGCCCCGTCACCTGGCCGATCCGTTCGGCCGAATAGCGCGTCAAAAAAATCGCGCCATCCGCCCGCCGCAGTGCTGCGGCCTGGATGCGGCGCAGCGTTTCGAGTCGCAAACGCGCCTTGCCTGCAGGGTAGCGGTCCATCTCGCCGGGCTCGAACGGCAGCATGTCCTGACTCATCGTCACGCTGGGCCGGAAGGGGCATACCGATCCGGCATCGACGTTGAAGAGCAGGTCGATTCCTGCGTCCCTCGCCTTGCCGGGCAGCAGGACACGCTCCCAGAACAGCTCAAGGCCCACTGACGCCTGCCAGCGTCCGGTCGAATGTTTGTGCAGCCAGGGCCGGTCGGGAAGGCGAGCGAGCAGCCCGTCGAAGGCCCAGAGATGGAGCGCGGAAAAGCCATGCCGCTCCGGGTCGCTTCGTTCGACCAGGCCGATAAGGTGCGCGATCGCTCCGCCCGATCGGGCGCGGCATGCATTGATCCCAAAAACGGGCGACGTCGTCATGGCGGAGGCGTCAGCGGGCCCGAGCTGAGCCAATGAGAAGCGAAAAGCTGTCGTCGGCGCATCGGGTCCAACTCATCTCGCGAGCCTTGCCATGGGCCTCGCGTGCGATCCGGTCGCGCAGTTCGGGCGCCTTTACGAGGCGGACCAAGGCGGACGCGAGCGACGTGGCGTCCTCCGGATCGAAATGGACTGCGGCCTCGCCCGTGATCTCGGGCATGGGACCGCGGTCCGACGACAGGATAGGCAGGCCGGCGGCCATATATTCGAGCAGGATATTCGGGCAGGCCTCGCAACTCGACGCGAACAGGGCGATATCGGCGGCCTTCATCTCCCGATCGATCTGATCGAAGGGGATCGGGCCGGCATAGCTGATCCACCGCCCCGCCTTGTCGAAGCGCTGCATCAGCCTCTTCAGCCCTTGGCGTCGTGCCAGACTGCCGGGGCCGACCAGCCGCAGCCGCAGGTCGCGGCCGCTATCCTGCCGTGCGCGCGCCACGCCGGCGATCACATGGTCATGATGCTTGTACGGCTCGATCGGCGACACATAGAGAAGGGTGAGCGGCCCGTCCGATGATCCGCTGCGGGCATCGGGGGCCCGGTGGAAGCGCGGGCTGACGCCGTGCGGAATGACGGTGATGCGGTCGGAGGCGATGCCCTCCACCGCTTCGATCATCGCACGTGCGTGTCCAGACAGCGAGATCACCGCATCGGCCCGCCGAAAGGTCGATCTCTGAGTCAGGTGCAGCAGCGCCAGTCTGAGTCGTTTGAGACTCCACCCATAGCGCGCGCGCTCGGCCAACTCGAAGGGCAGCATGTTCTGCGACATCGCGACGAAGGGGTGGAAGCTGCCGAAGAAGCTGCCACCCGGCACCAGGAGGACGTCGCAACCGGCGCGCCGCGCCTCTCTGGAGAGGCTGGCGATCTGCCAGAAGCTGCGGTGAAAGACCGTGGCATTGCTCAGCGACCGGATGGGGCGCGGTTCGATCCAGGGACGTTTGGGCAGTTTCTCCAGCGTGTCGGGGCAGCCCCAGACGATGATGGTCGAGAAGCCGTGCCGCGCTGGATCGGACGCGCCGAGCAGTTCGATCAGATGCGTGCGGCCGCCACCGCCGAGCAGGTTGATCGCGTCGATGCCGATACGGGGGGTGTCGGTCATGTCGAAGTCGCCGCTCGTCCTCAGCCAGCCGGGTCTTCGACGACATGGCGCAGCTGCCAGCCATTGCCGCTCTTCTCCCACAGATGCGGCGAGCGGAAGCGGTCGACCGTCTCCCAGAATTCGGGATCGGTCATGCCGACATAGTCGAGGAAATCCTCATAATATTTCGCCGGAAATTCCTGATCATATTTGCGGACGAGGTGGACGCCCTCGGAGCGGGTGATCTTGCCGTTCCGGATCTCCTGTGCGGCGTCATAGGTCGCCCGGCCGATCCCGAATTTGATCAGGGTCGTGAAATAATGGAACATGTCGATCTTGTCATCGATGCTCGAATATTTCGAATAGGTGCCGGGCGTGCGCTCGGAATTGGCCTGAAAGCCAGTGTTCTCGACCGCATAATAATAGCATTCCTGCGGGTCCCACTTCAGATAATAGCCGAGATAGTGGACCTCGATATTCTTCTTCTCGAGCTGCTCGGCCGAAGGCGGGATATAGGGCGCGAAATCGTTGATGGTGAAGCCATGGTCGCGGATGATGTCCGCCACCGGCACCCCGCCCAGTCGCATCTCCAGCGGGTCCTGCGTGCTGAAGAATTTGCGATCCATCGTCGGCACATAATTGTCGTCGGGGTTGTTGCCATATTCGGCCTGGTTCTCGCCATACATGACGAGCGGGATATCGAACTTGGCAGCGATCGCAGGGCCGATGATCCGCTGGCCGACGATGAACGGCTGGAAGGGGTGCAGAAGATTCTTGAAGGCAAGGCTGGTCAGCAGCCGGTGCAGCTTGCCATTCGGAGTGAACAGCAGATTGTCATGCCCGCCGACATGGCTCCACGCCTCGAAATTCTTCCAGCCGATGTCGGTGTAGAGATGCGGCGCCCACGTCACCGTCAGCGGGTTCATGCCATAGCGATATTTGAGCATGTGCGAGGTGAAGGCGCTGTCCTTGCCACCGCTGCCGGGCACGACCACGTCATAGCCGCCGTCGGTGCGCCGGAACTGGTCAAGCAGCGCGACCAGCTGGTCCTCGCGCTTCTTCCAGTCGATCCGGGCGTCCTTGACCTCATGATAGCGGCACGCATCGCACACGCCGTCCTCGTCGAAGCCGATCGTCGCCTTCTTCTCGTCGGCCTTGTGCTTGAACTCGACGGTCGAGCTCGGGCGCTGGTTGGAGATCACGCATTTGCGGCAGAAGACCACCTCGCTCGGCAGGCCGTAAAAGGCTTCAAGGCTCGACATCGATTGACCCTTCAAGACAGGAAGTTGCGAAGCAGGCGGAGCCCGGCGGGACCGCTCTTCTCCGGATGGAACTGGGTACCGATCACATTGCCCCGGGCGATCACCGCCGCGAAGTCGTGCTGGCCGTAACGGGCGGTCGCGATGGTGGCGGGGCTGTCGCCGGCGACGGCGAAGGAATGGATGAAGTAGAAGCGCGCAGCTTCGTCGATGCCGTCGAACAGCCGCTCCGCTGGAGTCGGAGAGGCGGCTCGGCGGACCGGCAGCCAGCCGACATTGGGCAGGCGCTGCTTGTTCTCCGCCAACGGATCGTCGAGCTTCGCGACCTGTCCGGGCAAGATCGACAGCCCGTCCCACTGCCCGAACTCGGTGCTGCTTTCGACCAGCATCTGCATGCCGAGGCAGATGCCCAGCAGCGGCGTGCCGTCGGCGGCGGCATCGCGCACCAGCCGGTCGAGGCCTGTCGCCTGCAGCGCCCGCATGCCTTCGCCAAAGGCGCCGACACCCGGCAGGATCAGCTGGGGGCAAGTCGCCAGCTCGGCCGGATCCGCACTGATGCACGGGTCTGCGCCGATCTCGATCAGCGCATTGGCGACGCTGCGCAGATTGCCCACGCCATAGTCGATCACACCCACCCGCATCGCCGTCATGCCGCGCTCCCCGTCAGGCAGCTTTCGACCTCATCGCGGATGCGGGCAACGTCGGTACGGCCATAATGCAGGGCACCGGCGACGGCGATCGCCGAGGGATGCGTTTCGGCAAGCAGCCGGTTCACGTCCTTGGCCCCGGAATAGCCGCCGCTGACGATGATCGGGCGGCTGGTCGTCTCTTCCAGGGCGCGGGCGAGGGCGACGTCGAAGCCCCTGCCCGTGCCTTCCTGGTCGATCGAAGTCACCAGGATCTCGCCAACACCCGCATCCTCCAGCCGGCGGGCCCAGTCGAGCACGTCATGGCCAGACGGCTCGCGGCCATTGTCGATATAGGCGGTCCAGCCGCCGCCCGCGCGCTTGGCCTCGATCGAGCCTATCAGGCATTGCGATCCGAACTTGCCGGCAATCTGTTCGACCAGCGCGATGTTGCGGATGGCGCCAGTGTTGATCACCACCTTGTCCGCGCCCGCGCCCAGCGCGCGCGACACGTCGTCGATCGTCCGCAGCCCGCCGCCGATCGCGATCGGCACGAACACGCTGCGACAGGCCTGTTCGATGATGTGGAACAGGTTGTTGCGGTCGTAGAGGCTGGCGACCGCATCCATGAAGACGATTTCGTCGACGCCCTGTTCATAATAGCGCAGCGCGAGTTCGTTGGGATCGCCGACCTTGCGCAGCCCTTCGAGATGGATGCCCTTGATCACATGCTCGTTCTTGACGTCGAGCCGGGCGATGATGCGGAGCGGCGAGCTCATCCGCGCGACAGCTCCGCACCCTGGGCCTGCAATATGGCTTCCACCCGGTCGAAATCCTCCAGCGTGTCGATGTCGAGTGAACGTTCGAGCGGCATCGCGACCGCACCGATCGATCGATAGGGCCATCCCCCGGCCGCCCGGAAGGCGGCGGCGGTGAAGGCATAGGCCGCGCCATTGGGGCGGCCTGTCTCGGGCAGGGCCTGGCGGTTGGTGAAGCAATAGGCCGGGTCGGCGACCGGGCGGAAGGCGTCACCGTCGAGGATCCCGAACTTCAGCTGGCTGCGATCCACCGGCGCCACCGCCATCGTCATCGCGAAGCGGCCCGAGGCATGGAGATCGAGCACCGCGCGCAGGTCGGCGTCGGACCGCAGCGGCGACGTCGCCTGGAGGAGGAGCAAGGTCTCGGAATGGAGGTCGAGCCGGCCGATCACGTCGCGCACCACGTCGAGCATCGGGACGGTATCGCCGGCCAGATCGGCGGGACGGCGCAGCACTGTGCAGCCATCGGGCGCCGGTTCGGCGAGGATCTCTTCGATGTCGGTCGTGACGATGCAGCGTCCGGCGACGCGCAGCGCCTGCCGCACCGCATGGAGGTAGAGCGGCACGCCGGCGAGCGGGCGCAGATTCTTGCCGGGCAGCCCCTTGGAACCGCCGCGCACGGGCACCAGCCCGATGACGGGAGGCGCAGTCGCCATCAGAGGGCCTCGTCCACGAAATATTTCTGCATGGGCACCGCCCAGGTCGCCGGCTGGGCCAGCAAGGCGGCGAAGCGTTCGGCGGCCGAACCGGTGCCGAAACCGGTGTGGCGCGGATAGCGGCGGCCCCATTGATCGGCGAGGAAGGCGGCGATCGCCTCGCGGTCGAAGGCGGTGCAGCCCTGGACCGAGTCCGCGCAGGCGCGGTTCGCCTGGCGCGATCCGATGTCGAGCGAGGGCAGACCCAGAAAGGGCGCCTCGCGCACACCGGCGCTGCTGTTGCCGACAATCAGCCTGGCGTTGCGCATCAGCTCGGAGAAATAGGCGAAGCGCATCGATGGGAGCACGCGGAAGCGGTCGCGCGGCAGCCGCGCGATGACCGCGTTGATCGCGTCCGACCCCGGATCATTATTGGGCAGGATCACCACGAAATAGCGACCCGAGGCCTCCAGCGCCCCGAACAGCGCCTCGGCCTGCGCGCCGATGCTGTCGGCTTCCGAGGTGACGGGGTGGAAGACGCACACGCCATAGTCAGCCGATGCGATCTCATAATAGCGGAGCACTTCGGCGAGATCGACGCCCGACGGCTGGTCGTGGATGTCGAGTTCGGGCGAGCCGATGACATGCACCGCGTCGTCCGCCTCGCCCAGTCTTACGACCCGCCGCTTGGCCTCTGCCGAACTGACGAGGTGGATGCGCGACAGCTTGGTGTTGCAGTGGCGGAACAGCTCGTCGATCGTCCCCGAAACCTCGCCGCCCTCGACATGCGCGCACAGCACATAGTTGGTCGCGCAGACCAGCGCGCAGGCCAGCGCCTCGACCCGGTCGCCATGGATCACGACGAGGTCGGGCTGCAACTCCTTCAGATAGTCCGAGAATCCGATCACGGTCTTGGCGAGGATGATGTCCTGCGGATCGCCCTGGCGCTGGTTGATGAACTCTACGACCTCGAAATGGCCTTTGCTGTGGACCTCGGATTTGGTGAGGCCATAGCGTTCGAGCATGTGCATGCCGGTGACGAAGAAGGTCACGCGGTGCCCCTGCGCCTTGGCGGCCAGCGCCAGCGGCTCCATCTTGCCATAATCCGCGCGCGTTCCCGTGACGAACAGGATGTTGCGCGCCGTCATGCCGTCGTCGCCGTTTCGGTCAGTCAAGATCGGACCATGTCAGCTGGGTGTTGCGCGTCACCGCGCGGTTGAGCCGGCGGCCGATCAGCGCGTCGAATTCATAGGCCGGTATCTCGCCATTGCCCGGTCGCCGCGCCCAGATGTCGGCTTCGGTGAGGACGGTGCCGGCTTCCAGGTCGCGGTCGGCGACGATCGATCCGCGAGCGAAGCGATAGACGTCTTCCTCGGGCGCGGTCCGCTGCTTGGGATTGTGGAGCGCGGTGTGGATCTCGCGCGAGCGGTCGATCAGGTGGCGCAGCTCAGCGGGGTCCATCGAGCAGGCGATATCGGGGCCCTTGCGATAGCGGCTGTCGGTATAGTGCCGCTCGACGATGCAGGCGCCCAGCGCCACGCCGGCCAGCGCCATTTCCGGGCCGATCGAGTGGTCGGAAAAGCCGATGATCGCGTCGGGAAAGGCGGTGCGCAGGTCGGTGATGCCGCGCAGCGACACGATCTCGGGTGGCGAGGGATAGAGATTGGTGCATTCGAGCAGCGCGAAGGGAACGCCGCTGGCGCGCAAGATGTCGACAGAGGCGCCGATCGAGGCGATCGTCTGCATGCCGGTCGACAGGATCACCGGTTTGCCGAAGCGGGCGATGTGCCGGATCAGAGGAAGGTGGTCTGCCTCGCCCGATCCGATCTTATAGGCGAGCACGCCGATCGATTCGAGGAAGTCGGCAGCCTTGCGGGAGAAAGGCGTCGACAGATAGATCAGGCCCAGACTCTCGGCATGGGTCTTCAGCGCCACCTCGTCCTGCGCCGACAGAGCGCAGCGGGCCATCACCTCCCAGATCGACACATCCGCATTGGGCGGGAAGATCGACTTGGCCTCGTCGGTCATCTCGTCGTCGACGAAATGGGTCTGGTGCTTGACGCATTCGGCGCCGGCCTTGGCGGCAAGCGTCACCATCTCGCGCGCGACGTCGAGGTTGCCGCCATGGTTGATCCCGATTTCCGCTATCACCAGCGGGGGATGGTCTGGGCCGATAAGTCGATC
The DNA here is from genome assembly GCF_049889055.1 of Rhizorhabdus antheiae. Taxonomy (NCBI): domain Bacteria; kingdom Pseudomonadati; phylum Pseudomonadota; class Alphaproteobacteria; order Sphingomonadales; family Rhizorhabdaceae; genus Rhizorhabdus; species Rhizorhabdus antheiae. Next base: position 30,466 of record NZ_JBLTWO010000006.1, on the reverse strand, counting down.
GCCTATGCGCATCTCATACCTCTAAACGAAAACCGCGCCTGCGGTTGTGACCTGCGCCACGCCTGTCCTGCTCCGGGCTTGTTCACGAAATCGCGCGCCGGTCCAGCCCTTGCAGGATATCGGCGACACGATCGGGCATGGCCGAGGCGGGAAGCGGCTCCGCAAACTCGTCCAGCCAGGCACGGTGGGCGACCGGATCGATCGGCTTCTCGATGTCCGCAGCGATGCCGTCGAGCCGCTCGATGGTCTCGACCGGGACAGAGCCGGGGTAGCGCGTGAACAGCCGGCCATGACCGCGCCCCGTCAGCTTGCCGCAGCTGATCAGGAACAGTGGCAGGCCCAGCATCGCCGGCACTGCGCCTGCCGAGGATGGCTCGGTCATCGCACCCGAGGCGGCCCGCAGCCCGTCGACGAAGTCTCCATTGTCATAGACGCGGTAGCCCGCCTCCGCGATCGCCACCGAGAGGCCCGACCGGACCGAGGCCGGATGCGGCTTCACCGCGAGGCGATAGCCATGCCGCGCGATCGCTGCGGCGATGCTGTCCAGATGCGCGATATAATCCTCGCGCGAGGTGAAGCGGATCGCATAAGCGAGCAGGCCGGTCTCGATATAGACGATCTCGCCATTGCCCGGCCGCCCCAGCCGGCTGCCAAGATCGTTTGCCTGCAGCCCGAATTGCATGAAATCGGGATTGCCGACGGCGAAGATGCGATCGTCGGGAAGGTGATATTGGCGCATCTCCGCCATGTCGCCCTTCACATAGACGCAGCCCGCCGTCGTCCGCACGTCGGAGGGCAGGGCCGCGCCAGTGCCCCCGGTCAGCCGGCTCCTGAGCTCGCGCCCGAACTCGATCCAGTCCGCCGACCCCCGCGCCGTCGTCGCCAGCGCGCCGAGATAGCGCGGCATGATGTGGCGCAGGTTGCGATAGAGCTTGCCCGCATAGAGCCGCAGGTCGTTCCACGGGCTGACCTCGAAATTGACCTCCTCCATCATCGGCGGAGCGGCGCAGTAGATGCCGTGGAACAGGTGCAAGGTCGGTATGTCGAGCCGGCGGGCATGGCGGATCATCGCCTGATGCGCGAAGGCGCGCGTCGACAGGAACAGCAGGCAGGCCGGGCGCTCCTGCCGCAGGATCGCGCCGAAGGAACGACGCCCATAATAGCGGATGTCGCGAACCAGCACGCCGTCGCGCTCCACCTCGACCGGCTGGTCCATGTCATGGCCCCAGGAGCCGAGGTGGATCAGCATCAGCCGATAGCCACGCGCGCGCAAAGCGGGGACGAGCCGCGCATAATGGGGTAGCCCCTCGGTCCAGCCATCGAAGGCGAGGATCAGCCGTTCCGCGCTCATCCCGCCAGCCGTCCGCGCACAAAGGCTTCGACCTGCCGCGCGCGATCGGCGATGTCATGGCCGTCTGCAGCCAGGCGCGCGGATGCGGCAGCCACCATCCGCGCCCGCAGCCCCGGCTCGTCGCGCAGGCGCCGGCAGGCCGCGACCAGCTCTTCGGTCGATGAAAAGTAGAGCGCTTCCTCGCCCTCGCGAAAATGGCTGAGCGCTTCCTCCGAGCGTTCGCAGACGAGCGCCCCGCCGGCAGCGACGATCTCCAGCGGCCGTTCGGTCCAGCTGTCGCGGTTGAGGTGCGAGAAGAAGCAGAGCCCGGCCCGGCTGTCGCGATAGAGCCGCCGATAGCCCGCCCCGAAGATCGGATCGGCGGGCAGCAGATGTTCGAGCCCCGCCGCATGCAGCGTGGCGCTCCATCCTGCGCCATGCACGGCAACGCGCAGGCCCACCGCGTCGAGCGCCCGGATCGCGTCGAGCCGCCCGTCCTGCTCATAATGGCCGAGGAAGGCGGCATCGGCGATAAAGTCCCCACTGCGCGCAGCCTGGGTCGCTTCCGCCCCCAGTCGCACCCGGTCGAGCGCGGGCGGGCAATGCTCGACATGGCGCGCGCCTGCCGCCCGATAGGCCTCCACATTGTGCCGGCGATAGACGAAATGCGCGTCATAGGCGGGCAGCGCGCGGCGGAAGCGGCGGTGCAGCCCGGCCACGCGGCGCGGCGAGAAAGGGTCGTCGTTGAAATAATCGGTGACGATCGCACCGCCGGCACGGATCGCCTCTATATCCTCGCGGGTGAAGGCCAGCGGTAGACGGAAGTGCACCCAGGCCGGCCGCTCCCGCCGGCACAGATCGACCAGCGCCGCCCGCATGTGTCGATGCGCCGCGCCGACATGCAATCGCCGCGCGATCCAGGTCAAAGGCTTGGGCCCGCTCACTGCGACATCCGACCCGAAAGGGATCACGCGCCAGCCCAGCCGCTCGAACGCGGCGATCCAGCCGCTGTCGCGATCGGGGCCAGCGGAGAGGGAGCCGACATAGATGAGGGTGGCCGGGGTCATACCTGTCAAGGGCCTTCAGCGCCCGTGGCGCCGAAGCCGGTGATCGCCATCAGAATGTTCAGTGCTGCAGCCACGAGGACAGCTATAAACGGCGAAACCTGATACTTTCCGCTTTTCGATATCAACATAAGATAAGGGAAATAGATTAGAATGTAGGAATGAAATCCGGTTGCCCCACCAAATATTGACGCCGACATAATTAAACCAAAAATTACGGTGTTCCGCATTTCTATATCTGGACTTCCGTAAATTTCAGTCCATTTAAGGGCTATAGACAGAAACAAATGCAGGCCGATAAGAGAGGACCCTATGTGCATTAAAAATAGCGGCCAATTTCCGCCATATATAAAATCTACGAAATAGTCTGCTTTGTACCAAGGGAAGGGCGATAGTAGAGCAAAAAGTAATTTGAGAATTTGGCCGATTATCGGTACGGCTACGAGATAACCCATGCTGCCGGTGCCGGCCATTGCGACCCCTTCGCCATAGTCCCGCAATTTTAAAAGAAGGAAGGGGCCTAATGTAATTGCTCCGACTAGGGCGGAGCTTAGTCCAATAAGCGATGTACTTACTTTGCCTTCAGATCGTCTTATAGCAAAAAATATGACAATAAAAATGATCACCGGCGCCATTAGCACTGATTTGGATATAATTATCAGAACTATAGCAATCGCCATTGTGCAAATTTTTGACAAAGAAATAGACTTTGTTATTGCCATGAAGCAAATATAGAAAAGGAGTATTGAGAAAAAAGTAACATAATGCCGAGTTGGTGCGACGCCCAACTCAAAGAAAGATGGCCCAAGCAGAGAATATAATATAATTATGTCTAGATTTTCATTGGAAATGGAATTCCATGTCTTGGCAAGGCATGCGGCGACCGATAGCAGAATTGCATGAAATGCAGATTGCCAGAGGTAGTAGAATATTGGTTCTGGTTTTTCCGAAATTTGGTCGGGTATCAAGTAAGTAGGAATTACACCGAAGCCTGCCGTTTTGAATATTCCAAGTAAATCTCCGCGTAAAATCCATGAATCATAATTAATTGTTAATGTTTTTGTATCGAAAAATTGAGAAATAACTTGTTCGTATGCTGGGCCATCACCCTGATCCAAAAAACTCTGAGAATAAAAGAATGAAAAGAACAATATCAAAAAAGGATGAAGAAGGATAATTGATTTCCATTTGCCTGTCAGGGTCAAAAATAGAACCATGCAAAATAGGAAATCGACCGTGATAAAAAGTAGCGAAGGTAGATCAGAGAGAAAAGCACTGAGTATCACACTGGCAGCGATGGCTAGGCCAAGGGCGAGCATGGGAGATGTGCTAATACCTCGATCATCTAACCGTGAGTCGAAGCTTTGGATATTATCAGACACGGTTGTCTACCCTATTTGGCGATGGCCTTGGATGCTGCGGGGTACGGAAAACCAAGCCTGCCATTCCGCAGAAATAACTCAACGAAAAGAGGAGAGATGCCCAGACTATACCCGGCAAACCGTACTGCTCTGCGAGCCATAGATTTAAGCCTACTCCCAGAATGGCAGTGCCGATCTTTATGGGTATCGTGCTTCTGACCGTCATGTCAGAGTAGGTTTTCAGTGATAAAGCCTGTCCTGCAGCAAAAAATCCGCTGGAAGCAACCATAGGCGGCAGAAAACGTGCCGCATCCCGATAGTTTGCTGCGACCAAGAGCGAAAACAACCAATCTCCGGCAAAAGTGGCGACAGTCGCGCCGATAAGGCTTCCGGCAATAATGGTGCCCACAAGTGTCCACGTCATGCGCGACACTGTCTTGTTCCGTTCCGGGTCTGTAGCGTCGCCAGCCTGCTGAAAAAGGATTGGCCCGAGAAGAGTTGTCAGCAATCCGCTTGCTAGGAGTATCGGAGCATAGCCCAACTGGTACACAACCGCGTAAGTCCCGACCTCGGCTGAGCTTGTGTACGCTTGGAGAGCCCATCGGTCAGACGCCATCTGCGCCCATGTAAATATGCCCCAAGTCGAAAAGGGCCAAGCATATAGCCACAACCTATGGGCCCATTCTTGGACGTCCTGCTCGGATGTTGCCGGGCTGATGGGATCAGGCGGCAACCGACGGGTCAATGCCTGCCACTGGAGCCCCGCCATCGCGCAGGACGTAGCGCAATAGCACCACAGGATCGCAGTACTCGTGGATGCTCCCAATACCCCAACGATTGCGATGAGCGCCATCTTCAAAATGGTGTCCATGATAGTCAAACCGGCAACGAGAGACCGTTGTCGCGCGGCGTTCTGCACCCCGGTCAGAGCGGAGTTGAACCCACTGGTTACCGAGAAAATCACCGAAGGAATCAATATCAGGATTAGTTCGCTGCGCTGAAGGGCCGCTAGCGCTATAAGCGCTATGAGTGCTAGCCCGAAGGTAAAGGCCGAGGCTTTGGCGAATAAGCGTTTGGAAGCGCTGACATATGCCGGAATCGCCTTCAGGTCGTGGGCGATCGACCAGTGCCGGTTGACGGAAGCAATGAGTCCTCCGGTTATGGTCTGGTTCGAGAGGCCGACGATTGTCAGTGAGAGGGCGAGCTTGCCATACTCGTCTGGGGCTATGAACTCGGTCACGAGCCGAACCGACAGCAGAGACCCGACAACCGATGCAATATTGCCAAGAATGACCCACAACGTCTCGAGGCCAATGCTCTGCATTTTGCGTATCGACGTGACGAAAAGCGACATCATCAATCGACTGCAGCCATCACCATGCCCCGCCTCAGAACCGCGACCATCGCCGCGGTACGCTGTCGGCGTTGATGAAGTTGGCGGCGGCGGCGATGATGTGGTCGTCCGCAGGGGACAGGGCTTCCGACAGCCAGGCGCCCCACCAGTAGAAGCTGCTGTTGGTGATCACATGGTGACGGCAGCGTGTCATCAGCCACAGGCTTTCGAGCGCGTCGGCATAGCCTTCGTCGCCGGTCACGTAGATCGGCGCGGAGGGCGTCTTCAGCTGGGCGAGTTCCGGCGCGCGATGACTGCAGAAGATCAGATAGGTGGCGTCGGGCGCGCGGGCGTGGATCGTTTCGATCGCGCCGTTGATCTCGGCCATCGCCTTCAGCCGGCCGGTGCTGCTGTGCGCGCCGGGGTCGCGCGCTTCCTCGTACAGGCGGATGCCGATCGCCACGCCCGGGCTGTGTTCGAGGCGCCGTGTCAGGTCGACTGCGGCCCGGCGTTCGGGCGGTGGGGGCGCAAGCTCCGCCGCGAGGCGAGCGGCGCAATGGTCGAAGTACAGCGGGCTCTGCCAATAGCCACTCATCCACACATCGCCCGACAACGGGGCGGACAGCAGGCCAGGGTCATAGGCGCGGTCGGACGCTTCGGTGCGGAAGCGCGCGGCGCTCGCAAAGGTCGGCACATGCGCGGCGCGTCCGGGGGCGATCCGCTTGCGAACTGCGGCCCGGATGCGACGGGTCCAGAAGGGCAGCCGTTCAACCGGTGATGCGAGACGGGCCTCGATCGGCAGGCGGCCCAGTTCGTAGCTGCGCCGATATTCGACGTCGCGGACGAAGCCCGACCAGCTGTCGACCACGAGCTCGGCACCATGGCGATCGGCCAGCCCGCGCGCGGCGGCATATTGGAAGAGCTGGTTGCCCAGCCCGCCGCTCAACATGGTCACGACCTTGGTCAATGTTTCGCCGCCGCCCGGTCTCAGTCCCGCAGGTCCGGGCGGTCGCGTACGAACGCCGCATAGCTCTGCGCCAGCCCCTCGCGCGTGCCGAGCCGCGGGGACCAGCCGAGCGCCTTGATCCGGGAAATGTCGAGCAGTTTGCGCGGCGTGCCGTCGGGGCGGCTGGGGTCGGTCTCGATCCGCCCGCCATAGCCGCCGATCGATGCGATCGTCTCGGCCAGTTCGAGGATCGAGATGTCCTCGCCGCAGCCGACATTGACGTGCAGAGCATCGGAATAATGCGTCATCAGGAAGGTGAGCGCATCGGCGGCGTCGTCGACATGGAGAAATTCGCGGCGCGGCTGGCCGGTGCCCCAGATGGTGACGCTCTCGGCCCCTTGCTCCTTCGCGACATAGATGCGCCGGATCAGCGCGGCGGCGACATGGCTGTGCTCGGGATGGTAGCTGTCGCCCGGCCCGTGGAGATTGGTCGGCATGGCGGAAATGAAGTCGCGGCCATGTTGCAGCCGGATCGCCTCGCACAATTTGAGCCCCGCGATCTTGGCGATCGCATACCATTGATTGGTCGGCTCGAGCGGACTGGTGAGCAGCGCCTCTTCGGGGATCGGCTGCGGCGCGAGGCGCGGATAGATGCAGGAGGATCCGAGGAAGAGCAGCTTTTCGACGTCATGCGCCAGCGCCGCCATGATCACCGCCTGCTGGATCGCCAGATTGTCGGCGATGAAGTCGGCGGGCAGCGAGGAATTGGCGTGGATGCCGCCGACCTTGGCTGCTGCCAGAAACAGCGCGTCGGGGCGGCGGTCCTTGATCCAGTGATCGACCGCGGCCGGGTCGCGCAGGTCGAGCTCGGCGCGGTCGGCGGTCAGGATCTCGCAGTCCTCGGCGGCGAGCCGGCGGACCAGTGCCGAGCCGACCATGCCCTTGTGGCCGGCCACGAAGACGCGCTTTCCGCGCAGTGGGAAGAGAGCGGGCGGCATGGTGCGGGGAGCCTCCATCCTTGTCCTGGCCTCAGGCGTCGTCGCGCAGCCGGCGATAATCGGTCTCGCGCGCGATTACGCGCAGGTCGTCCTCGACCATCTCGCGGACGAGATCGGCGAAGCGCGTCGTCGCGCGCCAGCCCAGCAGCCTTTCCGCCTTGCTCGCGTCGCCGATCAGCAGGTCGACCTCGGTCGGGCGGAAATAGCGCGGATCGATCTCGACCAGCGTCCGGCCGCTTTCGGCGCAGCGGCCCTTTTCCTCCACGCCCTCGCCCTGCCATTCGAGCGTGATGCCGACCGCGGCGAAGGCGAGTTCGGCGAAGGCGCGCACCGTGTGGGTCTCTCCCGTCGCCAGCACGAAGTCGTCGGCCTTGTCCTGCTGGACGATTCGCCACATGCCCTCGACATAGTCGCGCGCATGGCCCCAGTCGCGCTGGGCGTCGAGATTGCCCAGATAAAGGCGGTCCTGCGCGCCCAGCTTGATCGCGGCTGCCGCGCGGGTGATCTTGCGGGTGACGAAGGTCTCGCCGCGGATCGGGCTCTCATGGTTGAACAGGATGCCGTTCGACGCGTGCAGGCCATAGGCTTCGCGATAATTGACCGTGATCCAATAGGCGTAGAGCTTGGCTGCGGCATAGGGCGAGCGCGGATAGAAGGGGGTCGTCTCGGACTGCGGCACCGCCTGGACGAGGCCGTAAAGCTCCGATGTCGAGGCCTGGTAGAAGCGGGTCTTCCCCTCAAGTCCCAGGATGCGCATCGCCTCGAGCAGGCGCAACGTGCCGATGGCGTCGGCATTGGCGGTATATTCGGGCGTCTCGAAGCTGACCTTCACATGCGATTGCGCGGCGAGATTATAGATCTCGTCGGGCTGCACCAGCTGGACGATCCGGATCAGATTGGTCGAGTCCGTCATATCGCCATAATGGAGATTCAGCTTGCGTCCGGACGATTGCGGCTCGTCGATCAGATGGTCGATCCGCGCCGAATTGAAGCTGGAGGACCGGCGCTTGATGCCGTGGACTTCATAGCCCTTCTCGATCAGCAGTTCGGCCAGATAGGCTCCGTCCTGCCCGGTGATGCCGGTTATGAGCGCTCGCTTCGCCATGAGTCCTTCGGTTCTTTAAGGGGTTTGGTGTGGGACTGGTCGGGGCTGCCGTCGCCGGCGGTCGCGAGCTTGTCGCCATAATCGTGTCGCAGGCTTTCGATCTCGGCCTTGATCGCTTCATATTCGGCCATCTTGCGCCGGATGAAGCGCGCGGCGAGCTTGGCGCGGTGCGCGATGCCCTCCGGGGTCAGCACATAGACGTAGCGCAGCTTGTTCTTCGAGGCCTGGAAATTCTCGATCTTCACATGGCCCTTGGCGACGAGCGCACGCAGGCAATAATTGACCCCGCCCAGGCTGACCCCCAGCGCCACCGCGATGTCGCGCTGACTGGCCGACGGATTCTGGTCGAGCAGGCGCAGGATGCGGAAGTGGATATCTTCCTGGCGGGTCGTATCGCTGTCGTTGTTCATCGCTGCTGGGGGGCTGCGGGCAGGCTACCGCACGGCGTGGGAATCAGCCCCGCCGGCACAATCATCAGAACGTCCCGAAGGGAGTGTTCACGCGTGAACGTCTAGCCGCTTTTCGCGCCGCCGCAAGGGTGCGGGTGCCCCGGAAGGCGGCGCCTGTGACAAAGCGCCTTTTCCGTCGGCAGCGAAACGGCCATAGGTGCAGCCGCCGATGCCAGATATATCCAAAGGCCCTCGCCCGCGATGCGCATAGCTTTCCTACCGGAAAGGCCGGACAGCTATGGGCAGAGCCCGATCCCCAGCCCGACCGATCGCCGCCGGCTGGCGACGCTGATTCCGCATTGGGAAGCGCGGGGTGCGACGGCTGCGCCTTATGCGACTGGGCTCGACGCCGACATCTTCTATTTCGTCGCATCGCATATGGGCCTCTCGCTGATCGAAGCGGCAATGCGCTCGCCCTCGCGTGGTCCCGGCATCGCGCTGGGCATCACCGAGGATCTTCTGACCGCCGACTGGGCGGCCTTCGACAATGAGAAGGTCAATGATCTGGAGACGATCGCGGCCTGGCATTTCGGCGGCGGGCGGCGCGGCTTCAAGGCAGTCATGCGGCGCTGGGCCAACCGCCTGGGGCTGCCGATCAGTTTCCGGGCGAGGATGTTGCGCGCGGTGGCGGGCGCCGATGTCGTGATCTGCGCGTCCGAGGCGCAGGCGGCGTCGCTGCGCAGCATCAACCCCTTTGCTGTGGCGATCGCCGAGGCCATACCCGCGTCCGATTTCGAACCTGCCCGATCGGCGGTCGGCGATGCCCTGCTGGCGGAGAAGGCCGCTTCGGGCGCGACCCTGATCCTGTGGGAGGGAACCGCTTACGGGCTCCATCTCCTCGAATTGCTGCGCGATCCGCTGGAACGCCTCCACCGCGATCTGCCTGGGTCGTTCGAGCTGGTCGTCGCAATGCCGCGCGAACGCCCCGCGCCCTTTCACGGGATCACCGACAATGCGGAAATCCTCCGCAGCATCTTCGCCTTCCCGACGCGCTTCGTTCCCTGGACCGCCGACACGATCGGTTCAGTAATCCGGGCCTGTGATATCGGCATCGCGCCGATGGCCGACCGCAACCCCTTCTATGCCGCAAAGGCGCACAACAAGCCGGCGGTCTATATGTCGCTCGGCCTGCCGGTGGTCGTGTCCGATATCCTGTCCTACCGCCAGTTCGTCCACCATGGCGAGGACGGCCTGGTCGCCGCCACCACCGACCAATGGTATGATCATCTGCGTCGTCTGGTCACCGATCGCGATTTCCGCCACCGGGCCGGGCTTGCCGCGCGGGCGACCTTCGAGGCGACCGGCGGGGTAGAGGCGGTCGCCGATCGCTTCTACCAGGCCTTCGAACTTGGCTGCGCCGTTGCGCGGGTGCGCCGGTCGGTCGGTCGGCGCGCGCAGGTCCCGGTGCTATGACGGAGCTCGCCTGATGCCCTATTCGGTCGCGATCGTCGGGGGTGGCTGGTATGGCTGCCACATCGCGCTGTCGCTGCACAATCTCGGCTTCGAGGTCCAGCTCTACGAAAAGAGCGGGCGGCTGCTCAACGATGCCTCGGGCAACAACCAGTTCCGTCTCCACATGGGCTTTCACTATGCCCGGCACCAGCAGACCCGGCAGCAGTCGCGTGACGGCTATTTCCGCTTCCTCGAACGCTATCCCGAGCTGTCGGCGCCGATCGCGCAAAATGTCTATGCGATTCCCCATGGGCAGAGCCTGATCGACTTTCCGACCTACAAGCTGATCATGAGCTCGTCGGGAATGGACTTCGTCGAAAGCGCGCAGCCTGTCCCTGGCCTCGTCGACATAGAGGGCGCGCTGCTGGTGCCGGAGCGGGTGATCCTGCTGTCCGAAGCGCGCGCCCTGTTCTCGCAGCGGCTGGCACCGGTCATGGCGCTCGACACCGCGATCGAGGCGATCGAGGAGCGCGATGACGAGGTCGTCATCAACGGCCGCCGCTTCGATTTCGTCATCGACGCGACCTGGGGGCATCTGACGCGGCCGGCGATCGACTGCATCTATGAGCCGACGATGCTGCTTTATTATGAGGCTGCGGATCGCTTTCCGGCGATCACCCTCGTCGACGGCCCGCTCTGCTCGGTCTACCCGACCGAGGATCCGCATGTGTACACGCTGTCGAGCGTTCCCCACACGCCGCTGGGCCAGGTCCGCGACCCGGCCGCTGCCATCGCTCTGCGCGATGGGGTTACGGGGGAGACGGTACAGGCCAAGCGCGCGGCGATGGAGGCGCAGATCATGCGCAACCTGCCGGGGTTTCGCGACCATTTCCGCTTTCTCGGCATCCAGCTGTCGATCAAGACCAAGCCGACCGGCGCGGCCGACGATCGTAGCTGTTACGTCGAACGGCGCGGGCGTCGCTTCATCGTCATGTCGGGCAAGATCGACACGATCTTCCATGCGACCGAGCGCATATTGGGCGAGATTGCGACCGGGCGGCTGGATACGCACCGGCCTTCCGAAGCGCTGATCCGCAACGACATTCTGATGGCGCCGGGAGAAGGGGCGTGATCGAGGCCGAAAATGCGCTGATCGGGCATAGCGGGCTGGTGGGGTCCACTCTGGCGCGGGCCTCGCATTATGCTGCCTGCTACAATTCGCGGACCATCGACGATATGCGGGGCGGCCGCTTCGGCCATATCGTCTGTGCGGGCGTCTCGGCGGTCAAATGGCTCGCGAACAAGGAGCCCGAAAAGGATCTCGCCGGCATCCGCCGCCTGACCGATGTGCTGGACACGGTCAGGGCCGATCGCTTCACGCTGATCTCGACGGTCGACGTCTTCGCCGATCCTGTGGGCGTGGACGAAAGCACGTCGCCCGCCGGCAATCCGGCGCCTTATGGGCGACATCGCTTCGAACTCGAGCAATGGGTCGCATCGCGTTTCCCGGCCTGCCGGATCGTCCGCCTTCCGGGCCTGTTCGGCACGGGCCTGAAGAAGAACATCCTGTTCGATCTGATCCACGACAACGGCATAGAGGGCATCTCGCTCGACAGCTGTTTCCAATGGTATCCGCTGCGGCGGCTCGCCGATGACCTCGCTCGGATCGAGGCTGAGGGGCGGGATCTCGTCCATATCGCGCCCGAGCCACTGCCGACCCGCGACATCGTGATGCGCCATTTCCCCGAGAAGGCCTATCGGCTGAAGGGGGACGCCCGCGTCCGTTATGACTTCCGCACGCTCCATCCCGATTTGCTCGGTGGCGGCCATGGGCCCTACCAGCTGTCCGCGGCGACGGTGATGGACGAACTGGGACATTTCATCGCGGAGAGCCGGGCCGCATGAAGCTTGCCCTTTCCAACCTCGCCTTTCCGGCGGATATGCCCGATGTGGTCCTGAGCGATCTCGTCGAGGCGGGGCTCGGGGGGCTCGAGGTGGCGCTGACGCGGATCGCGCCCTGGAACGAGCTTACCCACGATCGCATTCTCGAGTTCAGGCAGCGCATCGCAGGTCTCGGCCTGCAGGCGCCCTCGCTCCAGGCGATCTTCTTCGGGGTCGAGGGCGGGAGCCTGTTCGGGACAGACGAGCAGTTCGCCCGACTGGCCGATCGCCTCGCGCGGGTCACCGATTTCGGCGCGCTGCTCGGCTCATCGGTGGCGGTGTTCGGCGCGCCCGGCACCCGACAGACCGGGGGGCTGCCTGAAGCTGAGGCCTGGGCAATGGGGCGCGACCGCCTCGCGCGCCTCGCCGATATCGCGGGCGCCCGTGGCATTCGTCTCGGAATAGAGCCCGTGCCCCGCTTCTACGGCGGCGATTTCCTGCGGCGCTGGCAGGACATCGCCGCAATGGTGCGCGAGATCGGCCATCCCCATCTCGCCCTGCATCTCGACATCGGCTGTGTGTCGCTCGGTGAGGACGATATCGTCGCCGCGATCGAACAGACGCAGGGCCTTCTCTGTCATTACCATATGTCGGAACGGAATCTCGGCGCCTTCGCTGCGCCGGAATTCCCACACCGTGCGGCGGCTCACGCCCTGTCCGCCATCGATTATGATCATTGGATTTCGATCGAGATGGCGTTGCAGGCGGACCGTCCGCTGGATGCCATTCGCGAGGCGGTGGCTTTCGCCGCAGCGACCTATCGACCTGCGCCGGATTGACTCGCGCCGCGCACGGGCACAGTAGCGTTCAACGGTGAACGTAAGATCGGGGGATCGACTTGGACCGTCCGGAAATGTCGCGGCCCTGGTATGTGGCACAGCTCAAGCCCAATGCGGGAGCGATCGCCGAGCGCAATCTGCGGCGGCAGGGGTTCGAGCTTTTCGTGCCGCAAGAACGATGTGCTGTCCGGGGGGCTACTGCATTCCGTACGGTGCGGCGACCGCTTTTTCCCGGTTATGTCTTCGTGCGCGCCGGCGCCGATATGGTGGTTCCATCGGCAGCGTTGCGTGCCGTCAACGGAACGCAGGGGATCGTCCGGCTGGTGTCGTTCGGCGCCAACCCCGCTCCGTTGCCGCCGGGCTTCGTCGAGGCGCTGATCGACCGCTATGACGAAGGCGGGCGGATGGCGCCGCCGCCGCCACTGCGCGAAGGCGACCGGGTGCGGATGGCGTCGGCGCCGTTCGTCGACATGATCGGGTCTATCGAGAAGGTCGGCGCCGAGCGGCGGGTGTGGATATTGCTCGACCTGCTCGGGACCAAGGTGCGTCTCTCGGCGTCGAGCGACGACCTGGCGCTGGTCGGCTGATCGCTTCGCTCGTCACGGTGTGACGACGGCCTTCACCTCGGTGAACTCCTCGAAGGCCTGCACACCCCATTCGCGGCCGTTGCCCGATTGCTTGTAGCCGCCGAACGGCGCGAGCGGGTGCATCGGGGGGTGGTTGATCCGGACCTGCCCGACGCGCAGCCGGCGGGCGATGCGGCGGGCATGGTCGAGGTCCTGGCTGTCGATGAAGCCGGCAAGGCCATAGTCGCTGTCATTGGCGATCGCCACCGCCTCGTCCTCGTCGCGGTAAGGCAGGATCGACAGGACGGGGCCGAATATCTCCTCGCGCGCGATGGTCATGTCGGGGCGGACGTCGGCGAAGACGGTCGGGCGGACATAATAGCCGGCGTCGAAGCCCTCGGGCCGGCCCTCGCCGCCCGCGACCAGCGACGCGCCCTCGGCGATGCCGATATGGATCAGGCGCTGGACCTTGGTCCATTGCGCTTCGGATACGACCGGCCCCATCGCGCCGGGCTGATCCTCGCTGCCGATCGGGATCGCGGTGGCGGTTTCGGCGGCGATCGCCTTGGCCTCCTCCATGCGGTCTGCGGGCACCAGCATCCGCGTCGGCGCGCTGCAGGTCTGGCCACTATTGTTCATCACCGCGCGAACGCCGCGCGCGATGGCCAGCGGGAAATCGGCGTCGGGCAGGACGATGTTGGCGGACTTGCCGCCCAGTTCCTGATGCACGCGCTTGATCGTCGGCGCGGCCGCCTGCGCGACCGCGATCCCGCCGCGCGTCGACCCGGTGAAGGACACCATGTCCACCTCCGGGTGGGCGGACAGCGCGGCGCCGGCGGTCGGACCATCGCCCTGGATCAGGTTGAAGACGCCGGCGGGTACGCCCGCCTCCTCGATGATCTGCGCGATGATCTCGGCGGAATAGGGGGAAATCTCGGACGGCTTCAGCACCATCGTGCAGCCGACCGCCAGCGCGGGGGCAACCTTCGCCGCGATCTGGTTGGCCGGCCAGTTCCACGGGGTGATCAGCCCGCACACGCCGATCGGCTCCCGGCAGAGCGTCAGTCGCCCCTCGTCGCGCTCGAAACGGAAATGCTCGATCTGCTCATAGGCGGTGCGGAAGTGGATAAGGCCGAGCGGGCCGTGGGCGGCCCGGGCGAGGGTGCGCGGTGCGCCCATCTCGGCGCTGATCACCTCGGCGACCTCGTCGAGCCGGCGTTCGTAGATGGCGACGATCGCGCCGAGCAGGTCGCGCCGGTCCTTGCGCGACAGCTCTGCGAAGCCGTCGAAGCCACGTCGTGCGGCGCGAACGGCACGGTCGACATCTTCCGCGCCAGCCGCGCCTATCCGACCGATGCTGCGCTCGGTGCGCGGGTCGAGCACGTCGATCGACCGGCCCGACAGTGCGTCGACCCACTGCCCGTCGATATAGAAGCGGCCCGACATCACCATGTTCCGAAATCCTTTCGATGCTTGCCGCCATGGCACGCGATCGTCGCCCGGCGGTCAATCACCATCTGGATAGGGCAGGGACGGCGGCACCTTCAACGGGCGTCGCCGCGCGGCTCCCTCGGCAGGCCCAGTCCGCGTTCGGCGATGATGTTGCGCTGAATCTGGTTGGTGCCGCCGTAGATGGTGTCGGCGCGGCTCGACAGATAGAGGTTGGTCAGCAGCGGGAAGGCATAGCCCGGCTCGTCCGACACCAGCGCCTCGTCACCGAGAATATCCATCGCGAGTTCGCCCAGCGCCTGGTGCCAATTGGCCCAATAGACCTTCTGCGTCATCGCCTCGCGCGACAGGCTGTGGCCTTCGCCGGCGGACAAGGTGCGCAGCGCGGTGTAGCGCATGATCTTCAGCCCGGCATAAGCGCGGGCGATGCGGTCGCGGATGATCGGGTCGCGACTGCGTCCGGTCGCTTTCGCGGCCTGCACTACCGCCTCGAACTCGGCGACGAAGCTCATCTGCTGACCGAGCGTGCCGACACCGCGCTCGAAGGCGAGCAGCCCCATCGCGACCTGCCAGCCATTGCCAACGCCGCCGACGACATTGTCGCGGTGCGTCCGCGCGCCGTCGAAGAAGGTCTCGTTGAACTCGGCCTCGCCGTTCATCTGGCGGATCGGGCGCAGCGTGATGCCAGGTTGCCGGATCGGCAGCAGCAGGAAGGACAGGCCTTTCGGCCCGCGCGAGCCCTCTTCGGTGCGGGCCAGGACGAAGATCCAGTCGGCATGCTGGGCAAGGCTGGTCCAGATCTTGTGGCCGTCGACGACCCATTCGTCGCCCTCCAGCCGCGCGCGGGTCCGCACATTGCCGAGGTCGGAGCCGGCGCCGGGCTCGGAATAGCCCTGCGCCCAATATTCCTCGCCTTGGGCGATCGGCGGCAGGAAGCGGGCCTTCTGCGCATCCGATCCGAAGTGGATCAGGGTCGGGCCGGCGAGTTCGATTCCGATATGGCTCATGCGGCCGGGAGCGCCCGCGCGGGCATATTCCTCGGCGAAGATCACCTGTTCGGCCAGACTCGCGCCGCGTCCGCCATGCGCCTTGGGCCAGCCGATCACGCTCCAGCCGTCGGCGGCCAGCGCCTTTTCCCAGGCGCGGCGCTCGTCGGCCATCGCGCTGTGGCTCTTCAGGTTGCGCAGCATGGCGAAGGGGCCGTGCATCTGCATGTCCAGCCAGTCGGCGGCTTCGCGCCGAAATGCCTCCTGTTCGGGGGTGAAGCCGAGGCGCATTATTGGTCCTCCTCGTCGAGACCGAGCATCTTAGCGAGCCGCGCGCGGCTTTCGGCCGGCGTGCCGAACAGCGTCGCGGACCCCCGCGCGCGCTTGAAATAGAGATGGGCATCATGTTCCCAGGTGAAGCCCATGCCGCCATGGATCTGGATCATCCCGGCGGCGCAGTCCCCGAAAGTCTCGATCGCGGTGAAATGGGCGATGGCGGCGGCGCTTGCCGCCTCGTCGCTCGCCTCGTCATGCGAGGCCGCGGCATAATGGACTGCCGACCGTGCGGCTTCGACGCCGATCATCATGTCGGCCATGCGGTGCTTGAGCGCCTGGAAGCTGCCGATCGGACGACCGAACTGGATGCGCTGCTGGCTGTAATCGACCGTCATGGCGAGCGCCGCATCGGCGCCGCCCACGCATTCGGCCGCCAGCGCCACGCGGGCTTCGTCGAGCGCGCGGTCGGCCCCGTCCGCGCGCGGCATCGGCTCGGCGGGTGCACCGTCGAACCCTATCCTCGCGAGCGGGCGGCTGAGGTCCATGCTCGTCAACCGCTCGATGCGGAGGCCCCCGGTCGGGACGAGCAGCGCCTGCCTATCCGCCAGCACGATCAGCACGTCGGCGACATGACCGAAGGCCACGAGCGCCTCACCGCTCAGCTTTCCATTCTCGAGCCGGAGTCTTGCGCCGCTCGCAATAGCGGCGATGCTTTCCCCGGACGCTATGACCGACGCATGGCGGGCGACCTGCTCGTCGGAGCCGCAATGGCGCAGCAGGGCTAGTCCCGCGCCGATGCTGGTGAGATAGGGGGAGGGGAACAGCGCCCGCCCCATTTCCAGCGCGACAAGCGACAGTTCGACGAGGCCGAGCCCCGCTCCGCCGAGGTCGGCCGGCAGCGCAAGCGCGCCGAGACCCAGTTCACCGGTTAGCGTCCGCCACTGTGCGCGGTCGAACCCGTCGGCGGATTCGATTGTCGAACGCAGGGACGGGCGGAAATCCGCCATGATCCCGCGCGCGGTCTCGACGATCATTTCCTGTTCCTGAGTCAGGGCAAATTGCATCAAAGGGTTCCGTTGGAAAAGCGGTCGGCAAGGTCGGTTCGCGCACGGTCGACCGCACGGGCGGCGCACCAGACGGCGACCGCCGCCGGCAGGCCGGTGAGGATGCACAAGGTCATCGCCAGGCGGAGGCCGTCGGCATCCCCGGCCCCGATAAGGTCGCTGAGAGCGCCGACCACATAGGGGCCGAAGACCATCGCGATGAAGGTCGTGACGAAGGTGAACAACGCGGTCGAGGTCGCGCGGATCGGCGGCGGCAGCATATTCTGAAGCGCGGTGAGCACGCCCACCGACCAGCCCCCGCCGAGCAGGCCCGACGGGATGGCGACGAGCGTCGCGATCTCGATGCTGGGCGACCAGCTGACACACAAGATCGCGATCGTCGCCGCGAATAGCGACAGGCCGGCGAGGCGCAGCGGCCAGCGCGGATCGCGCTTCACCAGCCGATCGGACAAGGCGCCGAACAGCAGCGCACCGACCAGTCCGGCCGGGCCGAAGGCAAGGCCGAAGCGCGCGCTGGCCTCTGCGGCGGGAATGTCGAAGGCGCGGGAGAACAGCGCGGGCCCCCACATGCCGAAGGCGTATCCGGAGAAACTGCCGAAGGCCATGCCGAGATTGGCGAGGACATAGGCGGGCTGGCTCCACAAGGCACGCAGGACGATCGGCAGGCGCACCGCAGCGGCGGGCGCAAAACTGCGCGCCGGCTCGCGCACGGTCAGTCGCAACAATATGGCCATGACGATCCCGAACAGGCCGAGCGCCACGAAGGCCGCGCGCCAGCCGCCGAGCAGATGCGCAATGGCCGGGCCCCCGGCATAGCCGCCGAGCTGGCCCAGGAAGATGCCGAGCGCCAATATGCCGAAGGCCGATCCGCGCCGCTCGGGGGGGAAGCGATCCGCGAGCAGCGAATAGGCCGGCGCGACGAAGGAGGCTTCGCCGATGCCGACGCCGACCCGCATCAGGGCGAGGGTCCAGCCGTCCTGAGCCAACCCCGACAGCAGGGTGAACAGTGACCAGAAGGCGCAGCCGACGGCGAGGATCGTGACCCGGTGCCGCCGGTCGGCGAGGCGGGCAATCGGGATTGCCGCGACCGTGAAGAGCAACGCGAAGGCCGGCCCCATCAACAGCCCAAGAAAGGCGTCCGACAGGCCGAAGCTCGCCTTGATCGGATCGCCGAGGCTGGCGATCAGATAGCGATCGGCATAGCTGAGCGTATAGACGATGGTGAGCAGCAGCAGCGCATACCAGGCGGTGCCGCTCGCCCGCGCCTGCCCCTCCGTGCGCGGGCTTTCCATCAGGCGCGCTTCTGGCCGGGCTGCTCGTTCTGTTCGGCATAAAACTGTTTATAATAGCGGCGATAGCGGATGATCGGCCCGTCCCCGTCGCAGATGATGGCGTCGTGCAGATAGGCCTGGCGGTCCCAGATCACCTTGTCCTGGTCGAACTGCTTGCAGATGTCGCGGATCAGTGCGCGGGCAAGGCCCGCTCCGGGCCCCTCCGCCTGGCTGCGCGGCTGGGTGAAGGCGAAGCGCGCATGGACGCAGTCGCGGTCCACCGGGGTAATCGCGGCGACGAGCAGCGTCTCGGAGATGCCCTCGAAACGGGTATAGGCCTGGCCGGGGCCGTTCTGGCCGTTGACGATCCGCCCGTCGACCTCGCCCGCCGGGGTGCCCATCTTCGCCGAGACGATGCCCGAGCGGCGATGGCCGTCCCAGTGAATCTCCGCATCGGGGAAGTTGGCGGTGCCGTGGACGAACTGGAAATGGGCGCTGTCGACCCCATTCTCGGCCATCGACTGGAGCGGCGCATAGACGTGCCATTCGTGCCGCTGATAGGGCGTCCAGTCCGGATCGCTCGTCTCGGGATAATGGTCGAGCTCCCATTTCGGGGCCTCGCCGAACGGGTGGTACCAGGTCCAGATGAAGCCATTGGCTTCCTCGACCACCCACTGGTGCGCGCAGGGGCGCTTCACCTGCGGCGGTATGGCGCGCGCATAGGGAATGTCCTTGACGCTGCCGTCGCCATCATAGCGCCACGCGTGGAACGGGCATTCGAGCAGATTGCCGTTCACCCGCCCGCCATAGCCCATATGGGCGCCGAGATGCTTGCAATAGGCGTCGAGCAGGCGGGCCTTGCCGTCCTCGCCGCGCCACAGCGCCAGCTCGCGTCCGAAATAGCGTATGGGCTTGACCTGTCCCGCCGCCAGCTCGTCCGAATAGGCGACCGCGAACCAGCCGAGCGGGAAGGGCAGGTCGATCCCGCGCTCGTCGGCGCTCGCGCGGTTGTGGACCTCGGCGACGCGCCACTGCTGCAGCGCCTCGCCCTTCAGTTCGGAGAGCATCTGCCACACCGCGACGGGGGCGGTGCGCGCGTCGGTCGCGGTGGAGGCGGTCTGGCTGTCGGTCATCGGGCGCTCCTCAATCGAGTTGAAAGACGCGGCGGGCGTTTTCGTGCAGGAATTTGGGCCAGACATGATCCTTGAACGGGACGGCATCCATGTCGGTGAAGATGCGCTCGAGGCTCAGGCCCATCGGGAAATAGCCGGCGTAGAGGATCTTGTCGGCACCGCGCGTATTGGCGAAATCGATGATAGCCTTGGGATAATGCTTCGGCGCGAAGGCGCTCGTCGAATAATAGAGATTGGGATATTTGAGCATCAGCTTGACCGCCAGATCCTCCCAGGGCTCGGCCCCGTGGCGCATGACGAATTTCAGCTCGGGGAAGAAATAGCAGACCTCGTCGACCAGCTCGACATGCTGCGGCGCCATCGGCACGCGCGGCCCCGGCACGCCGACATTGACGAGCACCGGAATGTCGAGCTCGCAGGCGGTGGTGTAGACCGGCCACATCCGCTTGTCGTTGATCGGCACCTGCGGCACGCAGCCGCACGGAAAGACGCTGACCGCCTTGATCCCGACCTCGGCATGGGCGCGGCGGATCGCGCGGATCACGTCGACGCCGCCATTGGGATCGACCGGCATGTCGAAGGCGAAGCGGTCGGCGAAGCGGTCGCGGACGATGTCGTTGAGCGGCGACCCCTCGACATAGCCGATCAGCGCCTTGGCGATGCCGAAGCGGTCCATCTCCGAAACCGTCCAGCCGGGCAGGTCGTCGATCCCGTCGGCATTGGGGATGTTGCGGAACATGTACTGCGCCGGCATCGAGAATTGCGACAGGCTCTCCTTGTCGCGCAGCAGCGGCTTGAAGAAGTTGAACCAGTCGGAGCGGTCCTCCTTCAGGGGCACGCCCAGCATCGTGTCGATGACCGGAATGTCGCGGGGTCGCATGGGGCCTCTCCTGTGTCTGCCTAGGCGTGGGCGGCGCGCAGCGCGCGCTTGTCGACCTTGCCCAGCGCGTTGCGCGGCAGGCCCTCGGCGGTGGTGAATATCTCGGTCGGTATCTTATAGTCGGCGATCCGGCCCGACAGGCTCCGGCGCACCTGCTCCGGATCGACCGTCGCGCCGTCGCGCGCCCGCACGATGGCGACCAGCCGTTCGCCGAGGCGCTCGTGCGGCAGGCCATAAGCGGCGGCCTCGACGATGTCGGGATGGTGCTGCAGCGCCGCCTCGACCTCGGCGCAGTAGATGTTCTCGCCCCCGCACAGGACCATGTCGGTCAGCCGGTCGAGGATGGTGAGATTGCCGAGCTCGTCGAGCGCGCCGACGTCGCCGCTGTGGAACCAGCCATCGACGATCGCGCGTTCGGTCGCCGCCGGGTCGTTCCAATAGCCGGACATGACCATCGGGCCGCGAACGAGGATCTGGCCGGCGCTGCCAACCGGCTGGTCGGTGCCCTCGGCATCGACGATACGAACCTCGGCGAGCGGCAGGACCCGCCCGGCCGCGCGCGGATGGGCGAGATAGTCGGCGCCGGTGTGCATCGCGACCGCCCCGGCGGTCTCGGTCGATCCGAAGCCGGTACCGACGATCGCGCGCGGGAAGGCCTCGACCACCGCATTGAGCAGGTTGATCGGCTGGGCCTGCCCGCCGGTCGACACCGAAACAAGCGAGTCCAGCGCGGCGCCAAGCCGGGCCTTGGTGTGGACCAGGTCCCAGATCATCGCGGGCGAACCCGAAATGCTGTTGATGCCTTCGCGTTCGGTCAGCCGCACGATGGCCTCGGGCTCCCAGCGCGCGGCGACGACGAGGCGGCCGCCCGATGCCAGCGCGGACAGGAAGGTCGCGTGGCAGCCGCTGACATGGAACAGCGGGAAGGCGAGCAGGGTCGTCTGCTGCGGGCGCGGTGCGCTCAGCGCATCCGGGCCGAAATGGCGCAGGGCAATGATCGCGCCCGCCATCTGCGCCAGCAGCAGCCCGGTGAGCGCGGCGCGGTGCGACAGGGTGGCGCCCTTGGACCGGCCGGTGGTGCCCGAGGTGAACAGGATCATCGCCGGTTCGTCCGGGCCGGCGGAGGGGCGCGGCAGCGCCGGGCCGCCCGCGCTGGCGTCGATCTGCGGCACGAGGCAGGGCGTTGCATCCCCCAGCATCGCGTCGCGACGTTCGTCGACCAGGGTGACGAGGGCGCCGACCAGATCGATCGTGGCGAGCATCTCGGATGCGCTGCCCCGGCTGTTGACCAGCGCGGGTATCGCTCCGATCGCGATGATGCCCAGGAAGGCGACCATCCATTCGGGGCCGTTGCGCATGGCGAGGGCGACCCGCTCGCCCGACCCGATGCCGCGATCCGACAGCAGTCGCGCGATGCGGCCCGCTGCGGCTTCAACCTCGCCATAGGTCAGGCGGCGGTCGCCATCGACGATGAACTCCCGATCCCGGAAATGCGCGAGATTGTCGAGCAGCACGCCGAGATTGGCCTCGGCCCGGCGGAAGCCGCGCATCGCATGGCCACCCACCGCCACCTCGATCAGCTCGAAGGGCGCCCCGGCAGATGTCAGCATCTGCACGAGATTGTCTTTCGTCTCAGCCAACATCCTCTCCTTGGCCTTCACAGGCTCGATATTATATAATTAGACTGCAGTCTATAAAAATAATCAGGTCTGAATTTCGGGGATAGGCGGCACGGGTGGCAAGGGTGCGCGATCCGGGAAAGGCGTGCCCGGCGCGATCATCGTCGCCAGCAGTCGGGCGACGACGTCGAGCCGGTTCGCCGCCGGGTGCGCCTCGTCTATCCGCCAGGCGTGGATCACCCCCATATAGGTCTGCGCGATGATCTCCCCGGCGATCGCGCTGTCGAGCTGCGGCGACAGGTCTCCGCCATGGCGGCCGTCATCGAGCAGGGCGGTGAAGGCATCGACGACCCGCTGGACGCGCTGCTGGTTTCCGGGCTGCCCCCAGTTGCGCCACGACATGCTCAGCACCGCGCGCCGCCGCGCCGGCGCGCGCCGCAGATAATGGTCGGTCGCGGCGAACAGGCCTGCGAGCTTCTCGACCGTCGTCAGATGTGTGGCCCTTCGCCATCCCTCCATCGCTACGAAGAAGCCCGCGTCATTCTCGGCCACCAATGCATCGATGATGTCGTTCTTGCTGGGGAAATAGTTGAACAGGGTGGCCCGGGCGACGTCGGCGGCGGTAGCGATCTGGTCCATCGTCGCGTCCTGAACGCCCGACTCGGCCATGCAGCTGATGCTCGCCTCCAATATGGCGGCGCGGGTCCGGGCCTTGTTGCGTTCGCGGCGCGACATGTCCGGCGAACGCCCGTCTTCGTCAAGAGCCGCCGTCGACCTGCGCGCCATTCCGTTCCGCTCCATCGAAGTTCGGGGTCGGCAATAGCATGAATTGGACTATCGTCCATCTTTCTATCGGGTGCGGACTGGTCGCGCCGCCGTCACTAAACCGCAATCGGTGCACAGCCGCCGCATTGGCTGCATAACTTGTGGCGGCCGAATGCTGTTCTCTCCCAGCCAAGGGAATGGGCCCACCGCAGGGCGGGGGCTGGAGAAGGGGACAGACGATGGTCAAGGGATGGAGTCCGGCGTTTCAGGTGATGGGGGCGGTCGCGGCGGTGCTCGCCCTGCCCGTGCAGGCGCAGACGACCGCAGCATCGGGTGAAGAGTCGCAGGCCTCGCGCGCCGACCTGCTCGGTGAGGGCGACATCATCGTCACCGCCCGCAAACGCGAGGAGCGCGCGCAGGATATCCCCATCGCCATGTCGGCGTTCAGCGGCGAATCGCTGGCAGCGCGGGGCCTCGACAAGGTCGATGGCATCGCCACCTTCACGCCCAACCTGACCTTCCAGAACAACCCGAGCTTCGGCGGCGCCAGTTCCTCGGCCGCCATCTATATCCGCGGCATCGGCCAGAAGGAGTTCCTTCCTACGACCGAGCCCGGCGTCGGCGTCTATGTCGACGGCGTCTATGTCGCGCGCTCGGTCGGTGCGCTGCTCGATCTGGTCGATGTCGAGCGGATCGAAGTTCTGCGCGGGCCGCAGGGCACGCTGTTCGGCCGCAACACCATCGGCGGTGCGCTCAGCCTGACAACCGTCAAGCCGCGCGACCGGTTCGAGGCTTCCGCGCAGGCGACGACCGGCCGCTACAGCCGCTTCGACGTCAAGGGCATGATCAACGTACCGCTCGGCGAAACGCTGGCCGCGCGCCTGTCGGTCGGCAGCTTCATCCGCGACGGCTATGTCACCCGCACGTCCGACAACAAGGATCTGGGCAATGTGAACACCCAGACCGGCCGGCTGCAGCTGCGCTGGACGCCGTCGTCGGACTTCGAGGTGAATCTGGCGATCGAGGGGACCGACGACCGCAGCCACGGCCCCGCTCTGACGCTGTCGGGAATCGACTATCGTTCGGCGGTGTTCAACCCGCAGGGCCTGCCGATGCTGCCGCCAGGCAGCCCGGCCACCCCCGGTTCCTACGTCATCAATCCGCCCTTCGACGCGCCGGTCGACAATTTCGCGCTGCTCAACAATTATATCGCGACCTTCCTCGGGGGTCAGAACTGCCTCGGCTTCAATCCCTATAGCCCGCAGGGCAGCGGTGCGGCCTGCTATGGCGATCAATATGTCAGCCGCACGACCGATGCGGGGACCGCGCCGCAATATTCGCGCAACAAGGTGTGGGCGGCGAGCGGCACGATCGAATGGAATCTCGGTGCGGCCAAGCTCAAGTCGATCACCGCCTATCGCCATCTGAAGGGCCGCTTCGCGCGCGACGGGGATCACTCGCCGCTGACGATCACCCATTTCTTCGACAGCCTGACCGACGAGCAGTTCAGCCAGGAGCTCCAGCTGACCGGCGACGCCTTTGCCGACCGGGTCAAATATGCCGTGGGAGCCTATTATTTCGATGAGACCGGCAACAATGTGAACATCCTCGATTTCACACCGGTCAATTTCCAGTCGGGCGGCCGCTTCAAGACACGCAGCTATGCGGCCTTCGGCCAGGCGACGGTCAAGCTGACCGACAGCCTCGATCTGACCGCGGGTCTCCGCTACACCAAGGACGACAAGAGTTTCCTGCCCGACCAGACCATCTTCGTCGACCGCACGCCGGGCGCGCAGCTGATTGCCGGCAGCCCCAACACGCCGCAGACGCGCGTCCTGCCCTTCGTGACGGTGAAGCGGAGCGAGGACGACCTGACCCCGATGGTCAACCTCGCCTGGAAACCGGCCGACCGTCTGATGCTCTACGGCTCCTTCTCGCGCGGCTTCAAGAGCGGCGGCTTCGTGCAGCGCGTCTTCCCGCCGCTCGCCGCCACTCCGCAGTTCGGCGCGGAAAAGGCCTCGGCGTTCGAAGCGGGCTTCAAGTCCGAATTGCTCGATCGCCGGCTGACCCTCAACGGCGCGGTGTTTCTGACCAAATATGACGATCTGCAGGTGCAGGTCTTCACCGGCGTCGCCCCGGTCACGAAGAACGCCGCGCGCGCCGAGATCAAGGGCGCCGAGCTCGAAGCGCGGCTGTCGCCCGGCGGCGGCTTCTTCGTCGAGGCGAGCGCCGGCTATCTCGATCCGGCCTATACCTCGATCGATCCGGCCGCGACCGAGATCACCCGCGCGTCGAAGTTCGAGCGCATCTCCAAATGGACGCTCAGCGCCTCGCTGCTCAAGAGCATCGAACTGCCGGGCGGCGGGGAGATCACGCCGCGCCTCGACTGGTCCTATCGCTCGGGCTTCTTCATGGACGCGCTCAACACGGCGGAGCTCTATCAGGGCGGCTATCATCTGCTGAACGGCTCGGTCGCCTGGGACTTGGCCGACCGCTCGATCAGCTTCGTCGCGGGCGTCACCAACATCACCAATGAACGCTACACGCAGACCGGAATCTACGGCGCGTCCTTCCGCGTGTACGAACAGCTCTTCGCGCGGCCGCGCGAATGGTATCTCACCGCCAAATGGAAGATGTGACGTCGTCATTGCGCGCCGGCGGGATTCGTGAAACCTTGCCGGCGCACGTTGCAGGAGCATACCCGACCATCTGACGAGGATCGAACCATGCTGGGTATCAATCCGCCTTCACTCGCGGCGCATCGCTATTTCCGTTCGATCGACGTCGATGAGACGCGTGAGAAGGTCTCGAAGGTCTATTGCTCGCACCGGCTCGATCCCATCGGGGGCAGCGGCCGTCTCGATGCGTGGCAGAACAGCGTGGCGCTCGACCGGATCAGCGTGGGGATGATGAGCTATGGCGCCGAGGTCGAGATCGATCCCGGCTGCCTCGAGGATTTCTATCTGCTGATGCTGCCGGTCGCCGGCAGCGCCACGATCACGTCGGAGGGCAACAGCTTCCGCGCCGATCGCGCCACGGCGACGCTGCTCAACCCGACCGACCCGGTTCGCATGGTGTGGGACCAGGCCTGCACCAAGGCGATGGTGCGGATCGAACGCGACGCGCTCGAACAGCAGCTGGCGATCCTGCTCGACAAGCCGATCCGCGCGCCGGTGCGCTTCGCGACGACCATGCCGATGGAGGGTACCGTCGCGATCTGGTGGCAATATGTCGCCGCGCTGATGGGCGAACTCGACCGGGCGACCCCGGCGCGCGCGACCACGCGCCAGCTGGAGGCGTTGCTCCTCACCAATTTGCTCGAAACCCAGCCGCATAACTATTCGGAGGCGCTGCAGCGGGGCGGTTGCGCGATCGCGCCGCGTCACGTCCGCCTCGTCGAGCGCTATATCGAGGAGCATGCCGACGAGCCGATCGACATGGCCCGGCTCGTCGCGGTCAGCGGCGTCAGCAGCCGCACCCTGTTCGAGGGTTTCCAGCGCTTCCGCGACATCTCGCCCATGGCCTATCTGCGACTGACCCGGCTGCGGCGCGTCCATGAGGAGCTGACCAGCGCGCCGCTGCCACTGGGTGTCGCCGACGTCGCCAGCCGCTGGGGCTTCTACGAGCTCGGCCGCTTCGCCGGCCAATATCGCTCGCTGTTCGGCGAGACCCCGTCCGAGACGCTGCGCCGCCGCGCCAGCTGAGCTTTTTGCAGGGGTGAGCAGCGCCCCAAGGTTGCCGCACTCAGCGGACAATCTCGGCAGTGCGCGCATAACGGTCCGTCCGCCTCCGGCCTAGCCTGTCTCCCAGGAATATGGGGAGACGCATGGTTCACAACATCGCCATCATCGGGGCGGGCCTCGCGGGGCTGAGCACCGCGAAGACGCTCAGGCAATTCGGTTTCGAGGTCACCGTCTTCGAAAAGGAGGCCGATATTGGCGGCGTCTGGTCGGCGTCGCGTCGCTATCCCGGCCTGACCACGCAGAACCCGCGCGAGACCTATGCCTTTTCGGACTGGCCGATGCCGGCCGACTATCCCGAATGGCCGACCGGCGCCCAGGTCCAGGCCTATCTTGAAACCTATGTCGACCATTTCGGCTTGCGCAACTCGATCCGCCTCGGCCGCGAGGTCACCGCCGCCCGGCCGGTGGGGGACGGCAGCGGCCAATGGACGATCGAGAGCCGGTCGGTCGCCGACGGCAGCGTCGAGACGAAGGCGTTCGACTATCTGATCGTCTGCAACGGCATCTTCTCGATCCCCGCCATTCCGCCCTATCCGGGCAGCGACGCCTTCCGCGCGGCAGGCGGACAGATCCTTCACACCAGCCAGTTCACCGATCCGGATGTCGCACGCGGACGCCACCTGCTCGTCGTCGGCTATGGCAAATCGTCCTGCGACGTGGCGCGCGCCTGCATGGAGGTCGCGGCCTCCACCAGCGTCATCGCGCGCAGCATCATCTGGAAGATCCCGAAGAAGCTCGCCAACAAGCTGAACTTCAAGCATCTCTTCCTCAATCGGCTGGGCGAGGGGCTGTTCCGCTATATCGAGGTCAAGGGCTTCGAGCGTTTCCTGCACGGCCCCGGCAAGCCGATCCGCAACGCGATGATGAACAGCGTGCAGGGCGTCATCGCCCGGCAGCTGCGGCTCAAGGAGATCGGCCTGGAGCCCGACGGCAAGCTGGAGACGATCGCGCGCAGCACCGTCAGCCTCGTCACCGACGGCTTTTACGAAGCGATCGGCGACGGGCGCATCGCCTTCCACCGTGGCGAGATCGCCGAGCTTTCGCCCGGGCAGGCACGCCTGTCCGATGGCCGCACCATTCCTGCCGACGTCATCATCTGCGGCACCGGCTGGCACCAGCGCTGCGACTTCCTCGATCGGGAAGTTCTGTCGAAGGTCACCGATGATCGCGGCAATTTCCGTCTCTACCGGTCGATGCTCCCGCTCGGCGTGCCGGGGCTCGCCTTCAACGGCTATAATTCCTCCTTCTTCAGCCAGCTCAACGCTGAGGTCAGTGCGCTGTGGATCGCGAACATGCTGGTCGGCGGCCTGACCTTGCCGCCCGAGCAGGAGCAGCGCCGCTATATCGACAGCCGGCTCGCCTGGATGGAGCAGCGCACCAACGGCAAGCATTCTAAGGGGACCAACATCATCCCCTTCTCGGTCCACCACATGGACGAATTGCTCGCCGAGATCGACCTGCGGCTGCCGCTGCTGACGCGCATCCGCCAGTGGTTCGTTTCGATCGACGCCGCCGAATATGCGGGTCTGCTGCCGCGCCTGCTGAAGCGCCACGGCCGTAGCCTTTCCACGACCAACACCGGGAGAAACTGATGGGACAGCATGAAGGCCGCGTGGCCATCGTTACCGGGGGCGCCGCGTCGATCGGCGCCGCGATCACCCGCAAACTCCATGCCGAGGGGGCGACCGTGCTGATCGCCGCGCGCAGCGTCGACAAGGGGCGCGCGATCGAGGCCGAACTTGGCGCCCGGGCGCGCTTCGTCGCGACCGACATCACCGACGACGCCGCGCTCGCCGCACTGGTCGACGCCGCCGTCTCGGGCTTCGGCCGGCTCGACATCCTCGTCAACAATGCCTGCAGCTATGGCGACGAAGGTCCGGCGACGTCGCGGGCGACCTGGCTCGAAACGCTCAACGTGTCCGCCGTATCGGCCGCGATCCTGGGCGAGGCTGCGCGCCCGCACCTCGCTGCGGTCGGCGGGACGATCGTCAACATCGGCTCGATCTCCGGCCTGTTCCCGCATGTCGGGCGCTGGGCCTATCCGGTCGCCAAGGCGGCGCTGCGCCACCTGACCAAGGCGCAGGCGCTCGACTATGCGGCCGATGGCATCCGCGTGAACATGGTCACGCTCGGCCATATCTGGTCCGATCCGTTCGATGGCCTGACCGCAGGGGACCGCGCCCATGCCGATGCGGTGTCGGCCGATCTGAACCTGCTCGGGCGCGTCGCCGATGCGGCAGAAGTGGCCGAGGTGGTGAGCTTTGTCTCCTCGTCCGCCGGCAGCTACATGACCGGCAGCGAGACGAGCGTCGACGGCGGTTACGGCATACTTGGCCCCGAACGCCGCATTCCGCTGATGCCGCTGCTGTCGGGCGCGCAGGGATGAGCGACGCCGACGTCGTCATCATCGGCAGCGGAATCAACGCGTTCGTCTGCGGCGCGCTGCTCTCGCTGCGCGGTCAGCGCGTCCTGCTGCTCGAGCGCAACGACGTCGCGGGGGGCTGCATCCGGACCGAGGAGCTGACCCTTCCCGGCTTCCGCCACGATACGCTGTCGACGCTCTATCCGCTGTTCGTGACCTCCCCCCATTATGGCGAACTCGGCCCGGCGCTGGCGCGGCACGGGCTGCGCTTCGTCAACACCGACGCGCCGACCGCGCTGCTGCGGTCGGACGGATCGGCGCTGCTGTTCCGCACCGACCGCGAGGCCAATGTCGCGGCGCTCGACGCGGCGGCACCCGGCGATGGCGCCGCCTATCGCCGGGCGATGCAGGCGGTCGAGGCCGATGCGGGGCTGATCTTCGGCATGCTCGGCGGCGAACTCTGGTCCTGGCCGACGATCAGGCTGCTGCTCGGCGAGGCGCGGCGGCGCGGGCTCAAGGGTCTCGCCGCCTTTTTCGGCAAGGCGCTGCGCTCGACTCGCGGCTGGCTGTCGCAGGACTTCACCTCGCCTGCCGCGCGAGGGCTGTTCGCCCCCTGGGTGCTGCATGTCGGGCTCTCGCCCGAAAGCAGCATGTCGGCGCTGATGAACCGGCTCGTCCTCTTCTCGCTCGAAGCGGTCGGCGCGCCGATGGTCGAGGGCGGCAGCGACCGGATCGTCGCCGCCTTCCGTGCGCTGATCGAGGAGCATGGCGGCGCGATCCGCACCGGTGCGGATGTGCAAGCGATCGAGGTTGCGGCCGGCAAGGCGACCGGCGTGCGGCTGGCCGGCGGCGAGCGCATCGCGGCGCGCCGGGCGGTGGTCGCCTCGGTCACGCCGACGCAACTTTACGAGCGCCTGTTGGCCGATGTCGACGTGCCGCAACCGGTGCGCCAGGAGGCCGCCGCCTTCCAATATGGCCGGGGCGAGATGCAGATCCATCTCGCGCTGTCGTCACCGCCGATATGGCCCGACGCGTCGCTGGCGAAGGTGGCGATGCTCCATGTCACCGACGGGCTCGACGCGGTGTCGCGCGCGGTCAACGAGGCCGAGCGTGGCCTGCTTCCGGCCGAGGCGACCATCGTCGTCGCGCAGCCGACCGCGATCGACCCGAGCCGCGCGCCGGAGGGCAAGGCGATCCTCTGGATCCAGCTGCAGGAGCTGCCGCGCAATGGCGAACTGAAGGGCGACGCGCTGGGCGAAATCGCCGTCCCCGCCGACGGGCGCTGGACCGAGGCGGTGCGCGAGGCCTATGCCGATCGCATCGTCGATCGCCTGTGCGCGCTGAGCCCCGGCCTGCGCGAGCGGATCATCGGCCGCCACGCCATCTCGCCCGCCGATCTCGAGGGGCTGAACTGCAATCTCGTCGGCGGCGATCCCTATGGCGGGCTGTGCTCGATCGACCAGTTCATGCTGTGGCGCCCGCAGGCAGTGCCGAGCCGCCACGACACGCCGGTCAAGGCGCTCTACCAGATCGGCGCCTCGACCCATCCGGGGCCGGGGCTGGGCGGTATGTCGGGTTATATGGCTGCGCGGCGGATCGTGGGGTGATCGGAAGGTGCTGCAAATTTGTAAAAGCGGCCTGTCGGATATCGACC